>JAIPEF010000012.1 GCA_021737265.1 Desulfocapsa sp. | reverse complement strand
GCATCTGTGAAAAATAAGCACAGGCATATACATAATATTCCGAGCATTATTTTTCACAAGCAACGAAGAGTTGGGGAAAAAGGGCATTTTCGGTCAGGCTCCTAGTACACTGTAAGGCTTATATCTTCTCATCGAAGTCCTCCTCGAGGGAGTAATCGAGGATCCAGGGCGTAGCTAAATTCCTGGATACCCGATAACTCCACTCGGGTATGACGGACGAACCCTAAACGGTAAATTAAGGTTTACGCTGTACTAGTCCGTGTTGAGCGTTCGGGGTTCGGTGCATTCTTTTTGTGCTGCAGAACATCCTGCCAGCCAACCGGTGGAAAATGCAGCCTGAAGGTTATAGCCGCCGGTATTCCCATTCAGATCCAGAATTTCTCCAGCCAGATACAAGCCCAGGACGATCGTTGATTCCATTGTTCTGGGATTGACCTCTTGAAGATGTACCCCCCCGGCAGTAACAATGGCTTCGCTGAAAGAGCGATGCCCACTTACCTCCAGAACCAGATCTTTTAACCAGTGGAGGAGTTTTTTTCGTTCTTTCTTTGAGATCTCTCCGGCCAGTCGATCCGCTGGAATGGATGTCTGTTCTAAGCAGAAAGGGATAAGCTGTGCCGGCATCAGACCCCGTAAAACATCCGCAAAAATTTCCCTATGTCGTTTTTCAAAATCACGGATCAGGCGTGCATCCAGTTTTTGCCGGCTGAGGGCTGCTTTGAGATCCACTTCCAGGGCCACTTTCCTGCCTTCCCGCAGTCCATCCACCGCATCACCGCTAAGCGTCAGGATAGTCGGGCCACTCACTCCATATTTAAGAAAGTGCAATTCGCCAAAGAGTTGTCGTCTCTTTTTTCCATCGATTAAGAGCCGGACCCCGACATTTCGAAGTTCAAGACCGGCAAGTTGCGGATGAATTCCTCCTTTAATTTCAAGGGGAACCAGGGCGGGACGAATGGGAACAATGGTGTGACCCACCGCTTCTGCAAGTCTGTATCCATCACCAGTGGAACCGGTGGCAGGGTAGGAGGCTCCGCCAGTGGCCAGAATTGCGGCGTCACAGACTATTCTTTCACGTCCAGTGACAACAGCTTGGATCCTGTTGTTTTCGATGACAAGTGACTCAACACCACGATTATCATGAATTTCAACGTTTAAGTTTGCAAGCCAGGAAAGAAAAACCTTCAAAATATCAGGAGCCTTGCCGCTGCTGGGGAAATATCTGCCACCGCGCTCAAGGGTCACCGGCAGGCCGTGTTTTTCAAAAAAACTCACAAGCTCGGGGGCAAAAAAACGGGAAAATGGTTGGCGGAGGAAGCGGCCATTTTTTCCGAAATGGGCAATGAAATCACTTACCGGAGCACTGTTGGTCAGGTTGCAGCGCCCCTTTCCGCTGATACAGATCTTGCGTCCCGGACGCTTCATTTTCTCAAGAAGGATCACTTTTGCTCCATGCTCTGCTGCCTGACCCGCAGCCATGAGTCCTGCTGCGCCGCCACCAATGACCACAACAGTTTTTTTGCTCATGATCTGTTTCCCTTCTGTTGGTTTTTTGAATACGACATAAATGGGGCGTGGTTAGATGTGAAAAAAGGAGGATCCCGCTGCAGGATAGGGCGAATTATGGGGTGTGTTTTAAATTCACTGGCCAAAAACCTTCGCACTGCCTTACGGTCCCAGCCTTTTGGGTGGTAAAAGTCTGAGTAGAGGCATAAATCACCATTTGAATAATCACGAATCTGCAAGCTGCTTGTCTCTTCACTGTTGTGTGGAAGGTTGAAAACGGCGAGG
The DNA here is from genome assembly GCA_021737265.1 of Desulfocapsa sp. Classification (GTDB taxonomy): domain Bacteria; phylum Desulfobacterota; class Desulfobulbia; order Desulfobulbales; family Desulfocapsaceae; genus Desulfocapsa. The sequence goes on along the minus strand of JAIPEF010000012.1, from coordinate 37,568 downwards.
TTTAGAAAGTCGATACCGTGGGCATTGCGAACCGTGAAATCCAAGGTTTGTCGAGCCTCATGGATGGTTTCCGCAGGGGTGCCAAAGAGGAGATACACATAGCTTGCGATTCCTGCATCTTTCAGAGCCGCCAGCGTTTGTTCAACTACTTGCAGCTTGATCCCCTTGTCCATGGCATCAAGCACCGCCTGGGAACCTGACTCAATGCCAAGTTTCAGCATGATACAGCCGGATTTTCGCAGTTCTTTGCAGAACACAGGGTTGCTGAGTTCGGAACTGACTCGTGCAAAACCATACCATTCTGTCCCTATGGGCTGCTGGATCATCCTTTTCATCAGGGATGGTGCCACAGCATTGTCAAGAAAATGAACAAGTCGAGGGGTGAGTGTGTCGCAAAGGAGGCGGAGATCATCCATAACCTGATCTGAAGAAAGTTTTATGTATTGGTTTCCTTCTGCCTTCTCCGGACAGAAGGAACATCGGTTCCAGTAACAGCCGGTGGAGGCGCTGTAGGGAAGGATAAGACCCGGGGCCAGATAGTTGCTGAGCGGTAGATCCTTAAAATCCGGTGCCCGATGTTTTGGTGAAGGATTCTGCCGAAGGATTTTCAGTAACGGCAGCTCACCCGGTCCCGCGATTAGGTGATCAAACAGTTCGCTAAAAGGATTTTTCCATGAAGGGCTGCTGAGCCAGGAGGTGATGAGGCCTCCTCCAGCAATCAAGCGGAAATCCGGATGTTCTTTTTTCAGATAGCCTGCAAGGGCAAAAGCTGGTAGGGCTTGGCTGAGATAGTTCAGGGAGATGCCAATCCATTGGTCATCTATCTGAGAGAGAAGTTCTGGAAGGTGTCTCTGGAAAAATGGAAAGAAGATATTCTTACGATATTCATCTGCCGCCCGAAGGAGATCCTTACTCTGGTGAGGAGAAAGGCTTGTATCCTGATAATCAGCCAGGGTGATGTTGACTTCAGATCCGGAACAGCTCTGCGACAAGGCCCGGTTGGTATCCCGTACCGCCCTCTGGTAGCGGGCATTGTTTTCGTAGAGTGTGGGGTGTCGCAAATTAGAAAGGTTGTGTTGAACGTTCTTCCACGCCCGCTTGCTCCAGGTGTCTGCAGGATGTTGTTCACGGTCAAGGAGGTCCAGCTGCCCTTCGAGGTTTGCATCCCAGGCCATACACCTCTTTCCATTTTTGCGGAGAAAGCCTGCCAGTTGAGGGATACCGGCAGGTGGTTCGCATGCCTTGGCAAGGGGTGGGAAGATCAGCAGCATTTTATGGGGTACCGTGTTGTATGAGGAAAATGATGGAACCTGGTCTCTTTCTTTTTTCCAAGGTATCACACTTTGTCGAAGCCGTAAAAGATTAAATCCTGGTAAAGGTTCGGCATTGCGTCAAAATTGTTTGCACGTGAATAATTCCAAATTCAAGGTGACAAGAGTGGCTATTTTTGTTAGATTTTCAAAATTAGTATTATGCTAAATACTTTATTTCTGCGGAGGCATTTTATGTTCGTTTTTATGAGAAAACTGACGCCCTTTTTTCTCGTTTTTTTTACTCTCTGTTTTGTTGAGGCAGGTATCATTGCCGACTATTCTGAGGCTCGTTCCCGATTTGGTGGGCGATCTTTTCGCACTACTCCAAGAAAACAGGCACCTCTGGCCCAGAAAAAGCAGCCCCAGGCAGGGCAGCAGAGATCGGGGTTTGGACGAGGTCTGGCCGGCGGCCTGCTTGGTGGTGCAATTGGTGGTCTGCTCTTTGGCAGCCTGTTTGGCATGGGTGGCTCAGGGATGGGGTTACTTCCGCTGCTTTTACTTGGTGTTGTGGGGTATTTTTTTTTCCGGCGTACTATGGTTCGTCCCCGAGGAGGGGCATCACCTGGATATCAACCGCCTCCACGGCAGAACAATGTCTTTGGCGGAAACAACACGGGTACAGGAGGAGATCTCAACCAGGCAGTGTCCAGCGTGGAGGAAGGGCTGGGCCTCATTCGAATTGGGGATCCTGATTTTGATCCGGCATATTTTGTCGAGGTGGCCTCTGATGTCTTCTTCAAAGTTCAGGCCGGTTGGATGCGACGTGACATTTCTTCTTATCGCCATCTTTTAGGAGAGCAGCTTGCCTCTGAATATGCTGTCCAGTTTTCTGAGATGGAGGCCAGGGGAGAGATCAATAAACTTGAAAATATTTCCATACGTAATGTGGAAGTTGTGGGAGCCGGTTCTGAAAACGAGGAGGATTTTGTTACTGTTCTTTTTACTGCAAATCTCCTTGATTATACCGTGGACGACAAGAGTGGTGATCTAATTTCAGGCAGTATGACAGAGCCAGTGAAGTTTGCCGAAGAATGGAGTTGGGCACGTCCCCTTGGGACTCAGGGGTGGAAACTGGAAGGGATCAAGAAAGCTTAGAGCCCTGAAACCTGCTTTCTTATTTTTCTGAGAAAATATTTCTTAGAGAATGTCAAGCCGGAGCCGGCTTTTTTCCTCCGTCTCAATTAATTTTACTGAAATTCATTTCCGGACAGACACCGATTAATTGCAAAATTTACATTTATTGCTGGTTCTGTCTCTTATTTTTTTGACCTTGAGAAGCATTGTTGATATGGAAAAGCATGTTCTCCTTTCCTAATGAGTGATACTTCAAGTAACCTTCACTAAGGGTATTTCATCTTTTGAAGTTCATTGCAATCAGTATGGTAGTGATGGGGATCAGCTTTCTGTTACTTTCTCTTGTTCCTACCCAGCAGATCTGCCAGAGGCAGAATCAGCGCGATAAGGGCTGGAAATGGCCCTGTGGGCTGGTCCTCTTTTTTCTCGTTGGCTATTGCCTCTATCTCACCATTCTCCTCAACGCCACACCTACGACTCAGGACCTGATTATTGCCAGTATTCTCTTAAGTGGTTCAGTATTTGTCATGCTGGTCGTTCGCCTGAGTCTGGTGTCCATCTGTCGAATTGAACAGCAGGCAAAGCGAGAACTACACCGGGCTCTTCACGATGAGTTGACCGGACTCCCTAACAGGATGTTGATGGAGGAGCGGCTTGATCATGGAATTAGGGTTTGCAAGCGCCAGCAGGAACCACTGGCGCTGTTGCTCATGGATTTGGTGCGATTCAAAGAGATCAATGACTCTCTGGGACACTCTTATGGAGATTACCTGTTGCAGGAGGTTGCGCAGCGCATGCGTGTGGTCGTCCGAGAACCTGATACCCTGGCACGTTTTGGTGGTGATAAATTTGGTCTGATTCTGCCGGCCACGCCCCTTTCCCAGGCGGTGATGATCAGTCAAAAAATATCCGAGACCGTTGAAAAGCCATTCATGATGAAAGGTCACAATGTTACTGTGGGAATCAGCATAGGTGTTGCTATGTATCCAGAGCATGGGATGGACAGTGAGACCTTGGTTCTCTATGCAAATACGGCCATGTATGATGCTAAGCGCAATGATGTTATCTATACGGTCTTTAAACCTGAACTGGACCGTACCACATTCCACTGTCTGGTCATGATTGGCGAATTACGAGACGCCCTGCAGCAAGATCAGATGTTTCTTGAGTACCAGCCAAAGGTTTCCATACAGAAGGGTGAATTGGTTGGGGTAGAGGCCCTTCTTCGCTGGCAACATCCCCAAAAAGGATTGATTCTTCCGGATGGGTTTATTAGCCTGGCGGAGCAGGCAGGGCTTGTCAGATGCCTTACCAGCCTTGTATTGGATAAGGCCCTTGAGCAATGTTCCCTCTGGCAACAGGCGGGGCTGCCTATTTCGGTTTCCGTCAATCTGTCGATAAAGAATCTTCATGACCTTGATTTTCCTGATGAAGTGAAAAAGATACTGACGAAATGGAGCGTTGACCCTCGAAATCTCACTCTGGAAATAACAGAGAGCTGTATTGTTGTTAACCGGGAGAGGGTTGTCAGTGTAGTGAAAGAGTTGGAAAAAAGCGGGATCAGGATGTCAATTGATGATTTTGGAACGGGCTATTCTTCCATCTCCTATCTGAAAAACTTTCCGGCCCGTGAGGTCAAGATTGATAAATCCTTTGTCACTGATATGGTTCATAATCAAGATAATGCGGTAATCGTCAAGTCAACCATTGATATGCTTCATAATATTGGCAACAAGGTTGTGGCGGAGGGTGTGGAAGATGAGGAAACATTGGCTTTGTTGACTGAACTGGGGTGCGATGTTCTTCAGGGTTTTCATGTCTGTAGGCCCCTGTCGCCCAGTCAGATCACCGAGTGGTTTCAAGCTTCTTCATGGTGCCTTAAGGGGAATGATTGATAGGCACTCAGCCTCTGCTGTGACCACTCCAATTTTCCAGGTGTTTTTCATAAAGGTACCCTGAAGTTGGTGAACACTTTTTATCAGTAACTGCAGTACAATACCCTCAGGTTCCTCCTCCTTTTGCATTTGGGAAGCACCAGCACCTTGTCCACAGCTTTTGTGTCTGCTATGGGACTTACGGTCAAAAAATTAATCAATGACAGGTGGGGTATCGTGCCCCATCTATTTACTGTGCCTTCTTTTTGTAATATCAGGTAGTTTTGGAAAGAGAGATATTGAAGCCTCTCTTATGCTGTCATAAGTGATCGGAACGTGATGGAACCTCTTGGAATTATTTCAGTTGTAGTCGGTGGTGTTATGCAGAATCCCAAGGGGGGGGCGATGAAAATTCCATCCTTTCTCTGCTAAGGGGATGGAGGATGGAGAGTCGGCAGGCGTGCAAAAACATGAGGTCACCATCCTGGCCGTTTCCATAGAGCGAGTCTCCAACAATGGGAATACCAATTCCCAGTCTGTGTGCGGCATGTAAGCGTAGTTGATGGGTTCTGCCGGTAACGGGGGAGAAGAGTATTCGGGATCGTCCCTGTTCCTCCCCAAGATTCTGCCAGTGAGTGGTCCCCATTTTTCCCTGCACCGGATCATAGACCTGATATGGTCGATTTTTCGGATCCAGTCTGAAGGGGAGTTCGATTTTCCCCTTTTTTTTAGATACTTTTCCATCCAGCAGCGCAATATATTCTTTTTTAACCTGCTGCTGTTCAAATTGTTTCGAGAGTGCACGGTGTGTCTCACTGTTTCTTGCCAGCAGCATGATTCCCGAGGTATACATATCCAGACGATGTACCGCAGGCTGGTTGATGCAATCTGGGAAAAGGCTTTTGATCCGGTTGACAACACAGTCCTGCTTGTCCGGTCCCCGCCCCGGAACCGCCAGCAGTCCACCTGGTTTGTTGACTACCAGAAATCCTGGATCAATATGGATGAGAGTGAGTTCAGCCATGATTACTTTTCAATGCCGCAAAGGAGAAATCCAAGGATAGGACCGCATTTCTCTGCACATGGAGAGTAGAATTGCCCTTCATGGCGGGTTCCTGATCTGTTTGTCTTTCCCCAGTAAAATTCGGTCAGTGCCAGTGGCTGTAGACCATGGATGGCTGCAAAGTTGAGGAGTTTGGGGGCACAACAGTCACCGGTGCCGGTGGGGATACCACTGCCATCATAAAAGAGATCGCCAAGGGAACACTGTTCTCCTTTGAAATTGTTGAGACGATAAAGTCCATGAATCTCTTTCATCAACTGCTGAGAAAGTGTTTTTCGTTCCTGCAGGAGTCTGGAGCGGATGCTTGAATCGTCAGTTGTATTCTTCAATTCCCTGCCCAGTGCTTTTATCCGTTTTTCCACAGGAGTTGTAAGACGATAAAATTCAAGGACATCAAAAAGGGGCGGTGCCCAGCCGTCTACTTCCCACAGGCCATTGAACTGTCCGGAAAAAGCCTTCAAAACCTGCTGTTCACCACATTGTGTCTGACAGGTCAGTACTCCAAACATCTTGCCTCGTGCAGTTCCGTAGAGACTGTCTGTCTGGAATTGTTTCTGTGCTGTCTTGTTTTCTTTGTCCAGGTCAATTCTCTTTTTTTTGTCGAGAAATGCCATCAATTCCCTTGCTGCTGCAAAGGCAGGGTGCCTGGCAAGGTGATGAGATGCATTGCAGGAATTGCAGTATGCACCACATGGTGCCTGATCACAGGACATGAGCTTTGTTGTGGGGGAGAAGTTGGGAAACCAGCATTCCGATCAGCATCAAACCACAGCCGATCAATCCTCGAAGTGAAAGTGTTTCATGGATAATCAGCCAGCCACCCAGGACCGCAAAAACTGACTCAAGGCTGATAATAATGGCGGCATGGGCGGGATGGGCCCGTTTCTGGGTGACTACCTGCAGGGTGTAGGCGATACCAACCGAGAAGACCCCGGTGTAAAAGATGGGGAGCGTTGCCCTCCGAAGACCAGCCAGGGTGACATCCTTCCATTGCAGGGCTGCAAGCCGGCTTAAGGTTGCGCAGGAAAGGAACTGGTAGAGAGAGAGTAGTAAAGGGTCAAATCTTTTTGAGAACCATGGCTCCCGTTTGTCGGCTGTCTGGCTACGTCTGAAGAAGAGGAGTATGGGGAGCAGGGAAACAGCGCCTACCGCAAAGCGGGCACCATTAAAGGTGAAAGGTGACATGTGCTTCATGCCTTGGCGCTGGGCAACAAAGGCAAAATCCCAGATCATTGCTGTTGCGAGAAGGAGGAGAGTGGCCTGCCAGTTGTGTGTTGTTTGTAAGGGAATATTCATCTTCACTAAACTTGATGGCGTTGTATTTATACCCGACGTTGAGGGTGAAAACTCTCCATCTGCTTCGTTGCTGCATTTTTTTATTTAGGCATCGGTTGTCTTCAGTTTTCACCCTAAAGACAGGGCGTAAATACGAACTTGCCAAACTTTCTTTTCATCAATGTTGAAAACTGGTATTGTGCATCTTTTACTAGTAAAATTCCTAAAGTGAAACAACCATTAACTGCCTTTATGAAACCTTTGTGGCGTATCCCCGATTTTCTGGATCTTGAATATTTTTTCATTCAGGACAAACAACTGGCTGAAGAGAGTGGGGAAGCTGCGTTGCGGGATCGGGATCGTAAGTTGTACCTGGAGGAGATCGCTCCAGATCCTGGAGGTGTCGATCCGGAGCGGGAGTGGTTGATTTTTCGCTGGCTGCAGGAGCGAAGAACCAGGGAAAATAAAAATCAGGGCGGACAGGCCCTTCTCCCGGGCCGGATGTGGTATGAACTCTATGGGCTGTTCTGGTCTGTTTTTTCTTTTTTGGCCATGGGGGTTGGCGGTGGTGCAGCCTATTCCTTTCTCAGCTATTCCGGTGAGCAGCCGGTGAATGTTTCGCTCTTTTTTCTTGTTTTTGTGGGTTTCCAACTGCTGCTGCTTCTTGTCTTTTTGCTTCTCTGGACTTCTCGCCGGATGCGTGGTCTTGATCTACGCTCCTCCCTCCTCCTTTCCCTTGTGAATAAGGCCTTGAACAGTTTCCTTTTCAGAGTGAGAAGGTATGGGATTGAGAGTATGGAAGGCGGACGCAGAGCTCAGTTTGCTGCCGCCCTGGCGGCTGTGCGGACCCGTGGCAAAGGCTATGGCGCACTGTTATTCTGGCCCCCGTTTCTGCTTTTTCAGCTCTTTGGCATAGCTTTTAATTTTGGGGTATTGGCAGCAGTTCTCATCAAAGTGGCAAGTTCGGATCTTGCCTTTGGCTGGCAGTCAACCTTTCAACTCTCTTCCCAGTTTGTTGCCCGGCTTGTACAGTGGCTTGCCATTCCCTGGTCGTGGTTGCTTGGGCCTCAAAGCTATCCCAATTTGCACCAGGTCGAAGGCAGTCGCATGATATTAAAAGATGGTTTCTATCATCTGGCAAGTGCGGACCTGATTTCCTGGTGGCCTTTTCTCTGTCTTGCTATCTGTTGTTACTGCCTTCTGCCTCGGATTATCCTGTTTATGGTCGGGATCTTTTGGCGTAAACAGGCCCTGGCCGCAGTCTCTTTTGGTCGTGCCGAGCATAATCAACTGTTGCACCGTCTGCGCACTCCCAGGCTTGAGACAAGGTTTCAGAAGGCGGCCCAGGAGAGGTCTCAGGGGGAATCGTCTGTTGGTGACAGTGACGCGATGATGCAGGAAGTTCTGGTAACACCAGAGAAAACTGCTGTAAATGGAGCGCTGCTCGCACTTATCCCCGATGAACTGTTTGCTCACTGCGACCCGGAAGAGTTGCAGGACCTCTGTTACCATGCCTTTGGTTATAGTATCGGCAAGAGTGTGCGAATGAACGAGGAATACAGTGATACCAGCGTGATCTTTGCAGAGCTGCCTGACGTTCCGGGTTCACCCTGTCCTCCCCTTTTAATCCTGCAGGAGGCGTGGCAGCCACCTATTCAGGAGGTGCTGCGTTTTTTTCAGGATCTTCGTAAAAACTGTGATGAGGAAACCCACATCATTGTAGCGCTTGTGGGCAGGCCGACACCTGAAACAATTTTCACCCCGGTTTCAGCAATTGACCTGCAGATATGGCAGCAGAAAACAGCCACTCTCGCTGACCCCTGCCTGCAGTTGAGTCCGCTGGTGAATGTATCATGAATCAAACAATCCCTGAGTTTGCCGTAGTCGGTCATCCAAATGAGGGTAAGTCTTCCGTACTCTCCACTCTTGCCGAAGATGATTCCGTCCGTATCAGTCCCATGCCTGGAGAGACCAGGGAGTGTCAAACCTTTCCGGTTGCTATAGACGGCCGTGAGATTATCCGCTTTACTGATACTCCTGGTTTTCAAAATCCTCGAAAAACTTTGCTATGGATGCAGGAATACAGGGGAGATGATGCAACTTTGATCCGGGACTTTATCGCGGCCCACGAAGACAACCCGGATTTCCGTGATGAGTGCAGGTTGCTTCAACCCCTCCTCCGGGGAGCAGGTATTATCTTTGTGGTGGATGGTTCGCGTCCTCTTCGGAACGTGGACAAGACAGAGATGGAGATCCTGCGCCTCACCGGTTGTCCCCGTATGGCTATTATCAACTGCAAGATGGAAGAGACCGGCTGGCTTGCCCAGTGGCAGGCAGAATTCAGGAAACATTTTAATTCCATACGGATTTTTAATTCCTGTCAGGCAACCTATCGGGAACGTATTGAATTACTGGAGAGCCTGAAAAGTATTGACCAGGATCTGCAGCCTGTATTGGATCAAGTGGTTACCGCCTTTCGCAGGGATTGGGAGGGACGCAATAATCAGGTGGTTGAACTGCTCCTTGCCTTTCTGGAGGAGGCACTAGGGTATACTCTGCGTGTTCCTGTAAAATCCGGGGCAGAGGAGGCAGCTCTGGAAAGTAGTCTTCATAAGGAGTATGAACAGTTTCTCCGCAGACTTGAAAGGACGTGTCAGGAGCGGATGCGAACGCTCTTTAAACATAATATTTTTAATCTGGAATTACCGGCCCAGTCGATTCTTCAGGAAGACCTTTTTTCGGAGAAAACCTGGGAGTTTCTGGGGCTGAGTTCGTCCCAACTCCTAATGGCGGGGGCCTTGAGTGGGGCAGCTGTGGGGGCAGGGATTGATGTGGCTGCTGCCGGTCTCTCTTTTGGTATTTTTTCCACCCTCGGTGGAATAGTGGGAGCTGCTACCACTGCCCTGAAAGGGAAAGAGTTTCTGGCGGGGACACGACTTCTCGGTATGCGCCTGGATGCCCAGCAGGTGCAGGTGGGGCCGGTTAAAAACATTCAGCTTCTTTTTGTGCTCCTTGATCGACAGCTTCTTTTTTACTCCCATATCATCAATTGGGCCCATGGACGCAGGGATTATAACAGTGGGTCCTCAGGTGAGGGCGCATTACCGGCAAAAATTGGCTACACTGGAGAGTGGACGCGGCAGGATCGAGGGATATGCGAAGTTTTTTTTAGAACATTAGTGCAGGATGATTCATTGCAGAAAACGAGGGGACGTGAAGATATGGCTTCTCTGATTCACAGGGCTCTGCAGGACATATCTTGAGAAAGCAGGATTTAATGAAGATAAACTCGTATTTATGCCCGTATTTTGGGTGAAAACCTCAAACCTAGGATGGCTAAATAAAAAATGCAGCAATGAAGCAGATGGAGAGTTTTCACCCGAAAAAAGGGTACTCTTTTCAGTCCTCCCTTGAGGGGGATAAATACGACGCCATCAATGAATAACAGGGAACAATTAAGACAATGGAACATGAACTGGATGCTTACCTCGGTGTAATCAACCGCTTTATTGCGTATCACGGACATCGTTCGCTGAAAGAGACCCGGCACACAACAGCAGAAGCCTATCCCTTTGTGGCCATGGATACCAGGCAGGTGTTTGAACAGATCTCTTTTGTCCATGACTATCTTGGAATGGAAGGCGAAAATGCGGGGCTGAATTTTCGTTTTCTGGACGTGGGATGTGGTATCGGCAATATTTTACTGGTGGCGGAGCAGTATGGATTCGATGTCGCGGGGTTCGAAAAAGACGAGGCCTCCTGTCGCTTTGCCATGGAGATAGTGGGCAAAGATCGGGTTTGGCTGGCAGATGCCTGGAAATTTGAGAACTATGCGGATTATGATGTCGTCTATTTCTTTCGTCCCCTTCCCGAGGCAGGTCCTCAGTCAAAGCTTGAACAGCTGATAGAAAACAGTATAAAACCGGGGGCGATCCTTATTGGCAATCTTCGTCTTGGCACCAGTATTGAGGAGGACCCGCGTTTTACACGGTTGCATAACGAATTCCCTATCTGGCAGAGAGCGAAGTAAAAAAATTACTCTTCGGGATACTTAACCGCATTCAGTTTCATCTTCTCCTCAGCACAGGTGAGTGGGTCAAGGTTAAATTTATCTGCCAGCATGGTGAGATAAATCATAACGTCACCCACTTCTTCGGCAATATGTTTCCTTGTTGCGTCGTCCACAACTCTGCTCTCTTCACCCTCCATCCATTGAAAAATTTCGGTCAGTTCTGCAGTTTCCACACTCAACGCCATTGCCAGGTTTTTTGGGGTGTGGAAGGAGTTCCATTTCCTGGCGCCAGCAAAATTGCGAAGAGTGGTTTTCAGTTTTTCCATGGTTTTCACTGTTTCTATTGGTATTTCTTGTCGGATTCTGGTAGTTCTTCTTGTTTTACCTGATACAGGTTACCATTGAAGTGTTAATAGATGAAACTTTTTTCTCCCATTAGCCCATTGAAAGACAGATGAAAAATATATTTCGTACATGCCTGGCAGCCATTCTGCTTGTCATTCTTTATTTACCGACCGGATCACTTGCCAAACAGGAGGTACCGCCTCCCGTCGATGTTTCCCGCAACAAATTGCTCGGCTATATGCTTAGCAAGCAGCTGCCGGTAATCCATTACAGCGATAAGGTGATGGATGATGCCCTGGCCTTTGCCGCCTTTGATCTCTATTTGAAACAACTGGATTATCAGAAACGGTTTTTACTGCAGTCTGATGTGGATAAGCTCTCTGTTTTAGCACCTGCCATCGATAATAACCTCTTGCGGGGCACCATTCTTCTACCCTCTGAGGGGTATGAAATCCTGACTAAGCGGATTAAAGAAGTGGAAAGAATAACCAAGCAACTCATTGAGGCCGGTTTTGATTATAACCGCGATGAGAGTTTTGAAACTGATCCGGAAAAACTGAAATATGCTTCAAATTCAGATGACCTCCGGGCGCGCTGGCGAAAAATCCTGAAAAGTCAGATTATTTCCCGCTATCTTGATCTTGTGGAGGAGCAGGAAAAGAATAAAGAAGATAAGGCAAAGAGTGATAAACAGTTGTGGACCGAAGCGGAGGAAAAAGTCGCTAAGCGCAATCTGAATTTCTTTAATCGAATGTATCAGGAAACAGAGCAAGACCATTATGATCGTTATTTTAATGCCATAACCAGGGCCTTTGACCCCCACACCAATTATATGCCTCCGGCGGGTAAGGAAGATTTTGATATCCACATGCGGGGCAGCCTTGAAGGGATTGGGGCTTTGCTCCGCGAAGAGGATGGGTACATCAAGGTGGTGAGAATTATTCCCGGTTCCGCCTCTGCCAGACAGGGCAAGCTGCAGGCGGAAGACATTATTCTGGGAGTCGGGCAGGGTGAGGAAGAGCCGGTGGAGATCACGGATATGCGTCTGCGTGATGCTGTTCGCCTGATTCGCGGCCCCAAAGGTTCTGAGGTTCGTTTGACCGTGAAAAAGCCGGATGGCGTGAAGGTGATGATAGCAATTCAGCGTGATGTGGTACAGATCGAAGAGACCTTTGTCAAGTCTATGCTGCTTGAGAGTCCGGAGGCGAAAAAGGTTGGCTATGTGATGATTCCGAGTTTTTATCGCGATTTTGAAAAAACCAGAAATGGATCAAGTTCCAGAAATTCCACTGATGATACCAGAAATGCCATTGAAGCTCTGAAAAAAGAGGGTATTTCCAGTTTGATCCTCGATCTCCGCAATAACGGTGGCGGTTCACTGATGGATGCCGTTGATACAACAGGCCTGTTTATCAAAGAGGGGCCAGTGGTTCTGGTCAAGGACAGTTATGGCAATAAACGGGTGTTGAGTGATGAAGATTCTTCCGTTTCCTGGGATGGTCCCCTCCTGGTGCTTGTGAATCAATTTTCGGCTTCCGCGTCTGAGATTTTGGCTGCTGCCCTGCAGGATTACGGTCGGGCAGTGATTGTGGGAGGTGCTCATACCCATGGGAAAGGAACGGTACAGACCCTTATTGATATGAATGAAAATATTCCTCTCCTCCACCTGAAGAAGTATGATGACCTTGGTGCCTTGAAAGTCACTATTCAGAAGTTTTATCGCGTTAATGGCGGCTCTACCCAGTATAAGGGGGTTGAGCCTGATATCGTTCTGCCCAGTCTCTTCCAGCATCTGGAATCTGGTGAACAGTATATGGACAACTCCCTCCCCTGGGACCGGGTGGAGCCTGTTCCCTTTGTCCGTTACGGTTCCACTCCGGTTGACATGGCTGCTCTTGTGAAAAAATCTGAAGAAAGAGTGAGCAAGGATGAAGGGTTACAGGTAATTTCTGATGAGGCGGCAAAGGCAAAAGAGCGCTCCAAGAAAACCGCAATGTCAGTGAAACTTGCTGATATGAAAGACAAGCGTGAAGAGGCAAAAGCCGCACGTGATAAAATAGGGGCACATTATCTGAAATATCGTGAAGAGAAGGGCGAGACCATGGGGGAAGGGCATGGTGTCGAATCTGATGGGGAGAAGGACGCGGATAAGTGGAAAGAAGAAATTAAGGAAGATCCCTATATCAAAGAGTCTCTCCGTATCCTCAGTGATATGTGAATGTCATTGTTTCCTGATGGCGTCGTAAAAACTCTCCATCTGCTTCGTTGCTTTGAGGTTTTCACCCAAACTACGGGCATAAATACGAGTTTATCTTTCCTGAATGGCTCAATTTTAAAAATTTCTTGATTAACCCGCCAAAAGGTGCTAAATCTCGATCCCTATGAATGGCCATTCATTCAATTTGTTGATTTTTAAATGATACTGAGGGTTCAATGGATCTTGCCGAGGCATTTCGCAATTACGAGGATAAGATAGTAAGCCAGTGGGTTGACTATACCTTGTCAAGTTACAAGTCCTCCACATTTTTTAAAAAGGGGCCTGACAAGTTTTCCAACCCCGTGGGTGGAAATACCCGCGAGGCTTTGTCAAAACTGTATAAGCTACTGACAAAAAATGGAGATCCCCAAGAGTTCATTGCCCCACTAGATCAGATTATGCGTATCCGTTCCATTCAGGAGTTTTCCGCATCTGAAGCAGTGGCCCCCATTCATGCCGTAAAACACATTACCCGTGAAATTTTAGCTAAGGACTCGGAGCGCAAGCAATTCATCGCAGATCTCTATGATTTTGAGTTTGCTGTTGATCTGGCTGTCCTTGCTGCATTTGATCTGTATATGCAATGCCGTGAGCAGTTGTACAAGGTCAGAATCAAAGAAATAAAAACCGGCACTCATATTCTTACCGACAGCAAGTGTCCCTCGAACCTGCTGAAAAGTGATAAAGATGACCCTGTTAATTTCCCTATTTAATTAACAGGATGCATCATTTGATGATTCCATCAAGAGAAAAAGAGTAGTTAACAGGTTTCTGTTCCGGGGCAGGGGAAATTGCCGGAGGGGAGACCTATACAGTTCAATTTGAAACGAGGTTAGAAGAAATGAAGTATGCCTACTCATTCCTGGCAGTCTTAGCCCTGGTGGTATTCGCGTGGCTGGGATCCAAGATACCGGGTATGCAGTACCTTTTTGGTGTTGCGATTCCCTATCTTGCGATCATGATCTTCCTGGGTGGCTTTGTCTACAGAGTCGTGTATTGGGCTAAATCGCCTGTGCCGTTTTCCATCCCCACCACCTGTGGTCAGGGAAAGTCTCTGGACTTTATCAAACAGGATAAGCTGGACTGCCCCACCAAGACGTCAGAAGTTGTTGCCAGGATGTTCCTGGAAATTTTCGCCTTCAGATCCCTTTTTCGCAACACCAAATCGGAGATTCACGAGGGGCCGAAAATCACCTACGAGTCATCTAAATGGCTTTGGCTCTTTGCCCTGATTTTTCACTATTCTTTTCTGGTAGTGGTTATCAGGCATATGCGCCTCTTCCTTAACCCGGTTCCTGAGTGGTTGCAGTTTCTGGATTTCATGGATGCCGGTGCTGTCCTGCAGATCGGTTCGCCACTCTTTTATGCCTCAAGCGCTGGGCTTGTCCTCGGTGTGGTATTGCTCTTTGGACGGCGTCTGGTGAATCGTCAGGTTCGTTATATTTCGCTGCTGAATGACTATTTCCCGCTCTTCCTGATCTTTGGTATCGCTTCCACCGGTATGCTGATGCGTTACGTCCTGCGCGACAATATTGATATTATCACCATTAAAGAGTTGCTGGTAGGTTTGGTGACCTTGTCACCGGTCATCAGCGCTAAGATCGGTTCCATCTTCTATATCCATGTCTTCCTGGTCTCCACCCTGCTTGTCTACTTCCCGTTTTCCAAGTTGATGCATATGGGTGGTGTCTTCATGAGTCCCACCAGGAATATGGCAAACGACAGTCGCGCCAAACGGCATATCAATCCCTGGAATGACCCGACAATCAAACCCCATTCCTATGCTGGTTATGAGGATGAATTCAGAGAGTTTATGGTTGATGCCGGCATTCCTGTTGAAAAGGAGTTGCCTCCTAAGGCAGACGAAGAACAGGGTTGATAATCCACATTAGATAAGGATAAAGAATAATGGCACTTGCAAAATTAGAACAATTATCAAAAAGCGTAGTCCAGGGACCGTCTTTGGCAACGGGAGCACAACCCGCCAAAGACTGGATGGACACTCCCGCTATATTTAAAGAGGGGAACTTTGCCTACCCTGCCAAAGTAGAAAAGGTAGAGTACCTGAACAGCCAGGATGGGTTGAATTTTCCCAATGCTCGTGAATGGTCTCCGGACGAGGATGACTGGAAGCTTCCCGACGGCTGGGAAAAGACGATTCTGGATGGTATCAAGGAGCGTCTTGATAAGTTCAGATCTCTGAAAATCTTCATGGACTGCTGTGTACGTTGCGGCGCCTGTGCAGATAAATGTCACTTTTTCCTCGGTACAGGTGACCCAAAGAACATGCCGGTACTGCGAGCTGAACTCCTTCGTTCCGTTTACCGGAATGATTTTACCTTGGCAGGTAAGCTGCTCGGTAAAATGGCCGGTGGCCGGGAAATGACTATTGGCGTATTGAAAGAATGGTTTATGTACTCCTACCAGTGTACGGAGTGTCGGAGATGCTCAGTCTTCTGTCCCTACGGTATTGATACCGCAGAAGTCACCATGATGCTGCGGGAGCTTCTGCACCTGGTTGGTGTAGGTATCAACTGGATCCTGGAGCCGGCGTCCAACTCCAATCGTACCGGTAACCATATGGGGCTGCAGCCCCACACCTTCAAAGACAATGTTGACTTCCTGGCTGAAGATGTTGAAACCCTTACCGGTGTGAAAATTAATCACAGCTTTAACCGTAAAGGTGCTGAGGTTCTTTTCATCACCCCGTCGGCAGATGTCTTTGCCGAACCCGGTCTCTACACGGCCATGGGCTATCTGGCCCTCTTTGAGCAGATCGGTCTGGATTATACCTGGTCAACCTATGCTTCTGAGGGTGGTAACTTCGGGCTCTTCACCAATAATGAGTTGATGAAGAAACTGAACGCCAAGATGTATGCTGAGGCCAAGCGTCTCGGAGTAAAGTACATCATTGGTGGTGAGTGTGGACATATGTGGCGTGTGGTCCATCAGTATATGGATACTATGAACGGTCCTGCTGATTTTATGGAAGTTCCCAAATCCCCGATCACCGGCACGGTCTTTGAGAATGCCAGATCAAGCAAAATGATTCATATCAGTGAGTTTACCGCTGACCTGATCAAGCATGGAAAAATTAAGCTTGATCCCAGTCGCAACGCACATGTGATGCCGACCTATCATGATTCCTGTAACCCTGCACGGGCGATGGGACTGATGGATGAGCCACGTTACATCCTGGATCATGTGGTACCCAAGTGGGTTGAAATGCCTGAAAACACAATTCGTGAGCAGACATTCTGCTGTGGCTCCGGAACTGGTCTGAACACTGACGAGATCATGGAATTGCGCATGCGCGCAGGGCTGCCGCGGGCCAATGCGGTGAAACATGTCATCGACAAGCACGATGTGAATATGCTCTCCTGTGTCTGCGCCATTGACCGTGCAACGCTGACGTCCCTGATGGATTACTGGAATCCGGGTTGTGGAGTCTGCGGCCTTTCCGAGTTGGTCGGAAATGCACTGGTTATGGATAATGAAAAACGAGCCATGGGTTATGGTGCCGACGGGACTGAGTCTGAACTCCCCGATGGCCTCAGAACTATGGTTTAAGAGGAACCGGAACGGAGGAATAACTCAATGTATAATAAAGGAACAATCATACCGGGACTGATATTTTTCGTCCTCTTTGTGACTTTTCCAGTCTGGTTCCAGGGATTGAAGGCAGGAGATATGCCTAAACCTGAGTTACCACCAGGTGGAGAAAAACAGTGTGTAATGCCTGCAGACTATATGCGGGCCAACCATATGCAGTTGCTCAACGAGTGGCGTGACAATGTCCTGCGTGACGGCAATCGCGAAATTCTTGAGATCAACGGCAAAAAGTATCCCAAAGGTTTACAGATGGCATGTATGGAATGTCATTCACGAAAGGAGAAATTCTGCGATAGCTGCCATACCTATGCCGCAGTAGACCCCTATTGCTGGGATTGTCACCTGACTCCCAACGAGGTAGCATCGAAGGAGGCGACTCACTAATGGATAAGCAAAGAAGAAAATTTCTGAAAATTGCAGGCGCGTCAGTGGTTGCAGGGATAGGAGCACCAGTGCTTGTTAAGCTGTCCTCCTCTCCTGCACTGGCTTCATCAGATGGCGGCCATGCCCCGGTAGCAGCAGGACATGCACCAATGCCAGATGCTCATGGTGGTGGACATGTGGAAGAAGCACCCGAGGGTGTACGTCTGGGCATGGTCATTGACATGCGCAAGATCGCAGATACGCCAGCATTACTGGACAAGGCGATCAGCGCCTGTGTTAATGCCCATAATGTCCCCCAATTTCCAGATAAGAAGAATGAAATCAAGTGGATATGGAAAGCACCTTTTGAGAATGTGTTTACTGATAAGTCAGCCTCTCACACCTCCAAAAGAGTTGCCGATACCCAGTTTGTGGCACTGTGTAATCACTGTGACGATCCTCCATGTGTTCGAGCCTGTCCTACTCAAGCGACCTTTAAGCTTGCCAAGAATGGCATTGTAGCAATGGATTTCCATCGCTGTATCGGGTGCCGTTTCTGTATGGCAGCCTGCCCATATGGTGCCAGGTCTTTCAACTGGCAGGATCCACGTCCCTACATCAAGAAGTACAACAAAGAGTTCCCGTCACGTATGAGGGGTGTTGTTGAGAAATGTAATTTCTGTGGTGAGCGCCTTGCTCTTGGGCAGGAACCGGCCTGTGTTGAGGCCTGCAAAGGAACAGGTGCCATCCTCTTTGGTGATCTGAACGATGCAGGGTCTGAGGTACGAGCGGTACTTGATAAAGAATTTACTATCCAGAGAAAGCCAACACTGGGTACTAAACCATCAGTCTTTTACATAGTGTGAGGTAGTCATGATTGAAAAAACACTCAAAGGCAAACCAGCTTATTGGATCTGGCTTGCATTTTTAGGAATGTTCATGGCTATTGGTGTTGCCTGTTATATCAGGCAGTACAACTTTGGCCTTGGCATGACCGGCATGAGCCGTGATGTCTCCTGGGGATTGTATATTTCTCAGTTTACTTTTCTGGTCGGAGTTGCGGCTGGAGGTGTGATGCTGGTGCTTCCCTATTATGTACATAATTATAAAGAGTTTGGACGGATCACCATCCTTGGTGAGTTCTTGGCCATTGGTGCCATCGTTATGTGTCTGCTGTTTATCATGGCGGATCTTGGACAGCCAATGCGTGCTTTGAACGTAGTTCTCCACCCAACACCTAATTCCATGCTGTTCTACGATGCCATCGTATTGAATGGCTATCTTTTCCTGAATATTCTTTGTGGTTGGGTCATCCTTACTGCCGAGAGAAAACAGGTGAAACCACCAAAGTGGATTTATTTCTTTGTCTATCTTTCTATACCCTTTGCTGTTTCGATCCATACCGTAACAGCGATGCTCTACTGTGGTCTGCCCGGACGTCATTTCTGGCTTTCTGCCATTATTGCTCCGCGTTTTCTGGCATCCGCGTTTGCAGCAGGACCGGCCCTTATTGTTATTGCATGTCTTGTTTTAAAACGTGTTGCAGGTTTTGATGCTGGAAGAAAGGCAATGGATAAACTTGTTACCATCATTATTTACGCGTCAATTCTCAATATGTTTTTTGTCGGCCTTGAATTCTTTGTTGGGTATTATTCCAATATTCCGAGTCATAAGCATGCGCTTGAATATCTGTTCTTTGGTCTTGAACATCATGGCCATGTGTACAACAATCTGGTTCCATTTATGTGGGCCTTTGTGATACTTGCCTTTGGATCCATTGCACTCCTTGCCACTCCACTTGCCAGAAAAAAGAATGATTTCTATCTGGGACTTGGTTGCGTCGGGTTGTTTCTTGCATTTTGGCTGGATAAAGGAATCGGCTTTGTGCTTGCCGGTTTCGTTCCAACCCCACTGCATGAGATTACCGAATATATTCCCACAGCTAATGAGCTTGGAGTTACCATTGGTGTATGGGCAACAGGTTTCTTTGTAGTGACTGTGCTTTACAAAATAGCCATCGGTGTTGAGCATGAGGTAGAATAATGCCAGGAAACTGAGTATATCTTGTTTTTAAAGCCCCCGAGTCACCGGGGGCTTTTTTTTTGCTTTTTTCTGCAGTATAGTTACCGGAAGTTTTGAAATCTCACGAGTTCGCTTACCTTCAGAAGTCACAGAAAAGAGAGTAGTGTTGTGTCAAAAAAACGAGTTCTCATCCTTTCCTATTCCTATAGTCATCAGACCAGAAATCTGCTGAAGAAGCTAGTTGCGGGGCTTAGGGAGAGTGATGTCGAAATTGTATGGGAGCGATTGAGTCCTGTACAGGAACTTCGTTTTCCGATTGGCACCGTCTTCTCCACAATACTGATGATGTTCCAGACCTTTTTCCGTAAACGCTACCCTGTCCAACACGTTGCCCCAAAAGTCTTTCAGCAGTGGGATCTTATCCTTCTTGCCGGACCCACTTGGTCGTATAATCCATCCGGTGTCGTACTCTCGTTCCTTGACCGAGATGGAGACAGGCTTTTTAAGGGGCAGGCTGTTTTGCCGTTTATTTCCTGTCGAGGATACTGGAGGGTACATTTTTGGGGGCTGCGCTCACTGTTAAAGAAATGTGGAGCCGGAACTGTCTGTTCACCAATTGTTTTTACCCATCCCAATAGAGAGCCATGGAATACCATTGGCGTATTTTTAAAACTTGCCGGAAAGATGCCGGAGAGTGGAACCAGCTGGTTTCGTAAATATTATCCAAAGTATGGGCATAGCCGGCAGCAGACTGAAACAGCCTGCGAGTTGGGTAAGAAACTGGGACAGGACTTAGCTTCCGGGAAGGAACCGGCAGCACTCCATTTTGATACCCCTATTCCAACAGCACGAAGATAGCCGCAACTTAACCTGGGATAGCATAGTTGAGGTAGAGTTGATAGAGTTGGAGAATCTGCTCCGAGAAAAAGAGATAGGAAAGGGCAGCAATTGCAAGGAAAGGGCCGAAAGGAATCCGTGTCTGCCCGCCTTTTTTCTGTTTGATCATGGCAAGGACTCCAACAACAGTACCGCTCAATGAGCTTCCCAGGATCACAAAAGGCAGGGCTTGCCAGCCGAGAAAGGCACCGATCATGGCCAGTAGTTTTATGTCACCGCCTCCCATTCCATCCACTTTGCGCCAGAGGAAATAGAGCAGGGCAATTGCATACAGAACCCCGCCACCGGCAAGGATTCCGAAAAGTGATGCCTTCCAGTGCAGCGTTGGGCTTACCAGGGAAAAGAGTAGTCCGACAATGATGCCAGGGAGGGAAATCACGTCCGGAATAATTTGATGGCGGATGTCTATCCAGATGATGGCCAGGAGTGCAGCGCAGAACAAAAAATACCCGGCGGTGTCAATGCTGAGACCAAACTTCTGCACCAGTGCAGCTGAAAGTAGACCCATGGTCAACTCTACCAGTGGGTACTGGAAGGAAATTTTTGCCTTGCAATGACCGCACCTGCCACGAAGAACAAGAAAACTGAGAATGGGAATGTTCTCATACCAGTGGAGATCAGTCATGCAGCTGGTACAGTGAGAGGCTGGAAAGACAATGGATTCACCCTCGTTTGGCAAACGGAGAATGACCACGTTAAGGAAACTTCCGACGATACTTCCGAAAAAGAAAGCGCTGATAGTGTAAAATATTGTAATATCCATATATACTAATAACTGGAATGACGAGGTGGTTATTGCAGTTGGAGTATTGCCGATTTGAGTTTAATGGTAACCCCGGTGAAAGGGAAGGAAGCCGGCACTCTTACTTGCCTCTTTTTTACTTTTAAAACTATTTAGTTCCTTAGATACTAGCCTTAACAATGTCGCAATTCCAGGAAAAAACACAAATTATCCGTATTGAGCGTCTGACCACTGATATTATTCGCTTGACTCTTGAATCATCCAGAATTGTATCCACTGCAAAACCTGGACAATTTGTCATGATTCGTACCGGCAATGGTAAGGATCCGCTTCTGCGTCGGCCTTTTTCTATTTCCCAGATCGCAAATGGTAAGTATTTTCAGATCCTGTTCAAAGTTGTTGGCCGGGGAACCGCTCTCCTTGCCCACTGTCGCGAAGGTGAGTCTTTGTCAGTTCTTGGGCCACTGGGCAGTGGTTTCCGTATCCACAGTAATGGCCCTAACTGTTTGGTCGGTGGCGGAATGGGAATCGCACCACTGCTTTTTCTCGGCAAAACCATGGCCCGTCAATGCTCAGCTCCACCCCTTGTGGTGTTAGGTGCTAGAAATCGGGAAGAACTGGCTCCCCTGGTGGACGATTTTGCAGAACTGGGACTTTCTGTACACCCGGCCACTGATGACGGCTCTTTCGGCCATCATGGCTTGGTCACGGATGTGTTAAAGAACCTGGGGCTCGGCGATGATTGCATGACCTATGTTTGCGGCCCCCACCTGATGATGACAGCGGTCCATCTCTTTTGTAAGGACAGGGGCTATGGTTGCCAGGTTTCCATGGAGACCGCTATGGCATGTGGAATGGGCGCGTGCCTTGGCTGTATCGTCCCACTGGAAGAGGGGGGGTATGGTCATGCCTGTTCAGATGGTCCGGTATTTGATGCAAAGGAGTTGCTATGGGAAGTGAAATGAAGGACGTGGATCTTAGAGTTTCCATTGGTTCTTTGAATCTTAAAAATCCCGTGATGACCGCCTCTGGAACGTTTGGATATGCCCGGGAGTTTGAGCCCTATGTTAATTTAAATCGACTTGGTGGCGTTGTGGTTAAAGGGATCTCCCTAGAGCCGCGTGCAGGAAATCCACCGCCGCGGATTGTTGAGACATCCTGTGGTATGCTTAATGCAATTGGTCTGGAGAATGTTGGCGTGGAACGGTTCATCTCTGAAAAGATGGAATCGCTGCAGGGAATCGATGTCCCGGTGCTGGTCAATATCCTGGGTGACACTCTCGATGAGTACAGGGAGATAGCCAAATGCCTCAATGGTGTGCCAGGTGTTGCAGGAATTGAAGTAAATATTTCCTGCCCCAATGTGAAAAAAGGCGGAGTGGCTTTCGGTACTGTGCCGGAAATGGCAGCCTCCGTTACTACGGCTGTGAAAGAAAACAGCTCGGTGCCGGTCATTGTCAAGCTCTCTCCCAATGTGACAGACATCACTCTTATTGCCCGTGCAGTCGAAGATGCTGGTGCGGATGCGGTCTCTCTTATCAATACCCTTATCGGTATGGCCATAGATCACAGGAGCAGGCGTCCACAGCTTGCCAATGTGATTGGCGGTCTTTCCGGTCCGGCTATTAAGCCCGTTGCCCTGCGCATGGTGTATCAGGTGGCACAGGCGGTGTCTATCCCGGTGATAGGGATTGGTGGTATTGAGAGCACAGAAGATGTGTTGGAATTCATGCTGGCCGGAGCTACGGCTGTGCAGATTGGTACCGCAAATTTTGTTAATCCCAGAGCAAGTGAAGAGGCTGTTGACGGTCTTGCCCGCTATGTTGCCGAACAGGAGATGGACTCGATTCGGGAACTGATCGGAGGACTCATTCTTTCTTGAGGATAACTATGGAGCCTGCGAAGATGCATTTATGGAACCGGATAGAATCCTGGGCCCGACTGCTTTTCCGAAGAGATACCCCGTGGAAGGTGAAGGCCATTCTCGGGTTTTCCATTTTGTATCTTCTTTCTCCTTTTGATCTTGTCCCCGACTGGATTGTGGGCTTTGGCTTCCTTGATGACCTGACTGTCATTTCTCTGCTCGTGGCCTGGGCCCTGAAAATAGCTCAGAAACAGAACAAGTAAACAGAACAAGTACTATGACAACAAACTCTCAGCCCCGTATCTGTGTATCCATTGGTCGTGAGACCATCGATGACGCCCTGGCCGTTGCCGATTCTGTGGCGTCACAGGCCGATGTCCTGGAAATCCGCCTCGACAGTCTGGTTGTACCGGCGATATCACCTTTTTTAAACGCTGTGTCCAGGCCACTGCTGTTCACCAACCGACCGCAGTGGGAAGGTGGAAACTTTTCCGGAAGTGAGGACGCACGTATGGGAGCTCTGCTTGAGGCAGTGGCTGAAAACGCAGGATATGTTGACCTTGAGTTGCTTGCCCCTGATGAGTCGCATCAGAAAATGCGTACAGCTCTGCAACAGAGCAGGACTCAACTCATTCTCTCCCGGCACAATTTTCATGGGACACCGACGCGTGAAGAGCTTGTGGGAAGTATGGCCCTAATGCAGGACAAGGGTGCTGATATCGGAAAAATTATCACCACCGCCCACTCCCATTGGGATGTGCTCAGAGTCTTACAGCTGCAGGAGGTAGCTCAGCAGCTTGATTTCCCCTTGATTGCCTTCTGCATGGGCCGCCCTGGAGTAATCAGCCGGGTTGCCACCTGTGATCTTGGCGGCTATATGACCTACTGTGCGGCAAGTGCAAACGAAGCAACAGCTCCGGGACAGTTGACAGTCTCCGCCTTACGTGAAATCTACTCATTGATGGGGCCGTAGACCATGCGCATTAACGGGAAGACAGTGTTGTATGGAATAATCGGTAATCCGGTTTCTCATTCTTTAAGTCCGGCGATGCACAATGGTGCCCTGGCTGCCAGTGGTATAAACGGTGTCTATCTCCCGTTTCCTGCCCCTGATATTGAGGCAGCTGTCGTCGGTATTCGCGGCCTTGGTATTCAAGGCGCAAGTGTGACCATTCCCCATAAAGAAAATGTAATGTCTCTTCTTGATGAGGTGGATTCCGTGGCCATACGGATCGGAGCAGTGAACACGATCACCCGTAAAGGGGACAAGCTGATTGGGATGAACACCGACTGGCTGGGTGCCACCCGGGCACTTGAAGAGGAAAGAGATCTTCACGGTGCTGAAGTTGTGCTCCTTGGTGCAGGCGGGTCTGCACGGGCAATTGGTTTTGGACTCCTGGAACGGGGGGCAAACCTTGTACTCTGCAGTCGGACGGAATCCCGCGGCCGGTCTCTGGCAGATGAACTTGGTTGTTCATGGGTATCCCTGACAGAGGCTGAGACGCTGTCAGGAAATATCCTGATTAATGCGACATCAGTGGGGATGCAGCCGGATTTCGAGAAGACTCCTGTACCTCGGGCAATTCTCTCCCGTTTCCAGGTGGTGATGGATATTGTCTATGCTCCACTGAAGACTCGCCTGTTGCAGGAGGCAGAAACAGCCGGTTGTAAAATAATTAATGGCCTTGAGATGCTCCTCTATCAGGGTGCTGCTCAGTTTGAGCTTTGGACAGGAGAGACAGCGCCGGTCAATGTTATGCGAAAGGCACTTGCAGAGGCATTGGGTACCTGAAGGATAACTGTATAAGAAAAAAAGAACAAAAGACATATCGAACACGGAATAGTGAACCGTGGAAGTGAAGAAAATGAAAGAAATTACACCAGTAACAAGCGTTGATGTGACCATAGCCGTTCCCGGGTCAAAAAGCCTGACTCAGCGGGCGCTTATCGCTGCAGCCCTTGCCGATGGAACAAGCAGACTGCTTGGCCCCCTTGCAAGCGAAGACACCAGTTACACCTCCAAGGCACTGGAACAGATGGGGATCAAGGTTGAGCGAGGCGAAGATGTCTGGATAGTCCATGGCAGTGGTGGGATACTTGAGACGCCTGCAGGAGAGATTTTTCTTGGAAATAATGGTACTGCCACCCGCTTTCTCACCTCAGTTGCAGCACTCGGGCAGGGTGCTTTTCGTATTGACGGTGAAGAACGCATGCGTGAGCGTCCAATAGGCCCACTGATGGAGGCCCTCCAGGGCTGGGGTGTTGATATTACATCAGTGCGGGGAACCGGCTGTCCCCCTCTGCAACTGAACAGTAACGGCTTATCCGGAGGTGCAACCGTGCTTCCCGAGGGGAAATCAAGTCAGTATCTCTCCTCTCTGCTCCTGGTTGCTCCCTATGCAAGAGAGGCTACCACCCTTGAAGTGAGGGGTGAGGTGCTGTCAAAACCCTATGTGGCTATGACCTTGTCCGTGATGTCTGATTTTGGTGTCAGCCCTGAATGTAACGAGGATTTCACCTTCTTTAGCATTCCCCGGGGGAAATATCGGGCTATGGACTATGAGATAGAAGGGGATGCCTCCAATGCCTCCTATTTCTGGGCTGCTGCAGCAATCACCGGCGGCCGGGTGACCGTCTCCAATGTACCGGTGCCGTCACTGCAGGGAGATGCGGGGCTGGTTCCGCTCCTTGCCCGGATGGGCTGTGAGATATCATGTGATGGCGGTGGTATTACCCTGCAAGGGAGGGAACGTCTTGAAGGGATCACGGTGGACATGGGAGACATGCCCGATGTGGTGCCGACACTCGCAGTGGTAGCGGCCTTTGCCCACGGGAAAACAGTGATTAACAATATTGCCCACCTGCGCATTAAAGAATGTGATCGTCTGACAGCCACGCTCACAGAGCTTGCAAAAATGGGAGCCAGGGTAGAGGAAGGGGATGATTTTATGGTGATCCATGGAGACGGAGGGAAGAGTTTGCATGGAGCCGAGATTGAAACCTACAAAGATCACCGGATGGCCATGAGTTTCGCAGTGACAGGCCTTCGGGTTGCAGGGGTACAGATTACCGGAGAAGGCTGTGTTGCCAAATCTTTCCCTGATTTCTGGGAGAGGTTTGAAAAACTCTATTGATTTGCTTCTGTTAATTAGATACACTTTCAAAATTGATGGCGTCGAAAAAAATACGCGCCTCGCATATGGAGCTTTTACTTAGCCATCCTAGGTTTGAGGTTTTTGGTGTAACACCAGATTGTAATTGGATTAAAATAGTGAGGGAAATTGTTATGCGTCGATCATCTATGTTGGCTGGATTGTGTTTTGCATTTGCTATATTTTTGCCGGTGAGTTGGGTTGCAGCGGAGAATACCATCCCGGCCCCCCCTGAAGGGAACCTGAGATACTCCATTACCGTCACCAAGTTTAAGAATGAAGCAGGTTGGCAAGGCCGTTGGAGTGTGGGGGATGGGATGCAGACGGTTATGACCAATCTCCTTCATGAATCCGGCTGGTTTATCGTCCTTGGAGATGGTGAGATGCGCCAGGCTGCCATGGATGAACAGGATTTTGCGGCTTCCGGGCGTACCGCTCAAGGGAAGAAGACCGCGAAGATTGGAAGAATGACCCCGGCACAGCTTTTAGTGCGTGGTTCCATAACCCACGTCCAGGACGATACCGGAAGTGGTGGTGGTGGATTAAGCTTTCAGGGCTTTAGTATTGGCGGTTCTGCAGGAAAAGCTGAAATGAATGTCACCATCTATCTGGTTGATTCGGAAACAGGACAGGTGAAGGCCTCCACGGATGTGATTGGTACCTCCGGTAAGAAAGGATTTACCGTCGGCTATCACGGAAGCGACCTCGGTGGTCTTGGAGGAAATTTCGGTGGTGCACAGAAAGACAACGTTGGCAAGGCCATGGAAGACGCAGTTGGGCAGGCCGTTATGTTTCTCATAGACCAACTGGAGGGAATTCCCTGGGAAGGTTCGGTTGTCATGGTCAAAGATGGAAAGGTTATTATCAATCGTGGAAGTCGTGAAGGCGTGGCCGAGGGCAGGGAGTTTAAGGTCGGAGCCGTCGATGAGTTGGTGGACCCGGACACTGGAGAGGTTCTTGATTCGGAAATGACCCAGGTCGGAAGCATCAAGGTTACCAAGGTAAAGGAAAAGATAGCCTATGCTACACCGGTTACAGGTGGTGGCGCCATACAGAAGGGAATGTCGGTCTTTACCATGGATCGTTAACAAGGTTGTTTAAACCGTATGAAACGAAAGGGGCTTTGGAAGAAATTCCAAGGCCCCTTTTTTTGTGGAGGAATTAATGACTGATGATAACTGATTCAGATCGATCCAAAACGCCTTTGCGGGACCGCATATACTCTTTCACGTCGAGCATCACGTTTTTGGCCTCTTCCTGGCTGAGGGTGTAGACCTTATAGCTTCCACTGCCATCATGAACAAGCAGCTGTTTGAGTTTCTGCCCGGGGTGCTGGGGGTGGCTGCAGTCACCGTCTGCCACCTTATAGATTTCATCGGGTCCCACGGTGGCAAAACCGGTTTTGCCACTGCAGTCCGTGGTTTCAAAGACAACTTTGTATGGGTCAGATGCATACCCATGAGAAGAGACCAAGGTCAGCATGAGCAGGCTGGAGAGAAGAAGAGTGAATTTCATGGAAACCTCCTGAATGAATGATGGCAGACAGGATATCCGGCTGCCTGTTCTTGTTCACAATCATTAATTTTTTATGGCGGCAAGTGCTACAAAGCCGGCCTTTTCGTCCATACCGGCTTGCGCTGCTTCCTGTTGCGTCACTTCTCCGGGATCCTGGTAGAGACTGGAAACAGCGGAGCTGACAGTGAATCCCTGGTCTGCCAGCAGCGCATTGATATCTTTAATGGAAAAAAAACGGGCATGCTCATAAAAAAGATGGCCGGATTCTTTTTTCTGCTGCAAAGTTGCTCCCCACTTGCCTGTTGACGGGACAAAGCCAAGAATCAAATGACCGCTCTCCTGCAGCACACGATGGGCCTCAGCAAGGACTTTTGCAGGATCCTGAACAAAACAGAGGGTAAAGAATATGGAGACCCTGGCGTAAGATCTGCCGGCAAAAGGGAGTGCTTCACCAATTGCCTGACAGACGGCAATACCTCTGGTTGCGGCAATCTGGAGGGGGGCCATGGCCGGGTCAATACCAAACCCTGAATCCAGAGCCTCACCAAAACGTCCGGGGCCCACGCCAATCTCAAGAGCCGGTTCCCGAAGATGGATAGGGAGGGCACGAATAGCCGCTGTTTCTATGGCAAAAAGCAGGCTGTCGTCAAACCAGCTGTCATATTCCCTTGCCCGTTCATCAAAAACCTCCGAGTTTTTTCGCCAACTCCCTGCTGTACTCATTTTTCCTGTTCTTCAAAACTGTTTTTCACCAGAAAGTAGAGCGTTCCCTTTTCCTTCATGCTACCCGCCGCCTTTCTGGCATAGTCTCCATTTCCCCAGAAAAGATCAGCACGACCGCTGCCGAGGATTGCGGAACCACTATCCTGCGGAAAAACGAAGCGCTGCATGGGAACCCATGCAGTGATGTCTCCAGCGTCATTGAGAACCGGTTTGCGACTGACGAGGAACGCCAGGGCCTCCTGGGGCAGGACATCCGGATCCACAGCAAGAGAACGGCCGGCAGTGAGCGGTTCACCGAGGCTGCCCAAGGGAGAGGTCTCAGTTGCCCAGTGGAAGAAGATAAATTTGATGTTATGATTTAGGATCTCTTCCTCTTCATCCGGGTGCTCACGCAGATACTTACGGATGCTGGGGATGGATGCTTCTTCCAGGGTCATCTTTCCCTGGTCCACCAGGAGTTTGCCAATGGAAAAATATTCAAGGCCATTGGATGCGGCATAATGAATGGAACGGATGGAACCATCTGTCAGTTGGATTTTGCCGGAACCCTGAACTTGGAGGATAAATGCATCCACAGGGTTATCCAGGTAAACCAGTTCATTTCCGGCAGCAATATTTTTTTCCTTGATCTCTTTGCGTGTCCAATAGGGGACTAGTTGTCCCTTATTGTTTTTGCGTTTGAAAAGTGTTTTGCCGCTGCTTGGGTCTTGTATCTGAATAAGTGTTGGGGGCGGGCTGTACAGTGGATAGAGAAAATCACCCTCTTTTGTCAGGCTTCCCAAGAGCAACGGTTCGTAGTATCCGGTGATCAGCATTTCCCCCTTGGGTGAGTCTTTTCTTCCACCTGCCTGGTAGACTGTGTAGTTCTCACGCACGATACGAGCCAGTTCCTCCGGGTTTGGATCCTGCTTCAGGATGTCAATGAAGGAGTCCATGGATTCCCGCATCCAGGAGACAGGATAGGTGTCTGAGCCCAGAGTGAAAGAAGAATCATTCGGGAGTTTGTTCAGGTAGTGAAGATGGCGGACAGCACCGGTAAGTAAATTGTCAAGTCCCATCTCATCAGTAAACGAGGGAAGGTCGTTGTCTCCTACCTTGTCAAGGGAGGCTTTGGCACAGCCGTGCAGGAGGAGAAACAGAGTGGCAAGCAGAAGAAAAGGGGAAGAGAGTCGCTGCATAATAGGGTAGTTGTCGTTAAATAACTTGTCTCATAAAAAAAGTAAAATTACTTGCTAGTACACTGTAAGGCTTATATCTTCTCATCGAAGTCATCCTCGAGGGAGTAATCGGGGATCCGGAGCGGAGCTCAATTCCTGGATACCCGATAACTCCACTCGGGTATGACGGACGAACCCAAAACGGCACATTAAGGTTTACGCTGTACTAGATGGCTAAATAAAAAAACTTTATATGCGTGCCTCGCAGATAAAAAATTTCACCCGAAAAAAGGGTACTCTTTTCAGTCCTCCCTTGAGGGGGATAAATACGACGCCATCATTGGATGGCTTCGGCCAGCTCACTAACAGCCATAGCATACCGGTTTGAGTGATTCCACTCGGTAATAGCCTGAAAATTCGGGTATCCGGCAACATACCGTTTCCCGCCACCTTTTGATGGGTCAATTTCAAGGTCGACAATGGTCAGTGACCTCTTTTCAGGCGGTTCCGGGAGCGGAACGCCCTGCTCCCGACTGACCGTCTGGACGTCTACCAGGCCTTTTCGGCCTTTTTTGTTGGCCTGAAGCACCTGTGGTCCCTTGAGTTTAGA
Organism: Desulfocapsa sp.; assembly: GCA_021737265.1. Taxonomy (GTDB): domain Bacteria; phylum Desulfobacterota; class Desulfobulbia; order Desulfobulbales; family Desulfocapsaceae; genus Desulfocapsa. The sequence continues at coordinate 7,698 of JAIPEF010000012.1, read as the reverse complement.
GCCAATATCAGCGTAATAGGGTGCATCAAGTGTCCAATGGTAAAACTGGAGGTAGTTGGCAATGGAGGCCAGAATGTCATGGGTTGAGTTGAATACATCACGCCGCGCATCTCCATCAAAGCTGACTGCATATTCGCGGAAACTGGAGGGGATAAATTGGGTCTGGCCAAAGGCCCCTGCGTAAGACCCCTCAATGGTAAGAGGGTCATAACCATTTTCTTTGCAGAGAATAAGGAACTGAACCAATTCGTTACGAAAAAAATCGGATCGGCGCGGGTAGGCATCAAAGAGGGTGTTCAGGGTTTGAAAGACGTTAAAGCCACCGCTGTGGGTACCAAAACGGGATTCGATGCCCCAGATGGCAATAACCACTTCCCGGTCAACACCTAACTCTTTTTCTATACGATCAAGGACTTTTCGATGTTTCTTGAGCTGTTTTCTGGCTTTTTTTATCACCGATCTGGTGATAAAGAGTGGACGATACTGATAATAGGGCTTGGATTCCCATTGCTTATCCATGAGTACAAGTACTCTTCGTTTGATACTGACTCCGGAAAAAATTATCTCCAGTTCCGATTTTGTAAACCGGTGCTCCTGTTCGAGTTCCCGGAAGAGGGTGGTATATTTTTCCTGTTGCAGATCAATTTTCTGTCCATCTTTGACTCGATCTGCAGCGGGGAGAGGCTGTTCATCCGTTGAAGCACTAAGGGGAAAGGTAACAATGAGAGAGAGCAACAGGACAATAGTACCTAAAAAAGCTGTTAATGTTTTTTCGCTCCCGGTTTTCATGACGGAAAGGTTGCATGGAATTGGTTGAGAAAATCATCAAGCATCTCGGAAGGAAGGTTATTGATGCCGGCTGCTGCAGCTCGTCCACCTCCTGTTGGAAATGAGAGGCACAAGGTATCTGCATTTTTTCTGTTATTGAGAGGAGCCCTTACACTGATCCGCAGGGTGGTGTCGTCATTTTCCACAATAAGGGCATGGGCGGCGTCTTTTTTCTCTCTTGCCCGGAGATTGGAAAACACTCCGGAAACCCGTCTGGCCCACGGAGTGTTGGGAAATGAGTAGATTCGGTTGTGTTTACTGGAGGCCATCTCCTGCTGATTCATGGCAAGTGCCATATCTTCCTCAAATCCCTGGCGAAGAGTTGCAAGATCAGGTGAATCAGCCAGGAAAACAAAGGGGTCATCATAAAGATGGAGGGCCCGATATAATTTGTCCGGAGCAAAGTGAAGATCAGCAATCTCTGCACCATAGCCGTTATAGTTTAACAGCTCCCCAAGTTCTCTTAATTGTGTGAGCTCCTCCGGGCTGCAGGATATTTTCTTCGCTGCTTCCTGAGCAGAATCATGGAGATTGTCACCAAAAGCTGCAGCCACAGCCCAGGCCCTGTATTTCCCATCAAGCAGTTTGTCTACAATGAGAGATGTACAGGTGGTGGGTGCAGGATCAATGTGGGTGATCAGTTTTACCGACTCCGGAATAACGCCGGCAAAGTGGTGGTCGATGTAGGTAACAGTGTTGTTCTGCTCAAGAAGGGAGAGGAGTGCGTCACGGTTGGAATCAAGTGAAATATCAAGCACAGTGATGCTGCTGTGCTCCACCTCCCCGATTTTGTTCAGGAGCTTGATGTCCCGCTTGACCCCGGTGATAAGAGTTGTGGCTGGTTGCGGAGTATGGAGGCGAAGCTGGTGTAAAGCAAGGATGCCGTCCGCATCACCATTAAAGACGTCATAATGCATGGTGACGACTATAGCCTCAACCCAAGTGGATTGCCGATGTTGGCGAGATTAAAGATTATTTTGATTGCGTGGTCGCCCGGGGTGTAGCTGGATTGCAGCTCCACAGACCAGCAGGCTGGCTGATAAATGAGCGAAATATCCTGCTCAATCACTCTGGATTCAGAGAGGGAGTGTTGGATTGCGTAGCCGGCAAATATGGTATCAAACAGCTGTGCCCGCGCATCGACATTCAGCTGATGAACACTGTCTTCCCGGTCATAGCGATAATCAAGGTTGAAGTAATCACCCCGGCTGTTTTTGTAATAGGTTTCCAGACCATAAAAGGTGACTCCTTCACCATAGACACCAATATCTGTCCTATAGATTACCTGTAAGGCATCAAGGGGGTTCCAGCGCAACTGAATGTTGACTGGAGTGAGTGGGGTGTCAGATTCCTCGCTGCGCAAGTCGTAGCCTTGTGAGATCGTCAGGCGGCTGTACTCTTTTTCTGTATCGCTGCCACCAATTGTGCCAAACCGTTTGAAAAAATTATCAATTCCATAAGTGATTAGATTTAAATCATCAATGCGGTCAATGGAATCAAAATCAGGGAGATCGTCCTGGTCTGTATCAGAGAGATAGTCATATTGGATATAAGGTCTGAAGTTGTGCCTGAGTCCCGTGGTCTCTCCAATATTTAATGAAAAATCTCTGAGCAGGGTGGTTCCGATTTCGGTGTGGAAATCCCCAAGTAAGCGGTTGGGCGTACTATCTTCATTCCAGGTCCCATCTCCATATGTCTGGACATTATAAAATGTGTCTCGGACACCGGCTTCTGCACGTGATTCCAGGTAAGGACCGAGGGGAAGGGGCATGCTCAAACGAGGATAGAGGTCAAATCGGTGCCCGCCAACACCGTCTTCGCGGTAGTAATTGACGTAATCGGTATCCCAGTCAAAGGTGAAACCTGTCTCAGCCAGAGGCAGACTGCCGGTAAAGTCAAGGCTTGGCAGTTTCCAGAGAGGTGTGGGGCTGGTTTCCTTTTCCCTGACATCATTAATTCCTAAAAAGACACCTTCGAGGGCCATGCTGTCCCACGCCTTGAGAATTTTCAGGCTGTTGGCACGTTCATTAGCTGTTTTATTTTGAAAACCACGGCCATACATATCGAAAAAACGGTCGTTGGAATCGCCGAAGCCAGTCATGCCGGACTCAAATTCAGTCAGATAATCCCGGTCTGAAACAATATCAAGATCCAGGCGGGTGATTACGTCATTGGCAAAGTCATGATCGAGTTTACCACGTAGCCAGTATCTGTCCTGATTGGTGTGGGTGTACCCTGTTTTCTGCCGGTACTCCGTTTCCGATGGATCGGAAAGGTCATCATGGAGGTAGTTGGCCATGAATGTTCCTTTTTTCTGGGCGCCGAGAACATAGCGGTATTCAAGGCCGGGCATGAAACCACGATTGGCGTAGTATTCTGAATAGAGCGTGATGTCGGAGGAGTCTGAAATGTTTAGGAAGAGGGGGAGATTGAACCCCAAACCGTTTCGGTCTGAATTGGAAATTTCCGGGAAAAGCAGACCTGTCTGGCGTTTGTTGCCCACCGGGAGCATAAGCCAGGGAGTATAGAAAACCGGTACATCTTTAATGCGAAATCGGGCGTGTTTGAGGATTGCATATTCTCCCTGTGTGACCTTGGTATCACTGGCTGCAAAGCTCCAGGGAGGAGTTTGTCCTTCTTCAAACTTACAGGTCACCACCCAGCCGTCGGTGATATGGTAGGTGTTGACCCCTGTTTTTTCAATGGTTTCCCCTTCAAAGTGGAGGTCCATAGATTGACGGAGGATGGTAGCTTCTTTGAAGGACCCCGTTTCCTCTGTCAGGTTGAATACACCTTCGTCAGCCTGGAGTTGATCGGTGTCATTCTTAATAATTACATGGCCTTTGGCTTTGATGGTACTTTTTTCAACGTCATAGGCGATCCAGTCTGCAAGAACAGTCATTTCTGTTTCAGAACGGAGTTCTGTGTCCTGACTTATTTCCTGGGTAATAACTTCTTCCCCAAGCTCTGCTGGAGCTTCTTCCAATAAACTTGACCAGGACGAAGTTCCTACCTTGGGGGCATCCTTTTTAGGGGGGAGGATTCGTAACTTGGTCAGCACCACGTTTCCTTCAGCAATAACGCTTTTGGGATGGTCGAAGTGGAGGAGTTTGTCGGCCTCAATTTGCCACTCCTCGGTCTCGACTGTCTCAGCCTGAAGAACATTCGGTTGAGCAGCAAGAGCCAGCAGTGAGGCAAGGCAAAGAGAGAGTCTCGTAAAAGTGCACGAATTAGAGAGCTTTATCACAGCAAACTCCTTGAAATATTGTGTTCTGTCATGCCAGGCTGCAGGTCTGATATGACATGGATTTTGGGTAAAAATATGCCTGTTCCGGGAAAGAGAGAAGCTATGGACTTGGAAGTGGAGGCAAGGTCTCTGTATCCCTGACTGGCAAAGGATAATTCGAATAACCAGTGAAATGTACGAGGATGGACGTTGAGTGTCAAGTTTAAAATCACAGATTTGCCTTGATAATAAATGGAAATTGTTTTACTTTCGCGTTGCAGTGTACCGTGTTCCTGGCAAGAAGAACAGTGTTTTTCTTCTCTTACTGTTGGAAAACAGTATTTGTAATTCTTTTTTTTTGCAGGATGAATAAGTCTTCTCCTCTGCAGTTCAGCAGTTGACCTAATCCCGTTGACTACTTACAATAAAAGAGTGTGCCTCAACGGTGATGGTTCTTGCCCTCCCTGTAGAGAAGCTTGATGGAGGCAGAGAGACGAAGGGTCAGGTACGAAAAATCTGTGAGAATTTGATTACTTTTCGGTCTGCAATAAAAAGTCTTCGACTTTGCGGCAGGAGAGTAATATGTCCGGGAATTCCGGAAAATTGTCTGAAAAAGAGATTGCAGCAGAAATTGAGCTGAGTTTTTTCTTCAAGAAGAAGTGTCATGCCTGCTCCGCAGGTTCGATGAAGCGTGAAAATTATTCGGAAGTGTTTTCTGGGTAGTGATCGAACCAGGGCGGTGTTGACAAAATGTGAGACAGGGACGGTGGCTGAGTGTCATCGGAATCTGTTAAAAAAAATGAGACAACCCGCACAGGTGGGTTCGTCTGTGAGATCCGGAATGGGGTGAGCCCTTCTCCGGCAAAAGGAAATTATGGTAGATAAAAAAGCAGAGTCTAAGAAAGAGTCTGTAGAGAAAAAAAGTGTAAAGGTATCAACAGGTGCCTGGTGGAAGAGTACAGCAAAAGATGAGCCGAAAAAAAAGGCACCGGATAAGGCTGAGAGCACGAGTGAATCAGTAGCAAAACAAAAGAAAGAAGCTCCAAAGCCCCGGAAAAAAGCTGCCCCCAAGAAAAGCAGTGGTCAGGCCCGTGCGCCCAGGAAAAAACCAGCCCCCCGAAAAAAATCAGCTGTTGAAGCTAAACCATCGAAGCCACTTCAGGAAGCCGAAGCATTAAAAGACGTTGAGAAAACAGCGCAGGAAAAACCTTCGGCCGAGGGAGTAAGTCCGGTAAGCGACTCTGAGGAAAGAACTAAAACAGAGCGCCAACAAAAACCGTCACGCCCCCGTGGAGGAAAAACAGGGACACCAAAGAGCTCTGTCGCCCAGAAACAGAGGAAAAAACCAGCCCCCCGAAAAAAGCCGGTTGACGAAGCTAAACCATCGAAGCCACTTCAGGAAGCTGAAGCATTAAAAGACGTCGAGCAAACAGAACAGGCAAAACCTTCGGCCGAGGGAGTAAGTCCGGCAAGCGACTCTGAGGAAAGAGCCAAAACGGAGAGTCAACAGAAACCGTCACGCCCCCGTGGAAGAAAAACAGAGGCCCCCAAGGGTACCGTTAGGCAGAAACAGAGGCAAAAACCAGTCGATGAGGTTGAGCCGGAAGAAAAACCGCAGAACCTGAGGCTGCTGGTGAATGCCGAAGAACCGGAAGAGTGTCGTCTGGCGCTGCTTGCGGATGGGAACCTGGAGTCCATTCATGTTTCTACCGTTTCCTCCAAACAGACAAAAAACAATATCTATAAAGCAAAGATCGTAGCCATAGAAAGTCATCTCCAGGCTGCCTTTGTGGATTACGGTACGGAGAAAAACGGTTTCCTTCCCTTCGATGAGATTCATCCGGAATACTATAAACAGGAGATCAGCGAGGAAAACAAAAAGCTCATCCAGCAGCGTCAGTGGAAGAAGTTGAAAATTCATGATGTTCTGGAGCGAGGGCAGGAAATTCTGGTGCAGGTGGTGAAAGAGGAAATAGGGAACAAGGGGGCCAATATGACCACCTACCTTTCTATTCCCGGACGCTGCGTGGTATTGATGCCGGGCTCTGATTCTTCAGGCATATCGAGGAAGATAAGCGGGGAAGAGCGGCGTTCACAGCTACGTGAGATCATGGGCTCTCTGAACATTCCGGAAGGTGTTGGCTGGATCGTACGTACTGCAAGTGTGGATATTACTAAAACCGCCCTTACTAAGGATGTTCAGTATCTGGCCAAGCTTTGGGATGAGATTAAAAAGAAAGGGCAGAGTCTTGAGGGTGTAGGCCTGGTCTATCAGGACCATGACTGTGTACTGCGTTTTTTGCGCGAACACTTTGACCCTGAGATAAAGGAAATTCTGGTGGATGATCTTGCCGCCCTGGAAAAGGTGAAAGATTTCCTTGAACTGCTACCGGAAAAACAGAGAGGCGCTAAGGCCCGGCTGCATACGGGGTCCCGTCCAATTTTCAACCAATTCAATGTTGAAGATCAGATCGAGTCCATTTATCAGCCCCAGGTGCCTCTACCTTCTGGCGGCTCCATCGTGATTGACCCAACCGAGGCACTGGTAGCCATCGACGTCAACTCCGGCTCCACCGGTAAGGGAAAGAATTTTGAAGAGTCGATCTTTAAGGCCAATATGGAGGCTGCCACAGAGCTTGCCCGTCAATTGCGTCTCCGTGATCTCGGCGGTTTGATTGTTGTCGATTTTATCGATATGCGGGTGAGTAAAAATATTCGTGAGGTGGAACGCCAGGTCAAAATTGCCATGAAGCGGGATCGGGCCAAAGTGGATATCAGCCGGATTTCCAAGTTTGGTCTTATGCAGATCTCCAGGCAGAAGCTGGGTGCTCCCATTGAAACCAGTAACTATAGGGTGTGCGAACATTGTAAAGGGCGTGGCGTTGTACGCTCAGTGGAAACCCTGGCTCTTTTCTACCTGCGGCGTGTCCAGACCGGTGTCAGCAGGAAAAATGTCGCTCAGGCAGAGTGTCATTTCCCACTGGATGTTGCACAATATCTGTTAAATAACAAGCGACAGGAAATCATTGATATAGAGAGTCGGAATAAAATTTCCATTGTTATTGTTGCGGATCCCAGTCTTAAACCTGCAGACCACGAAATCATATTCCACAAGAATGAAAAAGAGCAAAAAGGCTGAAAACAGGCTTGAGGAAAAAAAAGAACTAAGGTATAAAGTCCATTCCATATGCACCAGTAGCTCAGCTGGATAGAGTACCTGACTACGAATCAGGGGGTCGCAGGTTCGAATCCTGCCTGGTGTACCAAATATATTAAGGGGTTAAGTCGTTTGCGGCTTAACCCCTTTTTTGTTTTTTTGCCCTAATTGTCGTTTACCTGTTGTTCCTTGTTCTTACTCATGCTTCCCTATGGGTACATTTGCTGAAGTTAGGAATTTTCATTTTGTTCGTAATCCAGCTGTATGTAAGCGTTTTGGAGTGATAATAATTCCCTGATTAGTGTCAGGATGAGGCGAAGTAAAGACGGGACAGAATTACGGTTCGGGGCACTAGGAGCCTGACCGAAAATGCCCTTTTTCCCCAACTCTTCGTTGCTTGTGAAAAATAATGCTCGGAATATTATGTATATGCCTGTGCTTATTTTTCACAGATGCCTCGATTTGAGAAAAAATGTCTATTCTCGGA
>JAIPEF010000148.1 GCA_021737265.1 Desulfocapsa sp. | reverse complement strand
TGACCGAAAATGCCCTTTTTCCCCAACTCTTCGTTGCTTGTGAAAAATAATGCTCGGAATATTATGTATATGCCTGTGCTTATTTTTCACAGATGCCTCGATTTGAGAAAAAATGTCTATTCTCGGACAAGCTCCTAGACAGCCTTAATTGAATATAACACAATTTTACACCATCTGTTATGCATTTTTGGCACGAGTTAAAGGTGCCGCCTGCAGTAAGGGGTCTGCTGCTTCTGTTGAGTTTGACTGTTGGGTGGAAGGTACCGGTTACCTTATTTTGACCTTAGTGACCAGGTTCCATCTTACTCTGCAGGTTATTTTTCCGGCGGGAGCTGTACTTTGTCCAATCTTGACTTTCACCTCTCAGTTTTGTAGAAATAATAAAGTGATGTGCCCTTATGTATTCCCATCTGAATAGCTTTCCCGGCCACCTTCCTTATAGGACTCATGTCAGAAAACTTCCAACCATTTGATGCTGCCACTGCTTCCCTGCACCGGGGGGTGAATGTGGTGGAGGCCAGTGCCGGGACAGGGAAAACCTATTCCATCGCCATGCTGGTCCTGCGCTTTGTTGCGGAATTTGGTGTTCCGGTGGAAGAGTTGCTGGTGGTCAGTTATACCCGCGCAGCCACCGAAGAGTTGCGGGCACGAATTCGTAAACGGCTGGTGGAAGCCAGAGAGATCCTTGGCAATAGTGAGGAGGAAGGGGATGATTCTGGTCTTGTTCAGTGGCTGAACCGGCTACCTGATAGAGCATTGGCCCTTGAACGCCTTGAATTGGCTCTTCTTGATATGGATCGGGCTGCGGTGTTCACCATCCATGGTTTTTGCCAGCGTATGCTGCAGGAACAGGCCCTGGAGTCCGGACAGCTGTTTGATTTGGAACTGACCACTGATACCAGCCGGGTGCGGGATGAGCTTGTTGAAGATTACTGGCGGAGCAGGTTCTACGATATGTTGCCCTTCCACTGTTCTCTCTTTCTGGGATCATTTTCAAATCCTGACGAACTCTATGAGAGTATCAGGGGAGTGGGGGCAGAAGATGTGCTGGAGCCTGCTGGCTGGCCTTCCGTTGATCTTGCCCTGGAGCAGGTTGATAACAGTCTGGAAACGCTTGTAACCTGGTGGCAGCAATCGGCCCCTGCTCTTGCGGAGTTCTTTCGGGAGGCCATTGCCCAGGGGATGTTCAAGAAAGGCTTTGCTGAAAATTTTGATTCCTGGTGGCAGCAGTGTGCCTCTTTTTTCTCAGGGGTTTCCAGGTGCCTGCCCACTGATCTCGCCTCTCTTGGATACCATGGGCTCAAGGAGCAGCTGCATGGGAATAAACTGCGGGGTGATGCCAAAAAAAATGCCTTTCTTGAGGATTGGCCATTGGCCGATGAAGGGCTTGACCGTTTTCTGGATGCCTGCCAGGGCGCAGTCCTCGGGCTGCGGTTGGAGCTTGCCCGTAATCTCCAGACCGGCCTGCACGAGCGCCTGAATAAGCAGGGACGTTTTTCTTTTGATGATCTGGTGCTTCAGCTGGCAAAGGCACTTGGAGGTGAACACCGGGAAGAGCTGCGAAAACTGCTGGCCGGTCGCTTTCAAGTGGCTTTGATTGATGAATTTCAGGATACGGATGCGGCCCAGTATCGTATTTTTTCCACTCTTTTTGGGGACGGTAAACATTTTCTTTTTCTCATTGGTGATCCCAAGCAGGCTATTTATAAGTTTCGTGGTGCTGATATTTATGCCTATTTTCAAGCGAGACGATCGGCCTCTCAGCTTCTGGGCCTGGAAAAAAATTACCGCTCCAGCCCTTTGCTCGTACATGCTGTCAATGCACTCTTTTTGGAGAACGGGCAGGCCTTTGTAACCCCGGATCTTCCCTACCACAAGGTCTCTGCGGCAAAGTCTTCCGAGTGCTGGCGTCTGTGGCAGGATGGTACCTCCCGTGCGGCCATGGTGTGTTGCAGCCTGGCATCTCCGACTGATGACGGGATAAAGCCATGGACCTCCGGTGTGTTGCAGGAACGTCTGCAGTCCTATGTGGTGAATGAGATCAGAACCCTTCTCCAGCAGGCGACCCTGGTTACAGATAGGGGTGAAAAGAGGCGGGTATCAGCTGGAGATGTGGCGATCCTTGTGCGGACCAACAGGCAGGCCGAGGACTTTCAGCAGGCTCTTGCCCTGGCAGCAGTTCCATCGGTTATTTCCAGTCGGAAATCAGTGTTTGAGACAGGGGAATGTACGGATCTGTTCCAGGTAATAACTGCCGTGGCTTCACCTGGAGATATCCGTCTATTACGTACGGCCATGAGTTGTAAATGGTTTGGGATGAATGGACGCCGCCTGTATGAACAGACCCGGGATGAACGGGCTGTGGATGCGTGGATTGAGCGTTTCCATGGCTACCATCAACTCTGGCAGGATAAAGGCTTTCTAGTCATGATAAATTGTCTTTTTGCACAGGAATCCGTTTTTGAGACCCTTTGTCATCATCCTCTAGCAGAGCGACAGATCGTAAATCTCAGCCATCTGGTGGAGTTGGTGCAGGAGGCTGAAAATGACGAAAACATGGGGATTTCTCACACCCTGCAATATCTATCTTCGCAGATGGGGGCAGGAGAAAGGCCGGAACACGCTGAGTTACGACTGGAAAGTGACGAGCAGGCGGTGAAGGTGGTGACCATGCACGCGGTAAAGGGGCTTGAATATCCCATCGTGTTTTGTCCTTACCTCTGGTATCGCTCGGCACGCTTGGGGAAGGAAAAAGATTGTATTATCAGTCATGACGAACAGGGATGTCAAGTGGCCGACCTGGGTTCCGGCGATTTTTCAGCAAGACGTGACATGGCTTTACAGGATGAGCTGGCAGAAGAGGTGCGGCTTCTGTATGTGGCGTTGACCCGGGCGAGTTGCCGCTCATATGTTTTCTGGGCCGATGTGAGGGGAAATCGGTTTACCGCATCGTCAAAGGGTTCTGCCCTGTCCTGGATCTTATCCCTTGCCGAAGAAGAGGGGATAGACGGGCAGGCAGAACGAATTGCTGCACTTTGCGATGGCGAGGCGGCGGAATTTCGTCTTCTGCCGGCTCACCCTGAGGAACGGGAGTGGCACGGGGGTGAAAGCAAGGATGCCGGAATCATGAACTGCCGGACATTCTCCCGCTCAATAGTGGCCGGCGAATGGCTGATGACCAGCTATTCTGCCCTTGCCGGACAAACTCATTTTGTTCATGGCCCAGATCCTGCAGGATCAGCTGAAAAGGAGAGAACGAAGTCCAGAAGAATTTATGACCTGCCGTTTGGTGCCGGATTTGGCAATGTGGTGCATGGCCTGCTGGAGGATTACCCATTTTCCTTACTGGCGGGAGACGAAGGGTATGAGGAAGAAATCCTTGGCCAGTGTCGCCGATTTGGAGTACGCGCTGATGTGGATCTGCTCATGGGGCTGTTGCGTGATGTGAGCCGGTCTCCACTAAGCCCTGGAAATGGAGAAGAGTCCTTTTCTTTGCTTGATCTTGCAGAGCGCGATCTCTTGAAAGAGATGCCATTTTATTTTCACCTGCGCGAAGAGTCAACAGTGCGGATCAATGAACTGCTTGCCTTCTCAGATGTGGTGCAGCCCATACAGGAACAAAAACTAAGGGGGTATCTCACCGGCTTTGTTGACTTGGTCTGCCGCTATCGGGGCAGGTATTACATCGTGGACTACAAGAGCAATTATCTGGGTGATTCTTTCTCTGAATATGGGCAGGATGAACTTGTGGCTGCCATGCGTGAACATAACTACGGTCTGCAGTACTGGATTTACACCCTGGTTCTCCATCGGTTCCTGGCAGGTACGTTGCCCACCTACAGCTATGATCAGGACTTTGGCGGGGTTTTCTATCTCTTTGCCCGGGGCATGAGTCCGGAGTATCCCGGAAATGGAGTTTTTTACGATCGTCCCGATCATGGTGTATTGGAAGAATTGCAGAAAAGCCTGGGAGCGGATTGATAGTGATGGAAGATAAAAAGATACGTCTGCTGGACAGTCAGTTTGCAAAATTTCTGGCTGACCGTTCAGCTCTTTCCGGGAAGGAATATTTTCATTTTCAGGACCTGCTCTGCCGCCTCTCCATGGGGCTTGGGGCAGGAGACAGTTGCTTGCCGGTCTCAACCATTGAAGAGGATCTCCTGCAGCGCTCCGGCCTTGCCGGACCTGGAGCCACTCCGCTGCGAATTTTTCGGAAGCACCTCTATCTGCACCGATTTTTTGAATATGAAAGGTCTCTGGCGGAAAAGATCGGGCAACTGGCTGCTGAGGCAACCAGTTTTGCAAAAGATGAGGAACTACTCGATACGTTGTTTGGGAGAGTTGTCGAGGGAGAAACTGATTGGCAGCGCGTTGCTGCAGAACGGGCTCTTGGCCAAAATTTCCTTATTATCTCCGGTGGTCCCGGTACGGGAAAGACCACGACAGTGGTGAAGATTCTTGCCCTGCTGCAGAGTGCATCCGAACGGAAGCTGCGTATCGCGCTTACTGCACCCACTGGAAAGGCAGCCATGCGTTTGCAGGAATCGATCAACACCAGCATACACAACTTGCCGCTTTCTTCTGTCGTTGCAGAGACTATTCCGACCCGGGCGTTTACCCTGCATCGTCTTTTAGGGGTAAAGCGGTTTTCCCCCTTTTTTCGCCATAATGGAGAAAATCCACTTTCTTATGATGTGGTGGTGGTGGATGAGGCTTCCATGGTTGATCTTGCCCTGATGAGTAAGCTTGTGAATTCATTGCGCCCTGGGAGTCGTCTTCTGCTCCTTGGTGACAAGAATCAATTGGCTTCAGTGGAGACGGGAACAGTCCTGGGTGACATGTGCTCTGTACTTGACAAGAATAGAGTCGAGCTGCAGAAGAGTTATCGTTTCGATCAGGGGATAAAATCTTTTGCCGAGGCGGTTAACAGTGGAGACAGTTCATCCGCCTGGGACATCCTGACCCGGGATGAGCCGACGAATGTATCCATTCTGGAGGAAGATGCCGCAGAGTATGGCGGGAAGAGGTATGCCAGGTATATGATGGCTGTTTTCGGGGCCAAAACCCTTGAGGACTATCAGGAGTTATTTCCCCTGTTTCATTCATTTAAGATTCTTTGTGCTGTTCGAAATGGTCCCGATGGCGTATCTGGTATCAACAGCCGTGTGGAACGTTATCTCACAGGAAAGGGTTGGGACTGTTTCGGCTCAGCCTGGTATCCCGGCCGGCCGGTCATGGTGACCAGAAATGATTATGCACTTGATCTCTATAATGGAGATATGGGGATCTGTCTGCCTGATCCCGACCATCTGGAGACGATGAAGGTGTGGTTTGAACGAACGGATGGAAACCTGCAGGGAATACTCCCTGGTCGAATGGGCAACTGTGAAACTGTCTATGCCCTCACCATTCATAAAAGTCAGGGAACAGAAGTGGGTGAAGTCGTGGTTGTTTTACCGGGTCAGGAGTCGCCCCTTATGACTCGTGAGTTACTCTATACTGCAGTTACACGGGCAACAGAGTGTGTGAAAGTGCAAAGCAGTCGATCTGTCTTTGCACTTGCTGTTTCCGGAAAAACTAAACGATTCAGTGGGCTTGCGGAGAGGTTGGGTGAAAAGGCAATCTTGCAGGAGACCCTGTAATTAATGCTTATACGCTGACCTGTTAGGCTGAATCCATTTTCAGAAAGGCCTCGGTATACTTTTCAAAAATACGCCTTCCTTCCTCGGTGATATCAACAAATTCAATACCGGAGTTGTATCTATCACCAGCTTTTTCCACATGGGTGACGTCGGCTGTCAGGTCAATCAGATCTTCTTCCAGGCCGATGGTGATAACGAGGGTGTCACCTTGACAGATCTCTTGATTTGTTTCAAGTTTCAGGCCGTTCTCGCTGATATCCAGAGTGCGCCCCATGGAGTGGGTTGTCTGCATACCCTCTTTGTCTATAATGAGATAATCAAGGAGGTTGAGTGAGTCCAGTCTGATATATTTTCTTTGTTCTATTGGTGCCATAGCCGTGTTCCTTAGTGATGGAGTGGGTTAGTACCTTAGAAATTATTTTCTTGTTTTTCAAAGAAAATAATTTCTAAGGTGCTGTTACCCCTCAAGGGGGTGCTAAAAAAAGTCCCAGCTTGCTTTCCGTCTGTCGAAGCTATTACAGGGTTTTTGTCTATTGTAGCATTTTGGCTGGAGAAGAGAAGATATTTTTTCAGGGGACACCGCATAAACGGTGATTATTGTTATTGTTGTTTAACTGATCAAAGGTATGTTGCTAACTTTTAAACAAATTTTTATGAGGAGCCGGCAGGCCGCCAAGAGAGGTGTGGCTGGTGAAAAAACAATATCCCATGAAGAAAGAGAAGCCATTGAGAAGCAAAATACGTCCGGCGGGTAGATTTCTTCATGTGGTGGAAAAGTTACGTGAAAAAAAAAATCCCTTGAACTACAATGGGTAAAGAGGCAACATTGATATGTTGAATAGAACAAATTACAGATATGAGTATTCACTTGTGAGGGTCACAGTAAAATAAACAGAAAAGAGGTGGGTGCTGATGGGTGATTTTTTTTCAAAAATTCTGAGCTTGATTGAGTCTACTCATGTCGTGGAGCAGCTTACTGAAGTCGATTATGTTGGATTGTTTACGAATCCGTGGTTTCTGGTCCCTTTTATCTTTTTCCTTCTCTACCTGCTCTATAAGCAATCTTTTAAGGATCTGGTTATTATAGCAATTTTTGTCGCTGTCTGGTGGGTCAGTGGGACTGAATACATGAACACTCTTGTAGTCGGTGACGAGTTGCAGATCAAAAAGATTCTTCCTGTGCTCTTTGGTGGGGCAGCCATACTGGGGGTTGTTATCTACTTGTTTTTTGTTCGTTCCGATTAATACCTTGGTAATCATTTCCTCGTATTTTTATTACACAAAATGATTTCGTGAAGGTTGAACTTACCGTTGTAACGGTGCTAGGGCTGCCTGTTACCCATAATTTTAAGCTGGACATTTAAGCCTGAATCGTGCATACTTGATGCATGAAAACCCAAAATCAAATCAAACGTACATTGTCTGAGGAGTCAAGTTTATTATACCTTGCAGATTTACTT
>JAIPEF010000011.1 GCA_021737265.1 Desulfocapsa sp. | reverse complement strand
CTTGATCGAAAAAATGATCCGCCACCAGGACACCAGACCCTATGGCATGGCTACCATGAATTTCAATATATGTGCCTGGGTTTTGCGTTGCTGGATGAAGAAACCAAGCCATTTGGTGACACTTATGGGTAATAGGCAGCACTAGTACCCACGGTGTCGGGAATCGATACCGCGCGCGCAAAAGACCTGTCCGCACCGCCATACGAGCAGTCTCCAGTGGTACTGCCCTCCGTATTACAGGCAACGAAGGAGTTGACGAGAGTGCCCGTACCGTCACCGCTGGCGTCACATGAGGTGCTGTTGGCGCCATCTGAATTTGTTAAATTATTGGCACTATTATTTTCATAAAAAATATTAATCTTGCCGGCACCCGTCGCTAGGAGTCCACCGCCATTCAGATCGACGTAATATTCCTTGTAATCGTCGAGGTCGCTGTCAATGATAAAGTTCCAGTGTCCGCTAGCGAAACCGACACTCGCAGTTGGATCACCGTTGACTCGCATGCGGATGAAGAGGATGTCGTCCATTAGGCTTGCTGCGGTACCATCGTTGGTTCCCACTATGTGAAAATAATAAAAAGTGGAGGGGGATGTGCCGCACTGCGTATCTGGAGTAGCGATAGGGTAGGTACAGGTACCTGTGGGTATCTTCGTGACATCATTAAATCCCGACGCGATATCGCCGGAACCAAGGGGAGATGTGCCGCCATTAGTGGAATCATTCGAGCCGCCTTCCGCATCGTAGATGGGGACTCCGGCAGCTGTTGAGTGAGGTATCCAGTTGTCGCCATTGATGCGCCCGCCTGTGCCATCGACATCTGCCCAATCAACACTGTAGTCTGCCCGTGTGTCGGTAAGGAGGGAGTAGCCCGGTGAAACCATTGCCGCCAGTCCCATTGCCGCTAGTCCGATGGTGAATATCGTTTTGGAGCTGTTCATTTTGTCAACCTCTGAACCCTGTAGTGGAATTGAATTTTTCGTTACTCTATGATGAATGATTGCTCAGGTGTAGTTGTTTAATGTTTACGGCCAGTTAATAATGGCTGTCCGCCCGGTTTTCCTTCCTCCCGGGAATTTCGCAAGGTGGAACCTCAACCATTTCCAGGCGGACACTAGTTAGCCATAATAATTTTTACCAACTATGCATCTTTAATATAAAGATTTTCCATTGTCTATAGTAAAGACTCGTTTTTACTAATAGCTGAATCCGTGACAAACAATAAAGAGAAACCACCATGTTTGTCAATTAACTAACATATTTATTATTAACGTAAAAGGTCACCTGTCCGATAAACTCACTCAGCAGGTGAAAAAATGAAACGTTTTATTCTTGATGGCGTCGTATTTATACCCGACGTTGAGGGTGAAAACTCTTCATCTACTTCGTTGTTACAAATTTCACTATCATTACGATGTACCGTATGTACGCCGAAATGATAGAAAAATTGCACGCCTCCAATATGAAGCTTTTCACCCTAACTACCGGGCATAAATACTTATCCATCGGAAATCGAAGTTTTTACGAGTTTATCAGCTATGATGAGCTGCAGGTGAGGGGATTAATGGGGTCCTTTGAAATTACCGTTCCACCTTCAGGTAACGACTGCGAATGAGTTCAAAATGGTTGCGGTGAGTTCGGATTCTCCACCACAGCTGGCTCCTCTTTTCCTCCTTCCATATTGGAGAAAAGTGGTTCATCCCGGTGCAGAGGAGCGTTCGGATGTTGTTCAGACCAAAACCGGCATACGGTCCTCTCTGTTTTCCCCCAAGCCACTCTTTTGGTTTTGTCACGGCTTTAGACCAGGAAAAGGGAGCGGATACCAGCAGTTGGGCGTCTTTCTCTTTGCTGACCCGGTTCATCTCCAGGAGGTGTTGTCGGGGAGCGGAAATCTTATCGATAATATTCAGAGAACTGACGATGGATGCAGTATTTTTTCGAATGGGGATTTTCTGAACATCACCAACAATAAATGCCATTTCGCAGTCCAACCATTTTCGGGGCAGATGGATTGTTGCCATACGGCGGATTTTCCCCTCTTCTTTCAGCGGAATAGTGATGTATCCCGACTGCATCAATTCCCGTGCCATCCGAATAAGGGCCACAGAACTGTCAATACCCACCGCTAAATCACATTTTTCGCCAAGCTCAAAGGTGAAGCGTCCCACAGACCCGCCAAGGTCAAGGCCGATCCCGGATGTGGGGTGGATCTCTTTGGACCAGAGTGGGTAGGCGTCATTACAGTTGTCCTCACCAAGCAGATCTCCGTAATGAGTCCAGAGATGGGAGGAGACAACCTCCTCCTGTTCATATTTGTCCAGGCTGCCAACCTCATCAGTTCCTGCAGGGTCAAGGAAGGCAATGCCGTCAATAATGGGAAACAGAGAACCGCAGGAGTGACAGAGAAGGCTGCCGGTTGTGATATCAGATCCCTGTTTTTCAGTGATCTCGTAATTCAGAGAAAGTTCTTCCGGTAGGCAGCTGGGGCAGATAATGTATTCCAACAGTAGTTCGTTCATAAAAAGGTTCCCTAAATTCTTTGATATGCTGATATGTTGATATGCTGAGAAGGCAAAGCCACCTTATGAAAATACCACAGAGAAAGATGAAGTAAAAGGAGAATTGTCGTTTGCCTGGTCAGGGTTTAACAATTTTCAGATGTTCGGGGCAGGGTGATGATAAAACAGACAGTTTTCCCATCATTCTGAACATTCTCAGCTCGGATCGTTCCCTGGTGATGCTCCACAATAGTGCGGACAATATAGAGTCCAAGTCCAAGGTGAGGAATGGTTTCTTTTTGGGTGCGCAGGGAAACCATGGAGTTGAAGATCTGCCCCAGCATGTCAGGCGCAATGGGCGGCCCCTGATTGCAGATTCGCATTTCCAGACTGTTTTTGTCGCCTGAGAGATCCAGGGTAACAGGTGTTTCCGGCGTGTGGAAAGAAACTGCATTGTCGATGAGCTTTTCGATCATCTGTCGTAGGCGATCAGGATCACCATAGATGACAATGGATTCTTCCGGAGCCTGGTAGTGAAAGCTGACATGGGGGTAACTTGCCTGCCAGCCGCGTTCCAGCCAGATGGCCAGGGCAGCCGCAAGGTCGAAATCTTCGGGGAAGTCGTGTTCCAGTGCTTCCTGCAGGCTGGTGGCATCTCGAATTGCGGTGAGCAGAGATTCCATCCGCTGTACATCCCTGAGGGCCCAGTTGATGTACTCCTTTATCTGCTTTTCGGGGGTGTGGATCTCTTTTTCCAGATTTTTCAAAGATGCGGAGATACCGGCCAGTGGGGTACGCATTTCATGCTCGAGGTTGTCTGCCATCTTTTCCCGGTATTCGTTCTGTTCTCTTAGCTGGGCGAGCATGGTGGCCAAAGTTCCCGCCAGATCACCGATCTCATCTCTTGCCCGTGTCTGTTCAATGGTGGCAACAATCCGGCCATCTTCACTGATGGCGGTGGCAGCCTGGTTTCGCAATCGTCGGATACGGCTGGAGATGCGTGAAGCAAAAAAAAGGAGGCCCAAGCCAACCACGACAAAGGCCATGACTGTCAGGCCGATGGATTCTTCTATCATCTTGTTTTTCAGGGCCAGGATGGAGTTGGTTGTCTGTTCCACCACCACTGCGCCAACCACCTTCTCTCCATCAAGTAAAGGAGTAATGGCTGCCATCACCTCTACCCTGGCATCGGGAAGTTGATAGTGGGTAATGCTTGATTTTCCTGCCAGCCCTTCTTCAATGCCCTGAATATCCAGTTGCTTTGCCTGATTGACAGGTGGAATAAAATTTTCGGTAAAGGCTTCCGTGAACAGCCGGTACACAGGAGCAAGCCGGCGGTTGATCCAGCCTGGCAGAGCGTTCAATCCACTGTTGTCTTCGGCCTGGTTTTCGTCCATGGTTTCAGTCTGCAGGCTTCCGAAATGGGCGCGTACCCGTCTGTTGTCATCAACAACCCGGATACGTGAATGGGGCTGATCCAGTTTTTCCAGAAGGGTTTCAATATTTTTTGAGGGTGCAAGGAGCCAGCCAAGCTCACCAATGCTACCGGGGTCAGCTGTGCCAATCAGACTTTCTATTCTCCGACTCTTTTCATCATCCACATCCGCTACCGCAAATGCCAAGCGCTGGCCGATCATGCTTAGTGGAATCCGCATCTCAACAATATAGCCCTCTTCGGTCTCAGCCCAGACCCCCTGGATACGCGGTTCGTTGGCCAGGGGGATCATCTTGTCCGGGTCCGGATCCATGAGAAAGCCATTGATCCAGCCCGCTTTGTCCGTGGCCAGCAGGTAACGGTGGAGCTCTCCCTCCTGGTTCTGGATGCCTATCTGGATATGATCCGCTTTTGCCGGATGCAGTGAGTTGGGGTGACGATAAACACGTTTGTCGTCATGGACAAGAAACAGGGCATAGAGGTATTTCCCGCGTTGTCCAAGGACGTGGCGGAAGCTGAGGGAGTCTGGATTATAAGGGGCAACGGCAACAAGCACATGTTTTGCGCCAAATTGTTCACTTTGCTGGAGTTCCGGCTGCCAGTCATCTGCTTTGCCGTTTAAGCGGATGGAATTGGAGAGCTTAAAGAGATAGAGATCACGTTGCTGATCCTGGGAGTGAAAGAGTTCACGATCAAAAAGACCGGGGCGATTGCTGAGGGTTGTGGCCACTGCCTTTGCCGTGAACATCAGGGCATCTTCCCGACTGGCCAGAAGGTTGGCCTGGAGCATGGCACTGAAGCGAAAACCGACCAGGGGGATGAGCAGGAGCAAAAGGGAGATGAGGGTCAGTTTGAGGCGTAAAGAAATGCGCATAATTAATGGCGTTGAAAAAACTCTTCATCTACTTCGTTGCTACGAATTTTCTATTCTTTCATCGTACTAAAGTACGTTGAAAGAAGAGAAAATTCGCGCGCCTCGCATATGAAGTTTTTTTACTTAGCCATGATAGTTTTAATTTTCACCCTGAAGGGTACTTTTTTTTTGAAGGGGAAAAGTAAACACCTTGAAATTCATTGTTATCGGTTTTCTCCCTCGAAAAGTTTGCCGGCGAATTTTTACAACTTCTACTCACGCCAGCGGTACCCCATACCATACTCTGCGCAGATGGCGTCAAATTCCGGGTCTGTTTCCCGAAACTTTTCCCGGATTCGTCTCACGTGAGCGGCAATGGCATTGTTGGTCACTATCACCTGGGCAGCGTTCATGAGCTGATCGTGTGATTTAACATGACCCGGGCGGCGGACAAGGGAGCTGAGAATCCAAAATTCAGTGAGGGTCAGGCTCACCGGCTTATCTTTCCAGCTCACCTGTTTGCGCTCCTCTTCAATGCGTACAGAGCCATGGGTAATGACAGTTTCATCCTGCCGTTGATTGTTTCCCAGGATGGCCTCCAGCATCTTGAAGAGTGCGGAAACACGTACCGGGAGAAAATCGAGAGTGGTGGTATCTTTGGTGAGGTAGTCCCAGGCTCCAAGCCGGAGTCCCGATACGCGGTCGAGGTCGGAATTACGGGCAGTGAGAAAGATGATGGGCAGAGTGGGAGAGAGTGTACGCAGTTCCCGGCAGAGCTCAAAACCACCCTCCATCTCTTCCAGCAGCATCACGTCAAGGATGGCAAGATCCGGAAGTCTGCGGCTGAAGGCAGTACTGGCTTCCGGCCTGGAACTGTAGCTGTCTACCTGGTACCCGTCCCGCATCAGGGCCTTGGCATAGTTACAGCGCAGAGCCTCGTCATCTTCAACCAGTGCGATTGTATATGGCATAACTGCTCCCTCGGTGGGAGTTGTTGAGATTTGTTTTCAGGAAAATCTCTTTTTTCTTTTATTGATGGCGTCGTATTTTCACCCTAACTACCGGGCATAAATACTTATCCATCGGAACTCGAAGTTTTTACGAGTTTATCTTTATTAGCACAGAAGTCTTTTTTTTACTATGGCTGGCCAGTCATTGTCATAATGTGTCATTTTTTATAGGCATACTGTCATCCTTGCTTTCGTTCTTTGTCATTGTCCCGTGCTTTACTGGGAAGGGATGAAAAAAGATCAAGGTATCGGGGAAAAGGAGAATGGAAACATGAACAATGAAATGAATGAAAAGAATAAAAGAAGCCTGGATCCTGGCAATGTACTGTTTGTCCTCTATGTGGGAGTCGTGCTGTGCCTTGTTTTTCTGGCCATGGTGGCAGATGCTCATGCTGCATCGGATCCAGGAGAGCGAACCGAAATCCGTCCTGCAGAGGTGCGACAGGGGGAGCTGCTGTTTACAGGAGGCGGTGAAAAGGGGAAATATATTCCAGCGCCCCGTCTTTCCCAGGAGGTAGAGATGTATGTTACTGGTATGATCACAAAAACAATAGTACGTCAGCAGTTTACAAACAGTACGAATCAGTGGCAGGAGGCGATATATGTTTTTCCTCTGCCCGATGAGTCTGCCGTGGATCAGCTGCGGATGAAGATTGGGACACGGATTATTGAAGGAGAGATCAAAGAGAAACGGAAGGCTCAAAAGGTTTATGAGCAGGCGAGAAAGGAGGGCAAAAAGGCGTCACTGCTCTCCCAGGAACGGCCCAATATCTTTACTGTAGCCCTAGCCAATATTGCACCGGGAGAGGAGATTGGGGTGGAGATTGAGTTTCAGCAGGTGGTGAGCTTTAGTGGCGGAGTTTTTTCCCTTCGCTTTCCCCTGGTGGTGGGCCCCCGTTATATTCCCGGAGCTCCGGTCAGAGGAGATGGTGAACAGGGGGATATTGAGTTTAGCGGCAACGGCTGGTCGTTTAATACTGGTCAGGTAGCGGATGCTTCCCGAATTACCCCACCTGTGGCCTTGGGCCTGAAAACGCAGCTGAATCCGGTTCGTCTCAAGGTGGAGCTGGCTGCCGGATTCCCTGTGGCCAAGGTGGAAAGTCTTTATCATGGAATTACAGTGGACGATGAAAACAAGGAAATTCAGTTAATTCAATTTGATGGAACGGTCATGGCAGATCGTGACTTTGTCCTCGAGTGGGAGGCGGAGAAACAGGTAAGCCCGCAGGCTGCCCTGTTTACTGAGAGTCAGGGGCGAGATGACTATATGCTGCTGTTGCTGACACCACCTGCAGCGGGCAGTCTGGGAGGTCCACCACCCAGGGAGCTGATTTTTGTCCTGGATACCTCGGGGTCCATGGCCGGTTCTTCAATTGTTCAGGCGCGGCAGGCCTTGATCCTTGCCATATCCCGGCTGGATGATAGTGATCGTTTTAATGTGATTGAGTTTAATTCAAGTGCCCGCAGACTCTTCACTCATGCCGAAATAGCAGATGGGCCACATCGGAAGCAGGCTATCCGTTTTGTTAGTGCCCTTACTGCCGATGGGGGAACAGAGATAGCCTCTGCTCTGAATATGGCCCTTGATAGCCGGCATGATCATGTCCGAATCCGACAGGTAATCTTTCTCACAGACGGCAGCGTGGGAAATGAAAGTCAGCTCCTCTCCATGATTGCTGGTCGTCTTGGAGATTCCAGGTTGTTCACGGTCGGTATCGGATCTGCTCCCAATTCCTTCTTTATGTCACGGGCCGCCACCATGGGGCGGGGCAGTTTTACCTATATCGGCAAGAGCAGCGAGGTGCAGCAAAAGATGATGGAGTTGTTCAAAAAACTTGAATATCCGGCTATCATCGATATCACCGTAAAAACAGGAGACGGCCGGTCATTGGAACTCTATCCGGATCCCATTCCTGATCTTTACGAGGGTGAGCCTTTGCTGGTATCCATGAAGCTTCCGGAGGAAAACGATGTTCTCCAGATCACTGGCCAGAGAGGCGGCAGGGTGTGGCAGCAGGAAATTAACACCAAAAAAATAAGCGAACGACCCGGTATTGCGGGACTTTGGGCAAGGAAAAAAATTCGTTCCCTTATGGACTCTCGGGCTCTGGGTGTGGAGGAAGAAGAGATTCGGAAAAAAGTGCTTACCACGGCATTGACACATCATCTGCTCAGCAAGTACACCAGCCTGGTTGCAGTTGAAAAACAGATCTCCCGGCCTGATGATAATGATTTGCAGCAATCCACCCTGAAAACCAACCTGCCTGAGGGCTGGCAGGCGAGTAAGATATTTGGTGGTACTGCCCGGACCGCAACTCCAGCCCAACTTCAGATGCTCATAGGGATGCTCCTGCTTGTCGGCGCATTGCTGCTTCTTCGCAGGAGCAGGAGGAGAACAGCATGAGCAAATGGCTTTTGCGCATCACCGCCTTTGTTCTGCTGGCAGGCGGCAGTTTCCTCCTGGCTGATGGCTGCTGGATTAGAACAAAGGCGGTTCTTGCCCAAATCCTTCTGCAGCGCGCCTGGGCACAAACCCTCCAAAGCGGTGAACAGATAAAGCCCTGGCCCTGGGCGGATACCTGGCCCGTGGCACGTTTGCAAATGAAAAGACTGGCTGTGGATCTGATTGTCCTTGAGGGTGAGAGCGGCGAAGTCCTTGCCTTTGGGCCAGGCCATCTTCCAGGCAGCAGTGCACCCGGCAGGAATGGTCATTGTGTTTTAGCCGGGCACCGGGATTCCAGTTTTCGATTTCTGCAGGATCTGCAGGCTGGTGATATTGTGACGCTTCAGGGGCGGGATGGCAATCTCCAGCAGTACAGGGTCATGGGCAGTGATATACGGGAAGCGGAAAGCCTGTATCTGCAAGAAAGTGAGCGTCCCAGTCTTACCCTGCTGACCTGTTATCCATTTCACGCGCTGCAATCTCAAACTCCACTCAGATATATTGTGTTTGCCGACGGATTGTCAGGATAAATGAGGAGAAACTATTTTGCAGTAAGCCACAGATGATTTTTCAGAATTAGCCACAGCAGTAAGGAGAACAAGCCGCTGGATGTAGCAAGTATAGCTGTAAAATCAATTTTATCAGACCAATCAAGGGAAACAGCGAGCATCGCCAGTGCTCCGCAGATAAAGTAAGAGAAAACCATGGTTGAGGAAGCCGTTCCAGCATCCTGCGACACCTGCTCAAGGGCAAGGTTGTTTGATGGCGGGCGACTAAGTCCCAGGGAAAATGTGATCATCCCCATTGGAATGGCAAATTGCCACGGACCACCCAAAATTCCAGCAAACATCAATAAACCGCCAAGTACTACCCCTGTATATCCTGCCGTTATCATGCGCAGTGTTCCAATCTTCTTGCCAAAGCGCATGCAGGTCATAGCACCGGCCATGAAACAGCAGGCATTGGCACCAAAAAAGACAGCAAAAAGAGTCTCGCTCATTTGAAACGTACTGATATAAATAAAAGAAGAACTGGCAATAAAGGCAAAAAGGGGCAGAGCAATGGCAGCATTACAGGCAACGACTCCCATCAAGCGATAATTGCCCAGGACCCTGACGTACCGCTGGATATGCAGGGATGCGCCCTCTGCCTCTCTGCCTGGGTGGGTTTCCGGCGTCTTCACAACTCCAAGGAGAGCGATTCCACCCATTATTCCCTGGCAAATAAAAATCCAGGGCCAGGAGGTATATTCTAGAATGATACTCCCAATCATTGGCGAGACCATGGGAGCAATAGCCATTATGACCGAAACCTGGCTCAAAACCCTTTCCCGTATTCCACTCTCCAGCTTGTCCCTTGCCATGGCCAAAGATATGGCAGATGCGGCACCAGCCCCCATTCCCTGGAGTATCCTGGCCCCGATAAGCATCGAGATAGATCCCGAGAATGCACAGAGTAGACTTGCCAGTATGAAGAGGAGCAGGCCACTAATAAGAGGCGGCTTACGACCAAAACGGTCAGAGAGTGGTCCGTAAATCAACAGGGAGACACAGTAAGTGACAAAAAACAGGACCAGGGTCAAGTTGACGATGGAAAGCGGTTGATTCCAGACTTCCACCAATAGGGGAATGGCAGGGAGGTACATATCCGTTGCCAGGGGAGGAAAAGCTGTTAGCAATGCCAAGAGAAGCACAAAAGCGGTCATATTTATAGCAACTCCATACTGTTGATGGTGTCGTAAAAACTCTTCATCTACTTCGTTGTTGCAAATTTCACTATCATTACGACGTACTCTAGTACGCCGAAATAATAGCAAAATTCACACGCCTCGAATATGAAGCTTTTTACTTAACCATCTGCAGTTTGAGGTTTTTACGAGATTGTCACTGTTGATGGCGTCATACTTATTCCCCTCAAGGGAGGACTGAAAAGAGTACCCTTTTTTCGGGTGAAAAGCTCCATATTCGAGGCGGACACAGAAAAAAGGACAAAGAATAATGGTAAGAGGCATGGTCATATGGTAAAGTAGGCATACTTGTAACAATGCTTCATTTACTTCATTGTTTAATCATAAAAGAGAAAAAATGTTTTCAAAAAAACAGTGTACTTCTATTGCGTTGTTGTGTGGTTTTGTCATGGGCCAGACCGGTTGTTCAATCTCCTATTCCCTTGAAAAGTCATCAGATTCTGTTTCTGCAAGTCTTGATTCCATCACGTCCATCTCAACCTCGTCTTCCGGAGGAGAGGAGGAGAAGGTGAACGAAACAGGGACACTATACGAAGAAGATGTTGCCGCGGTGACAGTGTTGTATGTCAGTCGGGAAAAAACCACTGACGACTATCAGCGTCAGGTGGCAAGTATTGCCAAAAACCATGGAATCAGTGACTGGGAACAGGAAAAGAAAACGTTTTTTGGTATGGGCAAGGGTTTACGCCGGGCAGGGGTTGCTGAAGATTCCATTGTCAACCTTCCCTATTTCCGTTCCATTGCTGATACTCCCCACTACTCCAAGGTAATAGCGGGTTACCGGATGTGATTTCCACTGGCAAGGTGAACTGTCTGCGCACCTGTCTCTGGGTGCTGGTTTTTCTCTTCCCCGTTCTGGCCTGGGGTGGTGAGACCGTCGGTCAATCCGCTGAGGCCAGCATCGACTTCCTCTACATCAATGCCAATGCCGGTGAGGCCGCAGGCGGCCACACTGCCCTGCGTCTGGGTGATTTCGTTTTTCATTATCAGTTTTTTCCTGATGCCAACTTTCTTCTTGTCCGCGAACCCTGGGACTCCTTTCGATTCCTCTATAACGATCTGCATAACCGCAGTATCGCCATTGCCGTACTTCCACTGGAGGCTGCTGTTGCAGAGAAAATTCGGCACCATTTTACGGAGTTGCTTGTTGGGCAGCAGCAACTTTTTGATGAACTTGAGGCCTTACGGAAGGAAGAGCGGCTTGTACGGCAGCTCCTTGACGGCCGGGTCGAAATTTCCGTGGACTGTCTCGGTTTTTTCAGCAAAAATCAGACCACTGGGCTGCAGACAGCGCTTTGGCAAAACATAGAAGCTGAGCTGGAGCCACATTTTATAGAGGACACATTTGCAGTGGCGAGCAGGAACCTGCAGCGGGCCATTGATGCAGTAACCAGTGGTGAGCGCCCGGGCAGGAGTATTGCAGAGGCGCTTGCCTGGCGGGAAGGTCTTCGAATTCTCCTGCAGAGTGTGGACTTAGACAGGCAGGCCCTTATTCCCCCTCTACCGGAGGAGGAAAAGCTCGGCAGCAGGGAAAGGGCAAGCCTGAAGAATATTGTCCACCAGCTGGCACTTTCCGTTGCCGGTCTGCTGCACTCTTCCCGTCCTGACCGGGGAGAAGCGCTGCTTTTGCAGATCGCCAGATATCAGGCGATGGAGTATTCACTGGCAAAGGGACAGCTGTTTACGCTTGATCCTTTTTTCGCAGATGTGAGAGAGGTACAACTCACAGACGAGGAAATGGAAGGGGAGCAACTGACAGCTCTGCAGAGGGCCATGCTGCAGCAGGCGGCAAGGCGTCGCGAGCTGTTTTTTCAGGAGGAGGAGCATCCGGAAATAGCCGGCTCACTCCTGGAGACCAGTCGAGCCAGAGCGTGGGAGTTGACCCAGGTAAATGAGAGGCAGCGCCGGGTGCGGATACTGACAAAGGTGACGCTTCCAATACGGCCGGCAGTCGTATCTCTCACAATAGATACCATGGACAGGGATGGACTGTTGCGTACTGCCGGGCGGCTGCAAGATGCGATTGGGTCATTGGAGGAGAAAGGGAAGGAAGAGTATGGCTATAACCTGTTTTCAAGAAACTGTGCCACGGAACTGGTTCGATCACTGAACTCAACATTTTCCGATCCTGAATCTGGGGAAATGGCTCTGGGCGGATGGCTGGAACCGGACGAAACGCTGCTTTTTATTCCATTTCTGTTCTATCAGCAGTCCGTTGCCGCTTTTTTCTTAGAGGATGAGCAGTTTTTGCCGGCCCGGCGTCTGCGGAATCTGGAAACACTGTATGAACAGGAAATTGATTTTCTTGTCTGGCTAAGGGAATCCAATATTCTCACCTCCACCCTCTATGAGTCCCGGACTAAAGATACTCCCTTCCTCTTTTTTACCGATGACTCCCTTGTCCTGCGTCCCCTGCAGGGGATCCTGAATGTGAGCTATGCAGCACTGCACGGAATTGCCGGTATTGTCTCCCTGCCTCTTGACGGCGGGAAACGCTTCAATCAGGCAGCCCGCGGTATTTTCTACAGTCTCCCGGAACTTGCCTTCGGCAATATACGAAAGGGGAGTTATTCCACCGGTGATGCCGGGGATACTCACTAATACATGGCAGCCATCTTTCGGGTTTCTTTTGCCACCCGGTCGCGCAGGGAAGCAGGGGCGAGTACTTCGGCCATGGATCCGTACTGGAGGATCTTCATCATGATTTCCCGGTCATCATTGACAGGCAGGGAGAGCGTAATCCCGTCATCCTCTTCCTCTATCTGCTGCTGTTCGTGCCAGTATTGTCTTCGTACCAGTTCTGCGGCTTTTCCTGTGAAGGCGATAACTGCCCGATAACGGCTCTTACCACCAAAAATTCCAAAGGCCTCGTTCAGAAAAGAATCTGCAGCGGGATGTGGAGCACCGCTTCTTTTTTTTCCGATTGCGGCTGTTTCAATTCTGGCCATGTGAAAGAGACGGTGATCTTCCCGCAGAAGGCAGTATGCCAGAAGATACCAACGCCCCTGATAGTTGATCAGGCGCTGGGGCTCCAGGCTGCGACTACTTGTCTTTCCCTCTGATGAGCGGTATTCGATTTCTAGTAAATGGTCTCTCAGTACTGTCTCGACTATGGTTTCAAAAATAGATGGTGTCAGGGACTCCACCTCTATCCATTGACAGAGGACATTGTCCATCAACTGCTCATATCCCGGAGCAATCAGTTTACTCAGTCGTTTTTCCAGCTTTTGCATCTCCGGCAATCCGCCCAGTCCTGCTTCCTCCGCCATTTTATTGAGCAGTCCCATGAGAAAGAGAAGCTTCGGGCTGTCTTCAAAGGGCAGTGAAAAATCGTCTGCAGTGTAATAGAACCCCTTGCGGCTGGAATCAAAAGCTAAAGGAGCAAGCAGACGATCACGCAGGTAGCTGATGTCGCGGTGGGCGGTGGCTCGTGAAAGTTCAAACTCTTCAATCAGAACTTTAGCGTTTGGGTATTGTTTGTTTTTCAGCCTTTGGTGAAAGGCGTAGATGCGTTCTAAGCGACTCATTCGGATGGTTAATGATGTTTTGGGTTCGTCCGTCACCCCGAGTGCTCCCTGCTTAAAACATACTGGGACAAGCGTTATCGGGTATCAAGGAATTTAGCTACGCTCTGGATCCCCGGTGTGCTTTAGCCACCGGCTATAATACCTGTGACCCCTTCGGGGCCTCCGCACACATACCTACGGATGAGCAACTTATGGGTAAAGAGCAGTCTTAGGCAGCTCGACTCATGGGGCTGTCGGGGAGGGATCTTTCAGTATTTTTTGTACTGCAAGACCCAATTGCTCAATGGTGTATGGTTTGCGGATGTAGCTGCCTGCTCCAAGTCTCTGCGCCCCTTTCACCTCATTGTTTTCTGAGAAGCCACTGGCAATAAGGGCTCGCTGCATTGGCCGGATCTTGCTCATCTGTTCATAGGTTTGCCGGCCGTTTATGCCGGGATCCATTATCATATCAAGAATGACCAGTTCCACCTCTTTCCTTTTGACAAATGCTACCGCCTCCTCACCGCTGGCCGCTGTCTCTACCCGGTAGCCAAGAGTAGACAATATTTGGGCTGCAACATCGCGCTGCTGTTTCTCATCGTCCACCACTAGAATACGTTGTCCATGGCCCTGCAGCCGGCCGAAATTAACTCCACCTGCAGTGGCAGTGAGTTTCTGCCTGGTAACAGGAAAATAGAGTTCAAAGCACGTTCCCTGTTTGTCACTTTTTACTGTAACTCCACCGCCATGTTCCTGTACTGTATTCCAGACTACGGTCAATCCCAGGCCGGTGCCGCTTTGACCCATGACCTTGTTAGTGTAAAATGGCTCAAAGATATGCTTGATGTCCTGCTCACCAATACCTTTGCCGCTATCTGTGATGGAAAACACCACATATTCACCAGGCTGGATAGCTGAATTTTCCGGTATTGACTCTTGAACATGCTGATTTCTCGTCTCAATGGACAGGGTCCCCTTACCGTCAATGGCTTCTGCACCATTCATTATAAGGTTCATAAGACATTTCTTAATATGAATTGGTGAACAGGCAATATTCAGGAGATCGGCGGCGAGATTGGTCTTGATCCGGACATTCTCATGCCGTGAAAGCAACTTCAACCCCTCAGGAGACTTCAGATAATCAATAAGCAGAGTGTTGAGGGAGTGGACTTCCAGATTGGTGGCAGCTCCCCTGGCAACAGTCAGCAGGTCGGCAACCACTTGTGCGGCCCGTTGACCTGATTGTTTGATGATTTCCAAAGGCTTCCGTAGCGTGCTGTCATCAGCCAGTCGCAGAAGCAACAGGTCCGGGTAAGTGACGATTCCGGTAAGGATGTTGTTGAGATCATGGGCAACGCCCCCCGCCATCATACCGATGGCCTCCATTTTTTGGGATTGGACAAGCCTCTCCTGGGTCTTTTTTAATTCGGTGATGTCAAAATAGGTCAGCATCCTCCAGCCGTTGGGCAGGACAATACATTGATACTGCAGGATTGTGTCATCATAGCGTTTCAGCTCAGTGGGGGCAATGGTTCCCTGCCGCACTTTTGCCTCATGGTGATCCATATAATCCTCAAACTCATCATCCTCCACGTCGTAGATGTTGGTGTAGCGGTTAAATGCAATCAACTCCCGCAGGGTAGGATTTTTAGCAATGAAATCATCAGGCATCCCCCATATTTCACAGAAGGCCCGGTTGACAAGCCGGGTCTGCAATTGATCATCCATAAAAAGTATTCCGTAATCAATGGCATCCATAACTGCACTGAGTTCAGCAATGGTCTTTTCTAGTTTTTTTTCAGTCTGAACCCGGTCTGAGATTTCCTGGTTGAGCTGGCGATTGGTGTTGGTGAGTTCTTGGGTCCGTTCTACAACCAGAGAGGCCAAATGGTTTTTGTGCTGCTCCAGTTCCTTGTAGATTTTACGGGAACGCTCAAAATAGAGACCTAGTGCAAAAACAATAATAAAGCTGGCGGTATTGATGGCTCCGGAAAATGGGGCGATTAACTGCCAGGTGTGCTGCTGGTTAACAAACAGTAAAGCCTGTTTCACTATATGGCCAAAGGAACGGGAGGCTGCAAAAATGACAAAGGCGAGGCTCAGGAGAAAGAGATAATGATGAAAATGCTGATCAAATTTTTTTTTCAGCAGATTCTGGGAATGAAAAACGGAGAGACCTGCCAGCATCAGGACGGCAGTGGCTCCCAGAACATCAACCCAGATAACGGGTAGCCAGGAAAGGGTCATTCGTTACGCCCCCATTTTCGAATGGAAAGAAGGAGCAGAAAAAAAGCCGGCACCAGCAGCAGATGGTCAAGTCGGGTGAGGTAGAAGATCAGATCAGACAGGGTCTCAACCCGAAAGGAACGAACGTGGCCGCCATGATGGATAAAATGTTCTGCTTCGACTGTTTCCATCATCCAGTGGCCGGTGAAAGTGAGCACATTCCAGCATAAAATTAACCATAGAAATATTTTAAATTCCCGCCAGCCGGGACTGGTGAAGCGGGCTTTTTGTATGCGCCACAGGAGAAACGTCATCCCGGTGAAAAAGAGGAGATGGCCAAGTTCATGGGAGATGAGGCCTTCCGCTCCTCCATGGGCCTGAACTGCATAAGCTCGAGAGGCCGGCACAGTCACATTAAGCAGCAGAGTGATGAGAAGTGCAGGAATATGGGTTCTGAGAAGTCTTTTCATACCAAAGGGATGCCGTTATCATTTGTCGTTGCTTTCGTTTTTTAGGGTCGGATGCCTTTATTGTATAGTCTGTATTGGGGAATGGAAAGGAAAAGTTTCTTTTAAACTGGAGGTTATGCAACTGCTTCGCCTCCTTTGCCTGACAATAAAAAGAGTGAGAGGCCGGGTGATTGTATGTTTTGCTGCGGTTGTGATGCTGTGCTGTGAACTCTTCGAGCTTATCGGGGCTGGCGGCGGTGTTTTACCGGCAGAATTTTCATCTGTTCCCGGTATTTTGCAACGGTACGGCGGGCGATTTCGATATTATTTTCGGCAAGTTTTAATGAGACGGCGTTGTCGCTCAGTGGTTTGTGGGGATCTTCATCCTGGATCATTTTGCGGATGCGTTCACGGATGGACTCTGCAGCTAGTGAGTCTTCACCCTTCCTGGGAATGGCGGTGGAGAAGAAATATTTTAGTTCATATATGCCCAGGGGAGTATGCACATACTTGTTTGAGGTTACCCGGCTGATGGTGGACTCGTGCATTTCAATATCTTCGGCCACATCACGCAGAATCAGTGGTTTCAGGCGAGTCGCGCCATGTTCAAAAAATTCACGTTGAAACTTGAGAATACTTTCCATGACCTTGAAGATGGTGCGTTGTCGCTGGTGTAAAGATTTTATGAACCAGCTCGCATCCTTCAGTTTTTCTTTGATATAATTTTTGGATTTTTTCTCCATTCCATCTTCCGAGTGCAGCAGCTCCTGGAGCTGGGAAGAGAGTCTCAGGTTGGGAATATCTTCTTCGTTGAGATGGACAACAAATTCGCCGTCGATTTTCCGTATATAAACGTCCGGCACAATATAGTTTGTGGCCTCGGTACTGTATGACAGGCCAGGAAAAGGAGTCAGCTCTGTGGTGATGAAATCAATGGCCTTGACCACTTCTGCCCTTTTGCGTCCAGTTGCATGACAGATCTCCTTGTAGTTACGAGTCTGCATAAGATTCAGGTGGTTTTTTACGATTTCGGCAGAAAGGGAATTCTCCATTCCCATTCGTTCAAGCTGGAGGGAGAGTGATTCGCTTACATCACGGGCAGCAATGCCTGGTGGGTCAAGATCCTGGATAACTTCAAGGATATATTCTGCTGAATCATGGTCACACTGTGTGGCTTCCATGACATCTTCCAGGCTGCATTCCAGAAAGCCATAGCGGTTGAGATTACCGGCAATAAAAAGGGCGATCTCCCGCTCATCAGGGTCCAGTTCACTGTGGGCAAGCTGCCACTGAAGGTAGGCGAGAAGACCGGGTTTCTCAGAGATAAAATCGAACTGACTGGGGGCATCAGCAGGTGGTGTCTCCCGAGAAAAAGAGACGTTGGCGTCAAAGGTATTGGCGTAATCTTCCCAGTTGGTTTCAGGAAAGCTGTCTTCGGCCCGTACCTGTTCGGTGTAGTCCTGCTCTCTTTGCTCGCCCACTTGCTCCGTCGTGGAAGAGAGGCTCTGTTGGTTTTCCTGTGGCTCCAAGGTGTTGAAGTCCTCTTCCAGGCCGGGATTCTGCTCGATTTCGGCCTGCAGGGCATCGGAAAGTTCCAGCCGGTTCATCTGCAACAGTTTGATGGCAAGGCGCAACTGGGGTGTCATCACCAGTTTCTGTGCCAGCTTCAGCTGTTGTCTGAGTTCCAGGGCCATTTTTATTTGATGCCAGAGGGGAGGTACTAGCTACTTCCGGCAGGAGTCTCTAATCCTGTGTTGATTTCTAGTTGTGTTATGCGTCTTTGACGCCAGACTCTTTTCATTTCTGTCACCTGAACGTTACATTGAAAAATTTTCACCAAGATACATCTTGCGGGCAACTTCACTTTCAATGATATCATCAGCAACACCGCTGGTTAAAATCCGGCCGGCATTCATGATGTATGCAAAATCACAGACCTGCAGGGTCTCACGGACATTGTGGTCCGAAATGAGGACTCCCAGCCCCTTGTCTTTGAGGCCGATGATGATTTTTTGTAAATCAGCCACGGCAAGGGGATCGATACCGGCAAAGGGCTCATCAAGCAGGATAAAATCGGGACGGGTGGCAAGGGCACGCATAATTTCCACCCTTCGCCGTTCACCCCCGGACAGGGCATGGCCTTTGTTTTCTCGCAGATGATCAATCTTCAAATCAGCAAGTAGTTCATCGATGCGGTTGTTGATTTCGTTTTTAGTTAGTCCCAGCGGCTCCAGGACAATGCGGATGTTTTCCTCCACAGTGAGCTTTTTGAATACCGAAGGTTCCTGGGCAAGATATGAGATACCCTTCTGAGCCCGCTTATGGATGGGGAGTCTGGTGATTGCCTCACCATTCAACAGAACCTGACCTTCATCGGGTCGGATAAAACCGGCAATGGAATAGAACGAGGTAGTCTTCCCTGCACCGTTTGGACCGAGCAGGCCAACAATTACACCGGTATTGACCTGAACGCTCACTCCGTCGACTACGGTACGATTGCGGTAGCGCTTGACAATTTTATCGGTTTCCAGTTGAGCCATGTTAAAGTAGAGGTCTGAGGTCTAAGGTCTAAGGTCTAAGGTTTAAGGTTTAAGGTCTGAGGACTAAGATTTAAGGTCTGAGGTCTAAGGCTTTTCCATATACCTTGTACCTTACACCGTATACCGTTATTGCTACTGTGGGGTGAGGGTTGCTTTAACCCGTGTCTTTTGTTTTCCGGAATCGCCGCCAACAGTGGCGGATGTCCGGCCGCCAACGACTTCAGATCGTCCTTCATCCAGATAGTAGATAATCGTGTCGCCAGTGACCAGGTTTTTGTTCTGCCAAGCCTTGGCATCACCGCTTAGGAGTATCTTGCGCTCTTTTGCCAGGTAGTTCATTTCTTGCCCGGTTCCCAGCCATTCGCCCTTGGTGATTTCCACATTGCCCACACACTTGAGGCGTTTGACTTCCTGTTTTTTATTCTCTCCGGCAGTTGTGTAATAGACTGTCATTTTGTCTGACCGGATACGAACATCTGCCTGTTGGGCATCAACATTTCCGGAGAACAGGACATTATTTTCCTTTTCCAGGGAAGTCATATGGTCTGCTTCTATGGTGATCGGCGCGTTTTCTGCAAAAAGAGGGCCGCCACAGAGGAGCAGGAAAAAGATGAGGCTGGTAACTATCTTATATGTCTGCTTGTTTCTCACAAAAATCTCCCTAATACATTGAGTATCAATGATTCTGTTGCAAATTTCAAGCCTAATATATCCTTGGCCTTAGAAAAAGTAAAGAAATCCCGTTGCTGAATCGAGAAGAAAGATTTCTTTACTTCATTGGACCGACTCTGTAAAATGGAAATAGTGCGAGAATCGAGAGGTATCCACTTGATTTGAAAAGATAATGGTATCTGCTCCCAAAAGGATTGAAAATTATGCAGGAAAGTATTGACCGGGCCAAGGGATTAATAGAGTCTCTTCCATATATGCAGGAATTTCGACACAAGACCGTTGTCATTAAATATGGCGGCCATGCCATGGTGGATGAAAACCTGAAAAAACAGTTCGCCCTTGATATAATTCTGATGAAGCATATTGGCATTAACCCGGTAATTGTTCATGGCGGCGGGCCCCAGATCAACCTGTTATTGGACCGGCTTGAGATTAAGCCCAGTTACGTACAGGGGATGCGGGTTACTGATGGTGAGACCATGAGTGTCGTGGAGATGGTGCTGGTGGGTAAGGTGAACAAAGAGATTGTCGGCAATATAAACCACTGCGGTGGCCGGGCCGTTGGGCTTTCCGGTCGTGATGCAGATCTGGTTTGTGCCGAAAAACTGCAGGTCAGCAAGAAAAATGATGAAGCTTTGAAAGATGCACCTCCTGAGTTGATTGACTTGGGCCGGGTGGGGCAGGTCACGAAGGTCAATCCCGAGATTCTTCGAGCACTGGATGAACAGGATTTTATCCCGGTGATAGCACCCGTTGGTGTGGGAGAGGATGGACAGGCCTTTAATATTAATGCCGACCTGGTTGCAGGAGCAGTTGCTGGTGAACTAAAGGCTGCCAAGCTGATTCTGCTCACTGATGTTGCGGGAGTCCAGGACAGTGAGGGAACACTTCTCAGGTCACTCAAGCGGGAAGATCTGGAAAGTTATATTGAAAAAGGAACCATTAGCGGCGGCATGATTCCCAAGGTGCGCTGTTGTGCAGATGCCCTCAGTCGCGGAGTAAAGAAGACCCATATCATTGATGGCCGGATAGAACATGCCATTCTGCTGGAAATATTTACCCGTGAAGGGATAGGGACGGAGATTGCCTAGTCCCGGACACGGGAAGAAAGCCAGGATAAGTGCCTTGGTGGCGGTTTCTGGTATTTGATTTGAATATAACATTTGTGTTCTGTCATTAAGGACGAGTGTAGAAGGGAGTAAGGCACTAGCCCCAGGAGATAGGAAGAAAGCCAGGATAAGTGCCTTGGTGGCGGTTTCTGGTATTTGATTTGAATATAGCTTTTGTGTTCTGTCATTAAGGACGAGTGTAGAAGGGAGTAAGGCACTAATGAGCGGAGAAAATGCAAGCTGGGCTGAGAGGAGCGATAAGGTGTTTATGAAAACCTATGCGAGATATCCGGCGGCCATGGTCAAGGGAGAAGGGTGCACACTGGTCGATGCCGAAGGACGGAAGTTTCTGGATTGTCTGGCCGGGATTGCAGTCTGCAGTCTGGGGCATTGTCATCCGGCTGTTACCGAGGCCATATGTGGGCAGGCGCGTGAGTTGGTACATACCTCCAACCTCTATTATACCTTGCCTCAGACAGAACTTGCAGAACTGTTGACGGCCAATTCCTTTGCTGATCGGATATTTCTCGCCAACAGCGGGGCAGAGGCCAATGAGGCGGCAATAAAGCTGGCGCGGATCTGGGCCGGTCCTGAGCGCTACGGGATTATTTCCCTTGCCGGGTCATTTCACGGCAGAACACTGGCCACTGTGGCTGCCACAGGCCAGCCCAAGTTTCAAGAAGGGTTTGAGCCCATGCCCGAAGGCTTTTCCCATGCCCCTTTTGGCAATTTGAATGTGCTGGATGCCATGGTTGCCGATCAGACCTGTGCTATCCTTTGTGAGCCTCTTCAGGGCGAGGGCGGAGTGCGCCCACTGGATATCGAATACCTGAAGGGTGTGGAAAAGATTTGTCGTAACCATAACCTGCTTCTTATCTTTGATGAGATCCAGACCGGAATCGGACGGACTGGAACCTTCTTTGCCTATGAGCAATTGGGTATTGTTCCTGATATCATGACCATTGCCAAGGCCCTTGGCAATGGTCTTCCCATTGGGGCCATGTTGACCAGAAAAGAGATTGCAGCCTCCTTTGTGCCGGGAACCCACGGCTCTACATTTGGCGGAAATCCAGTGGCTGCCGCTGCTGCTGTTGCAACCATAAAAATTATGCTGGAAGATGGATTCCTGGCAGCGGTTCAGGAAAAAGGAGCCTATCTGCAGGCAGGTCTTGAAGGGCTGGCTAGCCGTTTTCCAGCGTTGGCCACAGGAGCACGAGGCATGGGGCTGATTCGGGGGCTGGTGCTCACGGAAAAAGGAATTACTGTGGGCCCTGACATGGTGAACAGGCTCTTTGAGAAGGGTGTGCTGATTAACTTTGCCGGCAATGCAGTCCTTCGTTTTCTGCCGCCGCTTATTATCAGCAAAGAAGAAATTGATCAGTTGTTAACGGCTCTTGGCGAGGTAATGGCAGATTGTAACAGCTGACCCTGCCTTTTCTCGAAAAGTCTTTGCAAAAGGTCCCTATTTTATGTAAATATGATTCCTTTCCCCAAAAATAAAGCGATAGGGCTTAAGGGGTAGAGATGAAAAGCCGGGATCTTTAAAAATTTTAATAGATTCCGCCTATGAAAAATAAGGAATCATGGTACGCCACTTACAGTCATTACAGGATGTTAGCAGAGATGAACTGAAAAGTCTTGTCGATCGCGCCCTTGTCCTAAAAAAAGAGCGGTTGTCGGGAGTTCGTCATCAGCAGTTGGCCGGCAGGACAGTTGGCCTGATATTTGAAAAACCCTCTACCCGGACCAGAGTCTCCTTTGAGTCTGCCATGTATGGGCTGGGCGGACAGGTGATTTTTCTTTCTGGTCGGGATACCCAGCTTGCCCGCTCCGAGCCATTGAAAGACATGGCCAGGGTCATGGCCCGATACGTGGATGCTATGGTGGTGCGAACATTCGGCCAGGAAGTTGTGACAGAGCTGGCGGAATATTCCTCAGTGCCTGTCATCAATGCCCTTACCGACCTCCATCATCCCTGTCAGATCCTGAGCGATATCATGACAGTGGTGGAGAAAAAAGGAGCTATTGAAGATCTGAAGATTGCCTGGATTGGTGATGGCAATAACATGGCCAACTCATGGATTCAGGCGGCAGGAATCGTCGGTTTTGAACTGATCCTGGCCTGTCCGGAAGGCTATGATCCGAATGGTGAAATTTTAGCTGCAGCGCAAAAAGAGGGGGGGAAGCCGATTACTCTGTTGCGCAACCCGGAAGAGGCTGTGGCTGAGGCGGATGTAATTAACGCTGATGTCTGGGCTTCCATGGGGCAGGAGAGTGAACAGGATGAGCGGCTTGCTGTTTTTCAGTCTTTCCAGATAAATGCAGAACTCATGACCAAGGCTCCCGCTGATGCCATAGTCTTACACTGTCTTCCTGCCCATCGTGAAGAAGAAATCACAGAAGAAGTTCTGGAGTCAGATCGCTGTGTGGCCTTTGACCAGGCAGAAAATAAGATGCATATGCATAAGGCTATTTTAGAGCAATTGATCGGAGAGGTAAAAAAACAATAATGGATGTGAAAAAGATCGTATTGGCCTATTCCGGCGGCCTGGACACCTCGGTGATCCTCAAATGGCTGGCCGAAGAATATGGGTGTCCGGTTATTGCCTATGCCGCAGACGTCGGGCAGACTGAAGACTGGGATGCGGTGCGGGAAAAAGGCATGGCAACCGGTGCCGCAAAAGTGATTATCTCGGACCTTCGCAAGGAATTTGTGGAGGATTATATCTTTCCGGCCTTTCGCTGCAACGCCATTTATGAGGGTTCCTATCTTCTGGGTACATCCCTGGCCCGGCCCATCATCGGCAAAGAACAGGTACGTATTGCCCATGAAGAGGGTGCGGATGCTGTCAGCCACGGGGCAACGGGCAAGGGCAACGATCAGGTTCGTTTTGAGCTCGCCTATCTGGGCATAGACCCCAGCCTCAAAATTATTGCTCCCTGGCGTATTTGGGATCTGAATTCCAGGACAAAGCTTGAGGAGTTTGCCAAAAAACATAATATTCCGGTACCCACCAGCAAGAAAAACCCCTACAGTTCCGATGAGAATATCCTCCATATCAGCTTCGAAGGCGGGCTACTGGAAGATCCGTGGAATGAGCCGGACGAGGATATGTATCGTCTTTCCGTCTCTCCGGAAAAGGCTCCAGATAAAGCCACCTACCTTGAGATCGACTTTGAACAGGGTGATCCGGTGGCCATCAATGGTGAACGGATGGAACCCCTGGCCCTGCTTGGGGCTCTGAACAAAGTTGCGGGTGAAAACGGTATTGGCCGCCTTGACCTCCTGGAGAATCGTTTCGTGGGAATGAAGTCGCGTGGTGTATATGAAACTCCGGGTGGAACCCTGCTCCGCAATGCGCATCGCGACCTTGAGACTATGTGTCTGGATCGGGAGGTCATGCGGATAAGAGACTCTCTGGTTCCCCGTTATGCCGAACTTGTCTACAATGGTTTCTGGTTCACCCCTGAGCGTGAACTGCTGCAGGTGACCATGGATGAGAGCCAGAAGACTGTGAATGGAACTGTGCGCATGAAACTCTATAAGGGGAACTGCACCGCTGTCGGCAAGAAATCTGACCAGTCACTGTATCTGGAGAGCTTTGCGACCTTTGAGGAAGATGAGGTGTATAATCAGGCTGACGCGGGCGGTTTTATCCGTCTCAATGGTTTGCGCTTGCAGATAGCAGCCATGCGGAATAAAGGTAAGTGATCCCAGGCACCACTTACAAAAGATCTTTTTTCTTTTTTTTATTAATAAGTTGTAGATAATGTAATGGCAATACGGGAAAACAATACAAAGTCAGAAAAACTCTGGGGTGGGCGCTTTGAAGAGGCAACTGCTGCCTCGGTGGAGGCCTTCACGGAATCCATCAGTTATGATCGTCGTTTGTATTCGTACGATATCGCCGGGAGTAAGGCCCATGCCACCATGCTTGCTGCCAATGGTCTGCTTTCCAAAGACGAACTGACAGCCATTGTTGATGGTCTGACAGCCATTGAGAGCCGGATTGACGAAGGGAATTTTCCCTTCAAGAGTGAGCTTGAAGATATCCATATGAATATCGAAAAAGCCCTCATTGATACTATCGGGCCGGCTGGTGCCAAGCTGCACAGTGGGCGCAGCCGCAACGATCAGATTGCTCTGGATCTGCGGCTCTATCTCCGTGACCAGTGTGACCGGTTCCAGGCTCTACTTGAAGAGGTGCGTGCCGCCTTTGTCATTCTTGCCAGAAAATACATGGGCCGGGTGATGCCCGGTTACACCCATCTTCAACGGGCGCAGCCGGTGCTTATCTCCCATCACATGATGGCTTATTATGAGATGTTTGGTCGTGACCGGGAACGGATAGCGGATTGCAGGAAACGGATAAATATCCTGCCCCTTGGTGCCGCTGCCATGGCCGGGACAGGACTGCCCATTGACAGGGAAATGGTTGCCGATCTGCTCGACTTTGACGGGGTGACTGCCAACTCCATGGATACCTCAGGGGATCGGGACTTTGCCATAGAGTTTGTCTCCTGCTGCACCATGATACAGCTCCACCTCTCACGCCTTTCAGAAGAGTTGGTACTCTGGTCCAGTCAGGAATTTTCCTTTGTCCAGATTGCCGATAAATTCTGTACCGGCTCCTCCATTATGCCGCAGAAGAAAAACCCGGATATTCCTGAGCTGATCCGCGGTAAATCAGGCCGGGTGGTGGGCAGTCTCATTTCGCTGATCACCCTGATGAAGGGGCTTCCCC
The DNA here is from genome assembly GCA_021737265.1 of Desulfocapsa sp. Lineage (GTDB taxonomy): Bacteria > Desulfobacterota > Desulfobulbia > Desulfobulbales > Desulfocapsaceae > Desulfocapsa. Next base: position 14,716 of record JAIPEF010000011.1, on the reverse strand, counting down.
TTACCTATAATCGTGATCTGCAGGAAGATAAGGAACCGGTCTTTGACGCAGTGGACACCGTGTCGGCGTCCCTTGCCATCATGGCTGAAATGCTTGGCAATCTCAATTTCAATACCGGGCGGATGGAAGAGGCCACAAAAACAGGCTTTATGACAGCCACAGATCTTGCCGACTACCTCGTCCTGCACAACGTACCCTTTCGCGAAGCCCATGGTATAGTGGGAAGGGCCGTGGCCACCTGTATTGAAAAGGGTTGTGAGCTCACCGATTTAAGCCTTGCCGAGATACGGGAATTTTCCCCGGTCATTGACGAGGATATCTTTGAAGTGTTGAGTGTCGAAGGTTCTGTGAATTCAAGAATCTCGACCGGAGGAACCGCAACATTGCGGGTCGAAGAAGCAGTACAGACTGCTGAAAAGCAAGCACCGGGAAAGAGAAAATAAGCGGTGCTCAGTATCGTACCCCCTTGAGGGGGTGAAAGTGTCTTTCTAGGGCACTAATGGCCATTGGAGAGTGATGAAGATGTTTACAAAAAAGCATGTTGCAGGAGTACTCCTGCTCGCCGGAACCCTGTTTTTGACAAACGGGTGTGGTTATAAGACGAAACCCATCCCTCCAGATGACATTGTTCCTCAAGCGATCGAGGATTTACGTCACTCGGTGAGCGAAACAGGGGTGACCCTGACCTGGACTTTTCCGAAAGAGACCATTAAAGGCACTGACCTTACAGATATAAGCACCTTTGATGTATATCGGGCCGTTGTGCCCATGAACGATTACTGCCCCAGCTGCCCCATTCCTTTCAGCGAAGCAACTCAGGTTCCTGGTGGTGTGGTTGACCCGGAAGGCAATCGCCAGGGTACCTATGAGAGGGCACTCCTTCGTTCAGGCCATAAGTACTTTTTTAAGGTGAATGCGAGAACAAGCTGGTGGGCTGCCAGCGCGGATTCCAATATAGTTTCATTTATCTGGCATATCCCGGCTAAAGGGCCTGAGAGTGTTAAAGTTGAGGCGGTGGACTCCAGTGCTGTTATCAGCTGGCAGGCGGTGACCGCTCTTATGAATGGACAGGATTTCAGCTATCCTCTTTTGTATCAGGTCCAGCGAAGCAAGGATAATGCACAGTATTCTAACATTGGAGAGATGGTGGCTGAAACCCGCTTTGTCGATACCGGTCTCCAAAATGGAGAGACCTACTATTATAGAGTGCAATCTGTACTCATGATAGAGAACAATAGCGTGAGCGGCGGACTTTCCGATGTTGTGAGTGTAGTTCCCGTTGACCGGACGCCACCGGCACCCCCAACTGGCATCACAGTGGTTCAGACAGCTGCCGGTATCAAGGTGTTCTGGGATAAATCTCGAGAAGCCGATGTCAAGGGGTATCGGGTGTATCGTCGCGAGGCTGACGAAAAAGTGGCCAGCTTTATTGCCGACGTTCCAGCCATCCATACCATTTATGAAGATATGGATGTCCCGGCTGGTACCAGTGTCTATTACTCGGTTACGGCCTATGACCAGATGGATGCTCCCAATGAGAGCGCAAAGTCACGGGAGGCTGGGGTAAGGCATTAATTGTCCAGTTAAGCCGTTACATTCTGTTTTGATGTGCAGTTTTTTGCTAACTACTGAATAGTTAAAGATAATGAATCATTTTGAATACAAAAACGGCGAGCTTTTTTGCGAAGATGTCTCTGTAGGTACTATCGCCAAGGAGGTGGGGACGCCCTTTTATCTCTACTCCAGGGCGACCCTGGTCCGCCATTTTCAGGCATTTGATTCAGGTTTTGATACCATCGACCATATCACCTGTTTTGCCGTGAAGAGTTGCTCGAACATTGCCGTCCTTTCTCTTTTTTCAGGCCTTGGCGGCGGTGCTGATATTGTCTCCGGTGGAGAACTGTATCGTGCCCTCCAGGCCGGGATTGATCCCAAGCGCATTATTTACTCAGGGGTTGGCAAGACGGAAGAGGAGTTACGCTATGGACTGGAGTCCGGGATTCTTCTCTTTAATGTGGAGTCGGAACAGGAACTGCACCGCCTGAACAAGGTAGCGGCAGATATGGCGGTGAAGGCACCGATTGCTTTCCGGGTAAATCCTGATGTCGATCCGAAAACCCATGCCTATATTTCAACTGGGCTGGCCAAAAATAAATTCGGTATCCCCATTAATGAAGCTCTGGATCTCTATGTTCAGGCTGCGGCAATGGAAAGTATCGAGGTACAGGGTGTGAGTTGTCATATCGGCTCCCAGCTGACCCTTATTTCGCCCTTTGTTGAGGCACTGCGCAAGGTCAAGGCCTTCGTTGAAAAACTGGCTGAGAAAGGTATCACCATCGATTATATCGATCTCGGTGGCGGTGTGGGCATCACCTATGATGATGAAACTCCACCCCATCCCAAGGAATATGCAAAAGCCATCAGAGAAGAGTTGAGTGGTTTGCAGGCCACCCTGATTTTTGAGCCGGGCCGGGTGATAGTCGGGAATGCCGGGATTCTGGTCACTGAAGTGCAGTACACCAAGACCAATCGCGGTGGTGAAAAAGAGAAAAATTTTGTTGTTGTCGATGCGGGAATGAATGATCTCACTCGTCCCAGTCTGTATGGCGCATTTCATGCCGTTGCCCCGGTGGAGAAGAAAAATGCTGCCATGGAGGTGGTGGATATTGTCGGGCCGATCTGTGAAACAGGTGACTTCCTGGCTAAGGATCGTACCTTCCCACACGTTGATCAAGGGGATCTGTTGGCAGTGATGAGTGCCGGAGCATATGGTTTTACCATGGCTTCCAACTATAACTCCAGGCCCCGGGTGGCTGAGGTCATGGTTTCAGGCGATCAGTTTGCGGTAATTCGCAGGCGTGAAACCATGGAGTCTCTGATACAGGGTGAGTCTGTCCCGGATTTTTCCGGAGAAGAATAATGAAGGTTGAATTTCCAGTTCCTTTTGCCAAGATGAGTGGTACAGGGAATGATTTTATAGTCATTGACCATCGGAACCCTCTGGTACCGGAAGAGGACCAGACCGAGTTTGTCAGCCGGGTGTGTCGGCGGATGTTTTCCGTGGGCGCAGATGGTGTGATTTTTATCGAAGGCTCGGAGAGTGCTGATTTTAGCTGGCGCTTTTATAACGGGGATGGTTCTGTTGCCGAGATGTGCGGTAATGGTGCCCGTTGTGCGGCGCGTTTTGCATACGCGCGTGGGATTGCGGAAAAGAAAATGTCTTTTGAGACTGTTGCCGGAATTATTGAGGCAGAAGTCCTGGACGACGGCGAAGAAGTGAGTCTGCTCATGACCCAGCCCTTTGATTTTCGAACCGGGATCGAGGTAGAGCTTGGCGGCAGCAAAAGAACTCTTTGTTTTATGAATTCCGGAGTGCCCCACGCAGTGCTCTTCATGGATGAGGGTACGGATATAGCCGTGAAGAAATGGGGCCGTGAAATCCGTTTTCATGAACTGTTTCAACCAGCTGGCTCCAATGTGAATTTTGTTCAGAGCCTTGCAGAAGGCGGCATTCGTGTTCGCACCTATGAGCGGGGTGTGGAGGATGAAACCATGGCCTGCGGTACAGGAGCCGTGGCTGCAGCAATCTTTGCAGCAAGTGAAGGGATTGCATCCTCACCGGTTAGCGTTACCACTTCCGGTGGAGACCAGCTGACCATTGTTTTTGATTTACAAGAAGACGGGACTGCAGAGAATGTGTATCTGCAGGGTCCGGCCAGGATAATATATATCGGTCAACTAACGGCGGAAGCGCTGAAATAAGTAAGCTGAAGACTTGAAGGCTGACGGGGGTGAGAGATCCTCTTGAGTCTCATGAAAGGAGTAATCATGGAAAAATATCACGGCGCCATAGTCGCAATTGTAACCCCATTTATCGACGATGAGCTTGACGAGCAGGGATTGGTGGATCTTATCGAATTTCAGATCGCCGGCGGAACCTGCGGAATTGTTCCCTGCGGGACCACTGGTGAATCTGCCACGTTGGGATTTTCTGAGCACAAACGGGTAATAGAACTCACGGTGAAAACGGTCAATGGCCGGGTTCCAGTTATAGCAGGAACCGGTGCCAACAACACGAAAGAGGCCATCGAGCTTACCCAGAGCGCAAAAGACAGTGGTGCCGATGCCGTGCTTTCCGTGACTCCGTACTACAACAAGCCCAGTCAGGAAGGCCTGTATCAGCATTATAAAGCAATTTCCGAGGCTGTGGATATTCCCACAATCCTCTATAATGTCCCCAGCAGGACTTCCATCAATATGCTGCCCGAAACCGTTGCCCGTCTGGCTGAGATAGAGAGTATCATTGGTATTAAAGAAGCCTGCGGCTCTCTGCAGCAGATAAGTGAAGTGATCAGGCAGTGCCCGGATGATTTTATTCTTATTTCCGGCGATGATTTCACCTCTATGCCCACGGTACTGGTTGGTGGTAAAGGTGTTATTTCTGTTACCTCCAATGTTCATCCCCGAGGGATGGCAGATCTCATGGAAGCGGCCCTTGCAGGAGACATTAAAAAAGCTAATGAGCTTCACTATAAACTCTTTCCTCTGATGAGTTCCATGTTCGCTGCGCCAAATCCGGTTCCTGCGAAAAAAGGTGTGGAACTCATGGGTAAAATAAAAGATGGTTTGCCGCGGCTGCCACTGACCGAAATTGATGACAAGGCCCTGGAGACATTAACAAGGGCTATGAAAAATGCAGGTCTGTTATAGATCTTAGACAGGCGTGTTTCCTGTTTTACCAGGTTCCACGATCTGAAAACTGAAAACTGAAAACTGAAAACTTTTATTATGATTAATGTAATCGTTGCCGGTGCAGCCGGTAGAATGGGCCAGCGCATTGGATATATGGTGAGTCAGCATCCGGAGCTCAACTATGCAGCCGCTTTTGAGGCCCCCGGAAGCCGGGCAATCGGCCGGGATCCAGGTGAGATGGGGGGCTGGGGAAGCGCTGGTGTGACCATCGAAGAAGGGCTTGAAGCAGTAATTGATAAGGGTGATGTGATCATTGATTTTACTTTTCACAAGGCCACCATGGGGTTTGCCAGGATTGCGGCCGCCCATAAACGGGCCATGGTCATTGGAACCACAGGGCTGAGTGCTGATAACCTGGAAGAGCTGAAAAAACTTACTGCTGATTTCCCCTGTGTCCAGGCCCCGAACATGGCAGTTGGCGTAAATGTTCTTTTCAAGCTGGCAGCCAAGACTGCATCCATTCTTGGTGATGACTATAATATCGAAATTGTGGAGCTTCACCATAACAAGAAAAAAGATGCCCCCTCCGGTACAGCACTTAAACTTGCTGAAATGGCAGCCTCAGGCGTCAACCGGGATCTTGCCAAAGTGGGTGTCTATGAGCGAAACGGAATTATTGGCGAACGTACTGTTGAAGAGATCGGTGTCCAGTCTATCCGGGGTGGTGATATCGTGGGCGAGCATACCATTTATTATGCCGGTCCCGGAGAGCGTCTCGAAATTACCCACCGGGCACACAGTCGTGACAACTTTGCCCAGGGTGCAGCCAAGGCCGCAGCCTGGGTTGCAGGAAAAGAGCCGGGATTATACACCATGTTTGATGTCCTCGGGCTCCAGGACCTCTAGGGGTTGAGCGGAAAAACCAGAGTATGGCTGGGCCTGGGGTCTAACCTTGGCGACAGTCGCCGTATTCTGCAAAAGGCCTGGCAACAACTCGGCTCTGAACCAGGCGTCAACGTCCTTACTCTTTCTGCACCCTATGCATCAGACCCTGTGGGGATGGAAAGTGAAAACCGTTTTCTCAATGCGGCGGGTATCCTGGAAACGGATCTTGACCCTGATGCCCTGCTGAACTTACTGCAGCAGGTTGAAAAGGGCTTTGGTCGCGATCAAAAGACAGGCGGAGATGGATATCAGGATCGGCTCCTTGATCTGGATATCCTCTATTTTGGTGATCACGTAATAAACAGCGGTAATCTATTGGTGCCGCACCCCCATATTGCAGGCAGGCTCTTTGTTCTGGTTCCTCTTGTTGAGCTAGACCCTGAGCATCGTGATCCCGTTACAGGCCATACAGTAAAGGCTATGCGCCAGGAACTCCTGCGCCGGATGGAGAGCGGAAGGGTAGTCCGACAACAGATTCAGCCTGAGAAATGGGGCTGAATTTTATCGACTTTTTCCAAAATTTGATACTATACTATTCCTGTGAGTCCCATAAAAATAGTAGTCATAGCTATTCTCCTGTACATCGGTTACAGATTATTGATCGGTAACTGGAGAAAGAAAAAGGGGAAAGGCGGTTCTGCCCAAGAGAGCCCTGACAGGCCGGTTACAGACGTGCTTGTAGAAGATCCCGTCTGTCATAAACTGGTTCCCAGGCAACAGGCCATTCGTCTGAAACAAAACAATCAGGAAGATATTATTTATTTTTGCAGCGAAGAGTGCTGTAATCGATTTGTGAGCCAAGAAGGAGAAAAAGAGTGAAATTTTTTATAGACACCGCCAATCTCGAAGAGATCAAAAAAGGTGTGGACATGGGTATGGTTGATGGCGTGACCACCAATCCATCTCTCATAGCCAGAGAAGACAAACCTTTTGAGCAGATATTACAAGATATCGTGGCAGTGGTGGATGGCCCAATCAGTGCTGAAGTGGTGAGCCTTGAAGCTGATGGTATGGTGAAAGAGGCAAAAGTTCTTGCTGCCATGAGTGATAATATTGTGATCAAAATTCCCATGATTATGGAAGGGATTAAGGCTGTTAAACAGCTGACCTCACTTGGCATCAATACAAATGTTACTCTGGTTTTTTCAGCCTCCCAGGCACTGCTGGCAGCAAAGGCCGGTGCAACCTATGTCAGCCCCTTTGTTGGACGTCTTGATGATATAGGGACTCCGGGAATGGATCTGATTAGTGAAATCATGACCATATTCCGGAACTATGGTTTGACCACAGAGGTGATTGTGGCCAGTGTCCGAAACCCGCAGCATGTCATGGATTCTGCAGCCATTGGAGCCGATATTGCCACTATCCCTTTAAAAGTAATTGAGCAGCTGGCAAAACACCCCCTCACCGATATTGGAATTGAACAGTTTCTGGCAGACTGGGAAAAACGGAAGAAATAGCACCGCCAACAGTTGATTACTTAAGGAGAAAATGGGAATTAAGGTTAGGTTTCTGACAGCCCTTTCCGGTGCAATGCTTATTTTTTTACTGCAGCCGGATGTAAAAGCAGAGATGTATGTCTGTGTGGATGATGCCGGAAAGGAGCAGTATACCAACATGAACTCATCAGGTAGTTGCCGGCCGTTAATTAGTCGAACCAGGGGCACCAGAAGACCTGGTGGCTCAAACATTTCCCAGCTGCCTTCCACTTTTCGCCAACGTGCAAGCCGTGATCCTTCGTCCTACGATCATTATATTAGGCTCGTCAGTCGTCGTTATAATGTTGATCCATATCTGATCAAGGCAGTGATTAAGGCTGAATCAGATTTCGATTGCTATGCCCTGTCAAAAAAAGGTGCTCAGGGCTTGATGCAGCTTATGCCTGCCACTGCAAAGGAGTTAAAAGTCCGTAATCCTTTTAGTCCCCAAGAGAACATTGATGGCGGAACTCGCTATCTCCGTAACATGCTGGATATATTTGACGGGAATGTCTCGCTCAGTCTTGCTGCGTATAACGCTGGACCAACTCTGGTAAAGCGTTTACAGAGGATCCCCAAAATACCAGAAACCGTACACTATGTCGGGAAGGTCCTCGGACATTACAAGAGATATCGGGGATCCACTCCGCAATCACATGTTAGGCTAGCCGCCAGCCATAAGAAGTAAAAAAAGCAGATGAAACAACTATTGACATGGCCAAATATCCTGACTGGGCTGCGCTTTGCCATGATTCCCCTGCTCGTTGTGCTTCTGTCGCTTACCCAGACCACTCTTGTCGCCTTTCTGGCCTGGTTTGTCTTTGCTCTTGCCGCTTTTACGGACTGGTTGGACGGTTACCTGGCACGAAAATTTAAAAACGAAACAGTTCTGGGAAAACTCATGGATCCCCTTGCCGACAAGATCCTGGTCACTGCTGCGCTCCTCATGCTTATTCCCCTTGGTCGTATTCCTGCCTGGGTCTGCCTGCTTATTATCAGCCGTGAGCTTATTATTACCGGAATCCGAGGTCTTGCTGCTTCCACTGGAAAAATTGTTGCTGCTGATAATCTTGGCAAGGTAAAGGCCAATTTTCAGTATTTTGGAATTGGTTTTCTTATCTTTCCGTTGAATCTCCTCCCCATTCCCTATCAGCACGAATTTGGAATGGTTTTGGTTTACCTCTCACTAATTTTAAGTATCTGGTCTGCAGTTGATTACATTTACAAACTGCGAGCTGTTTTTGTAGAAACAACGTCCTGAACCTTCCATTTTTCTTGACAATTTGGAGGAGGTTACGGTATTAATCCTTATTCATTTTTTCAAATGCCGGAGTGGTGAAACTGGTAGACGCACTGGACTCAAAATCCAGCGGGGGCAACTCCGTGTCGGTTCGATTCCGACCTCCGGCACCAGAGGTAACACATTGATATCATATAAAAATACTCCTGTCTCGTCACGCTGCTGTCTTCAGTGGAATTAATCTTAGTAGGCTTCTAGTAGGCTTTATGTAACTTTCTCATCCGCTCAGATGCCTTCTCCCTGCTCAAGCATCCACAGCTCTGTGTGACTCCTGAAAGCACATTGTCAGCCCTGATTGTCTTGACAATACCACAGGCACACTGACATTCAAAGTAGCTCCTGTGGCTCCTGCTGACCTTCCTGAGGATCTTTAGTCTACTCTGCATAATAATACACTCCCTCCTCCTTCTGGACAAACCCGTCATGCCCAAGATCCCTGGCGATCGCTTCGTAGTCAATGTAGTTGCTCAGGCTCTCTGGGATTTTCCCGAAGCATCCAATTTCTACCAGCGTATAAGCAACATCTTCAAGATCTTCCTCTGCGTAAAGAATGACATCCTCGTGATGTTCTAAAGCATATTCCCAGTCATAGCCCTCCGACATCAAGAAGGCAACACAGAGCCTCTCGTGGCCCTCCAGGGCTTCATACTGCTCCATCTTCCTGTTCAAGTCGTATGGGTTATCGTACTCATGAACATCGAATGGGAAGCCTTCTGAGTCCGTTATAAAGCACTCCTCGTCAAGACAAAGAACTCGACTCAAAGTGTCTTGAAGTTGCTCTTCGGTACAGGGGAGTTCTGCCCATTGACCTATAATCCTTCCTTGGTTGTACTGCGTTAGGTTCGTGATGAAAATCTTCATACTGCTTCCTCCTTTTGGTAATGATTAGGTTGTTGGTTCTACCTATAGGAGAAAGGAAAAAGTGTATTGGTAACCTTACTTGTAATCTACTGATTACAGGTGGTTATCTTTGAGCTGCTGATGATTGTTTGAGTTGTTAGATGGATACGGATAGCAGGAAACTAGCAGGATGAACATAGGGGTGGGGGTGAATCTAAGAGAGGGGTATAGACCGTCTGGAATCTTTTCGACCCCCGCCAGCCAACAGACTGTCCAGTGATACACGAAGAGTTCTTCCAGCTATCACAATGGAAGACATTCTCAACTTATTAAAATCACAAAGATATTTGACGTGACATCGCAAAGGTGGTATCAGTGCGGACTAATCGTTCATTTCAGTCCTAAAAGGGAGAATTCATGAAGAGAGTTGTTGTTGCCATTGCCTGTCTATTGTCCTTGTGTCTAACTACACTTGCCTTCGCCGAGAAAGTCGTAGTCATTCCTCTTGGCTCAGTCACGAATATCAATGCATCCATCAATTGGAAAGGTGAGTGGACTGTAGATACCGATTATCTTGAAGGAGATGCCGTTGAGTATCAAGGAAGCAGTTATCTTTGTCTTCAAGAACACACATCAAACGAAACTGATTACCCTCCACATACTAACTGGGATCTTATGGCTGTTAAGGGTGACAAGGGTGATAAAGGTGACACCGGAGCACCTGGAGCCAATGGAGTTGATGGAGCTAAGGGCGATACCGGAGCACCAGGGATTGATGGAACGGACGGAGATAAGGGAGATACCGGAGCAGCTGGAACTGATGGGGCACCTGGAGTCAAAGGAGATAAGGGCGATAAGGGTGACAAAGGAGATCCAGGCGAACCAGGGCTTGATGGTGTAAGTGTTCCAAGTGGCTTTGCTATCCTTGGGAAAACAAATGTTGCTCCTGCCGGATATACTTTCACAGGCGATACGATGATTGATGATCAATGGCATTTAATGACTGATATGCCTACCGCTAGATATATCTCAGTATCAGCTGTTATCAATGGCAAGATTTATGTGGTAGGAGGACAGAATGGTACAGGTTATACACCAGCAACTGAAGTATACGATACAGTAGCAAATACTTGGGTTGCTAAAACTGATATACCCACTCCGAGGTCGGTTGCAGTAGCAGCTACAGTGAATGGTAAGATTTATGTGATTGGTGGTGCTGGTGGTGCTTCAATAACTGAAGAGTATGACCCAACAACTGATACTTGGACATCAAAAGCCGATACACCAACTCCGAGGGTCGGTGCAGCAGCATGTGTTGTCAATGATAAGATTTATGTAGTAGGAGGATACGATCTTGATGCTAGTTATTCCACAACCCTAGAAGAGTATGACCCAACCACTGATACTTGGACAACCAAGACAAGCATGCTTTTCGCCAGGAGGAACTTAGTTGCAGCCACTGTTAACAATAAAATTTATGCTATAGGTGGGTCTACTAGCAGTGGGGAGTATCCCTATACTGAAGAGTACGATCCTTCCACTGATACCTGGACCAGAATGGCAGATATGATGTATGCCAAAGAATCCATGGGAGCAGTCGCATTGAACGGCAAGATTTATGTGATAGGAGGAGAATCCGGTCTTTCTACTTCTGCCGGGGTTAGTGAGTATGATCCCTTAAGGAATGAGTGGCGAGGTGTTACAGCTCTCCAAGTGAGTCGAAGTGGTTTGGTAGCGGCTGAAGTCAATGGTATTATTTATGCTGTAGGAGGGAGAGACGCTGTCAATAGTCCTAACTACCTATCAACCAATGAAAAGTACGGGCCATTGTATTACGTCCATGTCAAGGATTGATTGCACATAAGAAATTGTTATTGCATTGCAGCCCAACGGAGAAATCATGAGGAGAGTCAATATGAAGAATATGTTGGTTGTGTTGATAGTTGTAGGAATGTTGTCTGGGTGTTCACCATATGGGGCAGATAAGCAGGTCAAGTTACCCGCTGAGATTAGTCAGCAGAAAGCAACTATAACACTGGTCGACTTGAGACCTGATTCTGAGAAGACAAGAACTGATTTTTCAGGACATATATCGGTCGCTGATGATAGGCAATTTCATCCAAACAAAGTTGAATACCTGAAAAGCGAATTATCTAAAATTAATGGACTTACTAACTCCACATTTGAACTAATCTCTTTTAAGCATACGTTAGATACACGCTCAACTACTGGAGCTGTAGAAACTGGAGCTTGGGCTGGTGGTGCAGTAGGAATGGCCATTGGTGGATCATCTGCAGCAAAGGGTAAAGATACTATCCAATGCAACATTGTCTTGAAAGTCAATAATAGAGAGTACACAAGTCAACAGGTTGAGTATTTTACTCTTGGGACAATTATGGCTATTGAATGGGAAAAGCCAGAGCTACGAGAAGCTACCAGGAAAGTTACCATTGCTTGCGTAGCGGACTTGATTGCACAGATTGAAGGGCAAGGAGAGGTCGGTTCTTCAATCGTCACAAAGAAGTCCTTGAGTGAACATGGTGAGGATACGGTTGAGTTGAAAGGCAAGAAAGAAGATGTTGCGGAAGAGAAACTCACTCGCTTGAAGAAAATGTACGAGAAAGGCATAATCACTGAAGAAGAATACGCTAAAGAGCGAGCTGAGGCTCTTGAGGAGTTTTGATATCATTGAAGTCAATCACTCTCACCAGGCTATCAAGTACTGTGTCAGATACAACGAACTGATCTCGGACCTCTGGTGGGATAACTGTTGAACTGTGTGGAACATGTAAGATCATTGAATCGGGTTGATTACCTTTTGGGTTATGGCCTGTGATATAGTCACAAGAGGCTTAAGAAGGAGAGTCAATAGCGAAGCTCTGTCCACTTGATGCCTTTACGAAGACGTACCGAGCCTTCATTGTCAGTAACTTCAGCAAGATATCTTCTCCTAGTTGTTCTGAGTGTTCTTGTTGATTAGTCGTAGGGCTACCCTAAAGTCTTCGTTTTGTCTCTCAGAGACAATTGCATGGTCCCTTCAGCAAGATAAATTATAAAAATACTCTGGTCATGATTGAGAGTCAGCAAGATATCTGTCTGAGAAGATGGTCTTGCTGATGTTCAACTAGTATCCACCATAGTGAAGGCGTTAGCCTGAACGGAGGGTTTGGGCCGTTACCCTTTAAAAAGGGTGACAAGCCACCTAAGTTATCCATAAAGAAAATAAAGTCACTAGATAATCTTCAAATACCAATAACTTCATGTAGAAGACTACAGAGATCGGCGTTAGCTGAGTATTGTAACTTCCCACATCCTAGATCATTGGACGATCTCTTCTAAGTTATTTCTTTTATTGATCTGTTGAGCTTATGTCAGTTTTTCCCTCCGCCTTCGGCTACGGCAAAAGCTAACGGTAAAAGGTACTCACTCGCTTCGCTCGTTACATGAGACTTATCCCCATATATCTATCAAATTCTTTAAAATGTCTCTGAGAGACAAAACCGTCACTAAAATAGTCTCAAAGTGTTTCACCTTGTCCCTATACTTAACAGGACACACCATGTAACTATTTTATTTCACTTATAATTACGAAAATATGTGGTCAGAAATTAACCACACTCTCTGGAATATGGTTGATTCGAAAAGAAACCTGACCACGAAATCTCCCTCCCTCGGAGATATAGTCACAGGAGCAATAAACAGTGACTTATTACCAGAGGGAGAAATCAATGAGATTTGTAGATTCAGAAATGGGTACAGGGAAGACAACAGCTATCATTAACGAGATTAACAACCGGACAGACACTAAGTATATATGTGTTGTGCCTTCATTGTCTGAGGTAGAGAGGTATCAAAAATGTCTCTGCAGAGACAAAATGATCTTCTTGAGTGATGAGTATTGTGGGACACAGAAGAAGACAGACTTGTTTCATCAGGCAATTGCCACGCACAAAGAAATCATAGTCACTACCCATGCTCTTTTTCTTGAGTTCTTAGAAGATACATTCACTACTCTTGCCTACGAGTTGATGATGGATGAGGTTCCTCTATCTTTCCAGAAATCCGAAGCAGGCTGGGCTGTACCATCTGGGCTGGCTGCACACAATGTCATAGAGGAAATTAATGTAACCGATACTCTCAAACAGTTTCAACGGAAGTCAGACTACGTTGACTCCGAAGAATACTCGCTTAAAACCTCTGGAAGGGATGCAAAACAGTTCCTCAAGACCTTGGCGGTTAAGGATATCTTTCAGTACCAAGGCCATGACGTTGTGTTCTCCATGAGGCTCAATAAACTTTCTCTCTTCGCTGATGTGACTATCCTCGGGTATCTGTACGAGCACACGGACTTCTGGTACTGGTGTCGCTGGAAAGACATCAAAGTGGATCATATGACTCTTTCAGATGATCACAAGATCATTCCCCATGACGGTAGCAAACCCTCTGGTAAACAGTTCAGTGATCTTGTGGAAGTCATTCGTGAAAAGAAACCGAGCCTCAAGAAAGGATTCTCCTTCAACTGGCAAGACAACAACTTGTGTCCGAAGAGGATTGACTCTGATGTATGCACGAATAATCTGAAAGATCTCCGAGCATCACTTAGAGCAAACTTCAAGAATGGGAGGGACAAGAGCAAGTTTGCCAGCAACTCGGACTTCATTTTTGTATGTGCCAAGGATTCCATCGATGGATTGATCCACACCAAAAGTAAGCTGACCAAAGGTTTCATCTCTGAGGAGAAGAACTGGGTATACTCGACTATCCGAGGGACAAACGAGTACAGTCATAAGCGCCATGTGGCTTACCTGATGAACATACACCCTTTTCCTCCTGTTGAGTATGTGGTGTCTTCCCTCTGTCCTGATGTGTTTGACAAGGATGCCTACAGGGAGACATTGGCTCTATCCCAGATGATTCAGGCTTTGTGGCGATCAGCTATTCGTAAAGGAGAGAAGATCAGGGTCTATATCCCCAGTGAGAGGATGGCAGATATCTTCGAAGACTGGTTGGGAAGGTAGAGAGATGAGATAAGTCTGCACTTGATCTCAATAGTGAATGCTATCAGTATCCTAGATACTCATGCCCTTCATAGCGTGTTGTTTCTCAAATTCTACTAGTGAGATATCATTATTAAGACCGTGTCGATGGGCCAGATTGTTGTTTCATACCAGCTTTCATCACTGGGTCTCGTCTCTTATCGTAGGAGGACTGTTAGGGTAGCTTGTCATTCTCATCTTTTTTATTACGCGCAACCTGCGCTGCAAGCTCTTCTATCGTGCTCTTGTCATGACGAAGTCGTAGTATGAAGCAAGCAAACTCATGGCCTTCAACGCTAATCAGAATTGACCCACCTCTGCTAACATAAACTGACCCACCCGTTTTTATTTCTTTCTGTTTTTATTCCTCCTTCTGTTCAGTTCGATCCTGTTTTCCAATTTCAATATTCAGTATCATCTTTTCA
>JAIPEF010000147.1 GCA_021737265.1 Desulfocapsa sp. | reverse complement strand
TATCTATCTAGCTGTTTTTAAATATTTTATTGTGTATTTACCTCTCATCTGGCATAGAAAGTGAAACCATTTTTGATAGCGATCCTCACATGCTAGGAATTCTCACCTGGTGCCACATAATTTCTAGGAAACTTCAGTCGTTTATATGACAGGGAGTTAAAGATCCTCTCTTTTATCCGCTCTTCTCCATTTCGCTACAGTATTTTTCTTAATCTGACGGGTGAGCTATGGACGAAGAAGAACCAACGAAAAGTAAAAAATGCCAGCTATGATTTGACGGTTGAAGCAGTAAAAACAACAGCAGATGAGTTTCGCGGACCTGACTTGTTAACTACAGAAGACAGTTCCTATAAAACAGTTACTGATATCTGGTATAAATCTTCTGAAATGCTGCATGCAATATGTCAAAAGAACGATTTGCTTTATCTTCACGTGTTGCAGCCTAACCAATACGTTGAAGGCAGCAAACCATTATCTGTAGAAGAAAAAGAGATTGCCTTTGACCCTGAAGATACCAGGGGAAACATTGTGAAAGAAGGGTATTCGAATTTGATTACGATGGGGAAGAAGCTTAAATCCACGGGGGTGCCATTTTATGACCTGACCATGATCTTTAAAGATTATGAAGAAACCCTTTATGTTGACAGTTGCTGCCACTTTGGAGAAACAGGCAATCTCCTCCTGGGAAGAGAAATTGCAAATATTTTAATAAAAGAAATTGAACAGCAGTAAGGGGGAAAAATTATGAAACGCAAACGATTGCTGCAACTCGTGACAATTTCGATCCTCTTTTTTACTTTGGGGCCGCTGGGTACCAATTCTAAAGCCCATGCATCAGAAAAGGACAGTATGAACCACTGCAGCAGCATTACGCTTGAAAATGCGGCCGCTATTTTGGCCGTTTCAGCAGATGATCTCCAGAAAAGTAGTAGTGATCTTATGGTTTCCCCCGATGATCTTGAGAAAAAAATATATAAAATACAGCCATATAGTTGTACAATCAGGTCAAAATCAAATTTTCTGAAATTTATCACTTATGTTACCTATGTGTACAGTGACTCCGGACAAGCACGCATAGAATTTAACAAGATGCAAAAAGGATTTGCATCCATCTCCAAAGTGGATGTTGTGTCAGATATTGGTGATGAGGCTTTTTGGGCGGGTGACAATCGTTTTCAGCGAATGGCTGCCATAAAGGGCAATGTTGTGATTGATATTTTAAGCCCAAAAGATTTTGAGCTTAAAAAGCGAATCATCCGACTGGTATTAGACAAATTTTAATATAGAATAACCTATGGAAATCATATCAAAAATCACGATTGTGCAGTTCTTTCCTTTTCTTTCAGGTAAATGGCATCATGTTGATGATTTTACCAATATGGAAACAATCTCCTTCCTGCTTTTACAGACCTTTTCAATCTCCATCCCTGTCTCCACGGTTTTCGTGAAATAGTCAAGCAGGCGGGAGTAGGAGTCCATGGAAAAGGTGTGAAAATGGATCTCTGAGTTTTGGGTATCGGTATGTTCTATGCGCTTTTCTATTTCCTCGACTGAGGGCTTTATGTAGGTGCTGTCCCTTTTACTGAAGATACGGCGTTCTGAGAGAGTAATCCACTCGCGGAGATGGTCCCGATTTTTCTCCTTAATCCTTTGTTGGGCAAGATGGTCGGTGGGCCTGTTGTACAGGTTATAGTCATCGATCAGGTGATCAAGAGTTGTTTCAGGGCGACCCTTGTCAAAGCATTTTTCAGCTATGGGGATGGTGACGAATAAAAGGCCGTTTGGCTTCAGGGGCCGGCACCAGTTTTTCAGAACCTGAATCGGGTTGGGGGAGTGCTCCAGGACGTGATTGGCAATGAGGAAATCCTGGGTGTTTTCCGGGATCTCTGAGAGGATAAAGCCGTCGTCAATATAATCCACCTCAACGATATCGGACGGATCCAGCTCTGGAAACTTCTGAATGTTCTCCTCCCGGCTTGCAATATCCACATATTGGACACGCACCGCAGATGGTAACGGAAGTGGGCGGTGCAGGGCACCTATTTCCAGTCCGCAGCCCCGAAGATAGCGCCTTGCCAGTAATTCCCTCCTTCTGGGTATGGCGGCTTTCAGTTTGCGGAAATATCTCCCTAAGAGAGGTGTCGTTGTCATTGGTCTTCTGCCGCCTGGCGGTAGTGAGAGCTTTTGTGAAGAAAGGGGCGCTCAATAAGGTGATAGGAACAGAAGGCGGTGAATAAAATGGTGAACAGCAGTACAATTAAGGTGGACCACGGGTGGCCGTCAAAAAGCTTGAAGTGAGTGAAGAGCTGGAGGATGGGAAAGTGATAGATATAGACCCCATAGGAGAGGTCGCCGAATTTTCCCCAGTTTCCAAGGTAGGGAAGAAGGAGGGCAAAAGAGAGCACGAGGATGGACAGCCCCAGGGGAAAAAGAGCGGAAAAGACCGGTTCCACCCGAACGGTGAGAATCAGCAGGGCAAGGAGGATGAACTTCCAGGCGTGCCGGGAGAAGAAGGCATAATAGAGAGAGATAGCTCCGCCGCCAAGGAAAAAGGCAAGCTGGCCGGGCAACTGTTTCTCCAGGCTCAGGTAGATCTCCTGGCCACTGCCCTGGTACAGGTGGAGAAAATACAGGGAGTAGGCGATGGAAGCCGAATAGAGCAGAAAGAGGGAGAGCCATTTTTTCCCCCTCTTCAGGAGGAGAAAGATGAGTGGGACCGAGAGGTAAAACATCACCTCCACCTTGATGGTCCAGAGTGGCGCATTAATAACCTGCATATTGTTCGCCACAAACATCTCCGGCAGGGTGGGTTGGAGGAAATTCAGAAAGATCAGATTGGAGAAGAGGTAGCGCAGCCAGTCGTGGGAAAAGTAGAGATCTGTTGCCAGGCCGGTGAGCCAGGGGAGGAGAAAGGCCCCCATCAGTACCGCCGTTACATAGGCCGGATAGATGCGCCGGACCCGTTTGTCCAGGTAGGAGAGGGTGGATGAGGAGCGGTCAAAGCTTCTGAAAATGAGAAAGCCGCTGACCACGAAAAAACAGTCCACGGCCAGTGTGGAATTGAAGATACGATTCAGAGGGAAGAAGGTCTTCACCCAGCTCACTTCACCCAGGTGACAGAGGAAGACATTCAGGGCCAGCAGGAGACGGAGGAGGTCGAAGTTGTTTTTATGGGGGATGTCCACCGCTGGGTTGTTCTGTAACATTGAAATGTGCCAAAATGTCTCTGTGGCTGTCTGCCGCTACTGAAGGGTGCCGGCCACACACTCAGCCAAAACCAAAAAAACACCCTATAATACTCCTACCAAAACAGCAACATCAAATAAACCAGGACTTCACCCATTGTATCCTGACCATAAAGTCATTTGAGGAGAACTCGAACTTTCATGATCTCTCGGGTATAATGGTTCCTTGCCTATACGCTTGAAACATCAGCCAAGGCATAATAACGAAAGTCAGGAATGCCCAATAATCGTTTTGCAGCTATCAACACAGTTGGGATTCTGCCGGAAACGATCTGGGAAACCGGGCCTTTATTCATCAATAACACCTCCACTCCCAGTGGAGGACCCCTAAGAGGTTCAACCGTTCCTGCGTGAATTATTCAGAAACTGGTGCTGATTTCCTGGCTGCCCGATAACTATATTCATGACGAGCTCAGCCGGCCGGCCATAATTCTCGATCACTCCAGTCATTCCCACATGTTTTAAGTGGGAATCCAGAGGAAAGTATTCTTAGATGAAGTACTCCTGGTCAATGTTCCCGGTCTGTGTCGTGGGCACTCTTCAAGGTCACTGTCCCGTGATTGGAACTGTCGGGGGTGTCCCTGTCCATGGATGTGCCGATATCATAGCCATGGCACAGCTTGAGTACGGTCTTTTCTATTAGTTACATGCTTGGAAGTCAAATGAGGACAAATAATCCCCCGATTTTGCCTTCAGCAGTCAGTTTCCAAAAGAGGGGGCAGCAAATTTTCTGTTCTCTCTCTTGCCCCTGTAGTATGCTTGCGGAGGGGTGTTTATGACTAAGAGGTGCGAGGATGACAACTAGGTGTGTAAAAAAGCAAAGGAGGGCAGAGATAATTTGTTATTGCCATAATCACACAGCAGCAGATCTTGAAAAAGACGTGCTTGAACATGGCAGATCCACAATTATGGAGCAGATTATTGCTGAGTCAAAGGCCGGCAAATGTGATTGCAAAACCCTTAATCCTAAAGGACGCTGATGTCTTGTGGATGTTCGCCGGGTGGTGAACGCGGCGTTGGCAAGTGTTGGCAAAAAAAATGTATCAGGATTACAGATTTTATGAGATCGTCACTATATCCTGTTGTGAATTTCATTAAACAGCACTACCCTTGTTTTTATGATGGAAAATAAAAAAATATACAGTCTTGCGGCCAGCTGTGCAGCAGGTCTGGAAGAGTTGGTGGGCCAGGAAGCAAAGGCTTTTGGCGGAAGTGAAGTAGACCATGCTCGAGGTCTGGTGACCTGGCAGGGTGATCTTGAGGCGGCCTATCGAACCTGTCTCTGGTCACGTTATGCTTCGCGAGTTTTTCTCAAACTTGCTGAGTTCCCGGCACCTGATGAGGATGGGCTGTATGAAGGGGCTCTGAAAGTGGACTGGGGTCGGCAGATGAATATTGACACCACCTTTGCAGTGGATTGCAGTCTTCATCAATCAGCCATACACCATAGTGGTTTTGCAGCGCTCCGGGTAAAAGATGCTGTGGTGGATCAGTTTCGGGAGACATGCGGGGAGCGGCCAACCGTGTCGGTGGTGCGTCCTGATATCAGGATTCGTGTGTCTGTTTATAAAGATCATGCCACGATTGCTCTTGACTTAAGTGGTGAGAGTCTGCACCGGCGGGGATATCGCAAGGAAGGCGGAAGTCTTGCCCCTTTAAAAGAGAGTCTGGCGGCAGCCATTGTCACACTCGCCGGATGGACATCTGACACTCCGCAGGATACCATGCTCCTTGATCCTATGTGCGGATCAGGAACCATCCTCATAGAGGCGGCATTAATTTTTGGTGATGCAGCGCCCGGTCTGTCCCGCAGCTATTTTGGTTTTACCGGCTGGAAGGGACACGACAAAGCTCTCTGGAACAACTTGGTGGACGAGGCAGTGGAGCGGGAGGAGGCGGGTCTTAAACGGCAATGGCCCCTCATTCTTGGCTATGATGCTGATCCCCGTGCAGTTGCTGTTGCCAGAAGCAACATCGAGCATGCGTGCTATGAGGATAAGATTGTCATCAAACAGGGGCAACTTGCCAGGCTGCGCCGCCCGGCTGCAAAAGGCATTATGGTGGTTAATCCGCCCTATGGTGAGCGTCTTTCTGAAACAGACGAGGCAGAACAACTCCATCGGGCCTTAGGCCGTATCTCGAAACAGGAGCTGAATGGCTGGCAGCTTGGAGTCTTTACCTCTAATCCCGATTTTGGCGACCGCATGGAGATCAAATGGGACAGGACTCACCGTCTCTACAATGGTTCCATCAGTTGCCGTCTTTTTTGCGGTACAGCCCACTCCGAGGAAGGACAGGAGTTTCAGTGGCAGCTTGCAGAAGAGAATGGACCGGATGAAGGGATAGAGTTTGGCAACAGGCTGCGGAAAAACGCTAAAAAACTGCTTAAGTGGGCAAAACGAGAAGGAGTACACTGTTTTCGGGTCTATGATAAAGATCTTCCTGAATATAATGTATCTGTTGATCTCTATGAGAAGTGGATCCATGTCCAGGAATATGCAGCACCTGATACCGTTGATGAAAAATTAGCACACCAGCGCTTCCAGCAGAGTCTGCATCAGATTCGACACCTCTTTGATGTCCGCCGGGATCGAGTCTTTCTCAAGACCAGGCGAAAACAGAAGGGTAAAGCTCAGTATCAGAAACAGGGAAGCCGAAAAAAAATGCATACTGTCCGGGAGGGAGACTGCTTCCTGCTGGTGAATTTCACTGATTATCTGGATACCGGAATCTTCCTTGATCACCGGAATATCCGGGCAAGAATTGGCCAGGAGTCTGCAGGGAAACGGTTTTTGAATCTTTTTGCCTATACAGGAACGGCAACTGTTCACGCAGCTGTGGGCGGTGCCGAGTCCACAACCACAGTGGATCTTTCCGCAAATTATCTGAACTGGGCCCGGATGAACCTGGCCCTGAACGGCTTTGGCGGACTGGCCCATGAAACGGTTCAGGCGGATTGCCTCCAATGGCTGCAGGAGGATAGGGGGGAATATGATCTGATCTTTGTTGATCCTCCCACTTTTTCCAACACCAAAAAAGAACGACGGGTCTTTGATGTACAGCGCGATCACCGCCTCCTGATAGAGAAGGCTGTGGCCCATCTGGCACCGGGTGGATTGCTCATCTTTTCTACAAATTTCAGACGCTTTAAGATGGATGAATCCATTGAAAAATATTATGCAATCAGCAATATCAGCAAGAGTTCCATTCCCCTTGATTTTGCCAGGAACAGCAGAATCCATCATTGCTGGGAAATACGAAGAAAATAGGAAGGAAAATGGTACAGGAAATGTGACCAAGGTTCAAGGATAAGAGGGGGCGGTTTATTCTTTTTTGTCTTTCGAGGGCGGAAAAGAGAGCAGTTTTCCCTTTTTTTTCGTAGGGGAGGGGGCGCACTTGGAGCAACCCTGACACCCTTCATCCAGCATGGAATGGATCAGTTTCAGAAGTTTTACCCGGCAGAGGGGACAGAGTTGGAGGATGATTTCCTGGTAGATATCGTCCAGGAGATCATTCTCATCTTTTCCGGCAATTTCGGATAGGGCTTGGGCAATAAGTCTATCCGGGTGCTTCAGGTCGGGAATGGTTTCATCTTTTGCGGCAACAAGTTCTGTTCGGCAGTGATAGAACAGTACTCCGTCCGGCAGGGCTTTTCCGCAGGAATCACAATGTCTTTTGCCAATGTTGGGAATATCTCCCTTATTTCGAGAATTGTCAGTTGTAACCACTTGAGAACACACGTTAACTTGTTATTGTGACAGCGATTTGTTGTTCTATGATACCACTTGGCTTGCTAACTGTAAACTGTATCTTACCGGATACAAATAAGGTGGATAGAGAATTTACACGGATACGATATATTTATTCTTGGGGTTGGAGTATGAAATCAGCGATGGAGTAGGAATAACAAATTTGATAAACTCGTAAAAACTTCGATTTCCGATGGATAAGTATTTATGCCCGGTAGTTAGGGTGAAAAGCTTCATATTGGAGGCGTGCAATTTTTCTATCATTTCGGCGTACATACGGTACGTCGTAATGATAGAAAAATTGT
>JAIPEF010000146.1 GCA_021737265.1 Desulfocapsa sp. | reverse complement strand
CCCATTCTCGGAATCACCCCTTGATGGAGCTACCATCGAAGGAAAAACTTGACAGCAGAGATTCTAATGACAGAGAATAGAGGCAGGTAACACTACAATTTAAAAGAAAAATCAGGATCTATTACGTATATAGACTGTATCTACGGTTTTGAATTTTCGAGGGCGGCGCTCATCGACCCCACGCTGGATTTTGAAGAGAATCAGGAAACTGGGTGTACTATTCAAAGGTCCTGGTTATTGTGGTGTTATCAATATAGGGTAAATACCATATGGATGGTATTTGCGAGAACTTCTTTATATAAAAAAAATCAATGTCAATCCCGTTAAAACAATTTCAGGAAGCCAGAGAACGGCTGAAAACAATTATCAAGCCAACCTCGCTTATTTATAGTGAGTTTTTGAGTGAAGAGTATGAAGCCGACATTTATATCAAGCCGGAAAATTTGCAACGTACCGGTTCTTTTAAAATTCGTGGGGCTTTTAATCGAATTGCCGGCCTTTCACCGGAACAACGAAAACATGGTATTGTAACTGCCTCAGCTGGAAATCACGCCCAGGGGGTAGCTCTTGCAGCGCGGCTCTTTTGTACCATGGAATCACAGTGTTGTGCCCGCACACACACTCCGGGGTCAGGTCTTGAAAAACAAGTTTTCGTGTACTATAAGGTTGGGTTAGGTGCATCTTTTAGCACCGTAACCCAACAAACAGACTCCCCCTGAAATGCCGGTGTGTATTGCCGACCCGGTGGTAACGCAGAAAGAGTAGCCGTTGTTTGCCTCCGGGTATGGATGAGTTGTTGGGTTACGTGGCATCCGCCCCCTCCTGTTCAGACCGCCTGCAGGAGCCACGAACCCAAGGCTGAAGTCCATACTCCTGGCTGAAAATCTCAAAACCGTCACCTTCAGCTGTCGTCCCTTCGATTATGGTAACAAAAAAATAACCAATTTTGCTGAGCGTATCACCAGCCGACTGAAACCCGGTGACATTATCCTTCTCCATGACCTTGAGCCAGGTTCAGAAGAGGCAACCAGTGAATGGAAACAGGAGTTAGCCAGACTTTTTAACAGCCTTAAACAAAGCAAGCAGGAAGTTGCACCACTGGAGAGGCTTATTGATTCTCAGGTGATGCTTGTAACGAATACCAGTAATGGTGCTTTTAAAGAAGAGCACGCAGTCAAAACACCTACCACATCACACTTATGAAACACATTACTCTCCACCACAGTCCGGCCTTCCAGAAAAAGTACAATTCGCTCAGCCCCGAACAACAGAATTTCCTGAAGATGCTCTCTATCTGCTATGAAAAAGTTGCCCGCTCCAAGGTGCGAACATGTCTTGCCGAGGCCGGAATCAAGAATGACAGGGGCCTGGTCTTTAAGCAGACAGATATCAAACCCATTGTGAACGCCCTTGAGGCAGCCGGTTTTATTGAAGGTGACAATATGGGGATTTCCTGTCGTTCTGACTACGTGGAAGAGTTAACCTGCCAGGCCGTATTTGATAACACTTTTGAGAAAATGGCCCAGGCGGTGGAAACTGTTATTCCCACAAAATGTGACTGGGAGTATGAGCATTACTATTCAAGCTACGCGCAGGCCATCCGTGACCTGAGATTTACCCTGTATCGGGGTCAGCAACGTTCCACGGTAATCAAGTTCCTCAACTATGCCAGCCGGGTACCCTGTAACTACTATGAACAGCGTGAAGATCCTTTCTTTCTTATTTTCTGCAACCCGATAAACAGATCGCTGCTCTTATATATACAACCAGAAGTGGCGGATTTGGTATTATCCGGTATGCTGGTTGCCTCCTCCTTCACCATGACCCCTCTGGGTGGATTCTTTGACCTCTTCCAGGAAGTCCGCAACAAAAATGCTGCTCTCAAAGAACAGACCAAACCCGTTCTCCTCTACCAGTATGTTTTACGTGGCGATTTTGCAGCAGTTACAGCTCTCGCCCAGGAGGAAAAGACAGCTTCAGACTCAATCTACATGGGCCTAACCAAGCTCATGGCAGGCGATCATAGAGGAGCAATTACCTGTTATGAGAGCGCCCTTAGCACCCTTGCCGCCCATCAGCCCAAGCCCCAGGTCTTTTTCCAGAATTTTGCGGGGATCTTCTATGTGGTTGCCCTGCTCTGTGAAGGGAGTGATGCTGCCTTACAAAAAGGAATCACCTATCTCAACCGGATCTTATTAAGAAAACGAGAGTATACCTTTCCCACCATCGCCACAGACCTCAAACAGACCCTCCTCTCCAGGCTGGGACAGAAGGCCAAGGCCGGAAAAATCAGCCACTCCTCCGATGAAGGATTTTTTAACGACTATCTGGCCCTTATGATGGGTTACGTAAGCCTTTATTGGCAGGGTGAAAAAGTTTCCAGTATTGGGGAGGAACATCTGCAGAAACTCCTTAAAGAATCAGAATCTGCCGAATATTATTGGATTGCCCTGCAAGCCGCAGGGCTTTTGGCCAGCATTTCCACCAGGGCAGAGCATACAAAGGCGCTTACCCGTCTCCAAAAGCAGTGTTCATCACCGCAACTTCTCATAGACCTGATAAAACCCCAGGAAAAGTGGCAACAGGTTTTAAATGCCCTGATAACTCTTGAGGGATCACAACAGACCGGCAAAACCAGTGCTGCCACCAAGAGCCGCCTGGTGTGGCTGGTTGCCTTTTTGGACGATTATCATCACGAAGAGATCAGGATCTCACCGCGCCTTCAGACACAAAATAAATCCGGCAAATGGTCAAAGGGCCGGGCCGTTGCCTTGAAAACTCTGCGCAACCACCAGAAATTGGATTATCCCAGTGATCATGACCGACGCCTCTGCAATGCCATCAAGGCAAAATATGATTCTTCCGGCTACTATTACAGCCGTAAAAAGATCTACGCCTTTGACCTGGAACTGGCCATACCAGCACTTATAGATCACCCCCTTATTTTTTCAGAAGATAAGCCGACTCTCCCTCTGGAATTTGTCTCCCGCGAACCGCAACTGCATATCACTGAGAGCAAAAAAGGCTATACCATAAGTCTTGAACCGAACATGAGAAGTGATGAGCCCTATCTTCTTGTCCACGAGACCCTCACCCGCACCGGGGTAGTGCAAATGACGCCGGGATTTAAACAGGTTGCCGATATCATTGACTCGACCATTGAAGTACCGGCAGAGGCCAAGGAAATGGTTCTTCGGGTTGTATCAGCCATGGCTCCTCGTTTAGCGGTACATACGGATATCGCAGGTATCGCCCCCGATGTCCAGGAGGCCAAGGCGGATACCACGCCCTATTTTCATCTTATTCCCTACGGGGACGGCTTGCGGGCCGAAAGCCTCGTCAAACCATTCCAGGAGAGCCCGGCATTTCATCATCCCGGCACAGGCGGAAAAATTGTTTTGGCAGAGATTAATGGCGAAAAGTTTCAGGCCGAACGCGATCTTGAAACGGAACGGCAGCAGGCGGATGCTGCCATCGCCAAGTGTCCGGTGCTGTCCCGTCTTAACGAAGGAAGCGGAGATTGGATCATCGCTGAACCGGAAGAATGCCTAGAGCTTGTGAGCCAGCTCCAGACATTACAGGATGAGGTGGTCATCCAATGGCCTCAGGGGGAAACTTTTCGTGTCAGCAGTACGGTGGAATCCTCAGCCTTTGGAATGCAGGTCAAACAAAACAACAACTGGTTTGAGGCAACAGGGCAGCTCAAAGTAGATGCGAAAACCGTCATCGACATGGGAAAATTACTGGAACTGAGCCGACAGACACCTTCCCGCTTTATCCCCATGGGTGACGGTCAGTTTCTGGCGCTGAGCAGAAGCCTGAGACAACGTATTGAAGAACTGAATTCGTTCACAGAAACCCATGGCAAAGGAGTCCGGTTTAGTCCTCTGGCCAGCCTGGCACTTGAGGATTTCACCACGGAGATGGGCGAAATCAAGGGGGATAAACCCTGGCGTGAAAATCTGAAACGATTTACAGAGTTTGCATCCCCAAAAGTACCATCTACCTTTCAGGCCGAATTGCGGGATTATCAGACCGCAGGCTTTAACTGGCTGGCAACGCTGAGCCAGTGGCAGGTGGGCGCCTGCCTTGCCGATGATATGGGTCTTGGCAAGACAGTTCAGGCCTTGGCGGCAATTCTGCTGCGAGCCGCTAATGGCCCGACTCTTGTTATTGCCCCGACTTCAGTACTTATGAACTGGACCGATGAAGCCGCGCGTTTCGCTCCGACCCTGCGAGTGCTCGCCTTTGGTCCCGGTGACCGCCAGGAGATGCTTGACACCCTGCAGCCATTTGATCTGGTGGTTTCAAGCTACGGCTTATTACAGTCCGAAGGAAAAAAGTTGGCAGGCGTTCATTGGCAAACCATCGTCCTCGATGAAGCGCAAGCCATCAAAAACATGGCGACCAAACGTTCCAAAGCCGCCATGAAACTTCAGGCAGAATTTCGTATTATCACCACGGGAACTCCCATTGAAAACCACCTTGGAGAACTGTGGAATCTCTTTCAATTCATTAATCCCGGTTTGCTGGGATCGGCTGAGTCCTTTAACCAGAAATTTGCCATACCTATTGAAAAGTATCAGGACAGACAGACCAGAGGCCGTCTGAAAAAACTATTATCCCCCTTCATTCTGAGACGCCTCAAGCAGGACGTACTTCAGGAACTGCCACCACGCACCGAGATGACTCTTCAGATAGAAATGAGCCCGGAGGAAGCAGCCATGTATGAAGCACAGCGTCGTCAGTCACTGGAAAAAATTGCAGAAATTGAAGAGACAGGTTCCGGACAACATATGCAGATTCTCGCCGAAATAACCAGGCTCCGACGTTTTTGCTGCAACCCCGAACTAGTGGTTCCGGGCTGCGGCCTGACGAGTTCCAAACTGAAAGTCTTTGGCGACAC
Organism: Desulfocapsa sp.; assembly: GCA_021737265.1. Lineage (GTDB taxonomy): Bacteria > Desulfobacterota > Desulfobulbia > Desulfobulbales > Desulfocapsaceae > Desulfocapsa. The sequence goes on along the minus strand of JAIPEF010000146.1, from coordinate 2,402 downwards.
CATATCTGAACTCCTCGATAATGGCCACAAAGCCCTGGTATTCAGCCAGTTTGTAGGTCATCTCGACATCCTCCGACATGCTCTTGATAAACAGAAAGTGAGCTACCAGTACCTGGATGGCTCCACTCCTTTAAAGACACGACAGCAACGCATCCGAGCCTTTCAGTCTGGAGAGGGAGATGTCTTTCTCATTAGCTTAAAAGCCGGGGGCGCAGGCCTCAATCTCACTGCCGCAGATTATGTCATTCACATGGATCCCTGGTGGAATCCTGCAGTTGAAGACCAGGCCTCTGATCGTGCCCATCGTATCGGTCAAAAACGTCCAGTCACCGTGTACCGTCTGGTGGTAAAGGATAGTATTGAGGAAAAGATCATTGCCCTCCACGCTCATAAACGGGATCTGGCCGACAGCCTGCTGGAAGGCACGGATATGTCTGGTAAAGTTTCGACAAAGCAGTTGCTTGAGCTGATGAAGGGGTAGGTGGAAAGGGATGGAAAGGGGGACGTTGTTGATAGACAGAGGAAGATATTGCGGCGTTCTATCCCCCGAATTCATGGATATTCTTCCATTGTGAATGATATACAGAAGAATAAATAGGTGACAAAATTAGACTTGTTAAGAATATTTAATTAAGAGTATGGTAACAATTCAATAGATTAGCAAGAAAATGCCCTGTAAATACCAGGCCTGTTGTGGGATTTGTAACAAGTTAAAAACGAGGGACATATTCTCGCACGTAAAGATATACAGAAACTGTAGAATCACTTGTTCTTCCGAAATATATCCGCTAATATCTTGTAAAATAAGGAAAAATATATTACTGCAACAGCAGGCGCGAGTTGCTTAACATGCGTTAAAGGCAAACCCGCTCCTGCTGTTGCAGCGGCGGCAAGGTTTTCCTAATTTTTCACCACAGAGGCGCAAATAAACTCAGAGGAACCAAAAGAACCACACCTACTCCGCTACGCTACGCGGGTGATCTTTTCGTTATACCGCTTCACTTACTCGGGAGGGGACCGAATGAGTTTTGAAAAACACATTGAGGAAATTCGCATCGGTATCAAAGCCGGACGATTCGTAAACGAGGCCGCAATCTCTCAGGGAATCGTTCTGCGCTTACTGCATGCGCTTTCGTGGCCAGCTTACGACACACAAATCGTATGCCCGGAATATTCGTTACAGGGACGGCGCGTTGACTTTGCGCTCTGTCATCCCCCCGGTAAGCCAATCGCCTTTGTAGAAGTCAAGCAAATTGGGCAAAGCGAAGGTGCCGAAAGGCAATTATTCGAGTATGCGTTTCATATTGGTGTTCAGCTAGCAATCCTCACGGATGGGCAAGAATGGAACTTCTTTCTTCCCGGAGAGCAGGGAGACTATGGTGAACGCCGAGTATACAAACTCGACATTGTTGAGCGAGATATTTCCGAGTGCGTAGCGCGCCTGACACGCTATCTACAATATGAGGCAAGCGTTTCTGGTGCCGCAATTGAAGCTGCACGCGAAGACTACCGTAATGTCTCACGCGACAGGCAAATGAAATCTACCTTGCCAAAGGCATGGGCACGACTATTGGAGGAAGAGGACGAACTATTGCTTGAACTTGTAGCTGACCGTGTTGAAAATCTATGCGGCTATAAGCCAGACCCCGACACCGTCGCCCGCTTTTTGAAAGAAAATGTCGCCCTTAGGTCCATTACTGCAGCAACGCATCAACCGCCTCCGCGTTCTCAAACAATTGCGCCCGTTGCTATTCCGAGTACTGCACGCATTGCCTCAAGTCAGAAGCAATCCTCAACAGGCTTCGTACTTGACGGGCGGAATTACGCCGCCAGAAGCGCTCGTGAGGTTCTTGAAGGCGTATTTGAAGCCCTATCCAAACGCGATGCAACAATCCTTGAACGTTTTGCATCACTGCCAAAGCATGGGCGTACTCGCCGCTATCTCGCAAGGAATGCAAACGACCTTTATCCTGGCCGCCCAGACTTGGTGCGCGAGTATTCCATCCAGTTGAAGTCGGGCTGGTGGCTCAGTACCAATCACAGTCGCGCGACCATTGACCGAATTATTCAAATGGTTTGCGATGTCGCTCACTTGAAGTACGGAAGAGATCTTCAAGCAAATCTCGGTGAATGAAAGCGCGGTATAACTCGGCACTGCACAGGACGCCGAACTGCTGGCGCCTGTGAGTTTTTAGTTATATCTCAAGTTTCGGGGTTGACCAATATTCGACAACAAAATGAGACAACATCATAAAATAATTACATATTAACGTGAAAAGCCTTTCACTTTCTGATATATTGGTATTTGCGAAATATTCAACAATATCAAAGAGGAAAGGCTCAAATGAACAATACCAAACAATACCTGGATCAACAAGAGGCAATACAACTGCAGAACAAGA
>JAIPEF010000010.1 GCA_021737265.1 Desulfocapsa sp. | reverse complement strand
TGAAAAATAATAACTACAGATTGAGCATGGATGAAATTGAAATCAAGGTTCGCGTAGCGACCCGAAGGGCTTGACCTTTAATTCAATTTCATCCGTGCTATTTTACTTGTTTTACCCACAGATTCGTCTGAAGAACCCTTTTTTTTACCGAATTTCACCTGTTTTCACAACTGGGAGAAGACCGGCATGAAACGAGATTTGTGCCGCAGGGGAGTATGATAATGTGTAAAACAACTGAGAAAGGGAGGGGGATCCGTCCGCTGGTATTCCTAATGTTCAACTCGATTTTTACCATTTCTTTTGGCACGGTATAGAGCTTCATCTGCTTTGTTGATCAACTGCTCATGTTTAGTCATCTTCACGGTGTATGAGGCAACACCAAGGCTTATGGTGGTGTCGGTATTTTGTTCAACCTTTTGTCGAATTCTTTCGGCGGTGATCAGGGCAGTCTCCAGAGGAGTTTCTGGAAGCATGATCAGAAACTCCTCTCCTCCATACCTGGCAATGGTGTCGACATTCCGGATATCGTCAAGCAGCACCTGGGCAACCCCGATAAGTACCTGATCCCCGGCACTGTGTCCATGGGTGTCATTGTATTTTTTGAAATTATCAATATCCAGCATGATAATGGAAAACACTTTCTCATACCGTTTGGCCAGGGAAAAGTATTTTTCCAGCCCTATAAGCATTAAACGCCTGTTAGACACATTTGTCAGGGGGTCGTAGAGGGAGAGAAACCGAGTCTGCTCATAGAGTCTTGCATTCTCCATGGCGATTCCGATCTGGCTGCCAATGGTTGAGAGCAAAATGATCTTGTCATCATCCAGGCCGGAAAAATCAGGTGGAGTGAACAGGCAGAGTCCTCCAATTACCTTTTCCTTGGCCTTTATGGGAACGATAACAGCCCCATGGGGGTGCTTTCCCGTCAACCCGGCCTTTTCAAAATCCGTTCTGTCAAGAATAGTCGTTTTTCCACTTTCGATCACACGGCAGCAGGGACAGTTATTGAGTTGCCTGGATTCTTGATGGTCAAGGGAACTGCCCTCCAGGCCGATCTGAGAAACGAGTTGTATCTCATCTCCATCAACGATAAAAATTCCTCCCCGATGTTCAAAATTGAAAATATCAATTTTGGTGATTACAGCCAGAACCTCATCAAGTAATACGGACATTTCCAGGGTCTGGCTTATCTTGGAGGAAACTGAATAAAGGGCTGACAACTCGGCATTTTTTGCCTCCAGATCTGACGTCTGCCGCTTGATCTTCGTTTCGGCAAGAGTGCGTTCAGTTACATCCTGGAGCATGAGGACAAAGCCGACAAGGCTCTGGTCCGGATCCCATATTCCGGTAACCAGAGCCTTAATAAAACAGGGTCCATCAGCCCTCTCCCTGACAATGGAAAACTCGTGCCGTTTTTTCTTTTGAATCATTTCGACAAGGTTATCAAAACGCGGCGCCAGAATTTCGTTTTCTTGATGAATAGTCCTGATATCACGACCAATCACCTCAGTGGCAGGCATTTTCAAGATTTTTTCAGCTACAGGATTGAAATAAACGATATTATAATTCAAATTAGCAGCCACCACTCCCATGTCCACTGAGGAATAGAGGATATTGTCAAGATAAACGGTTTTTTCTGCCAGTTTTCTACTTGTCTGCTCCAACTCACGGTCTTTTTCAACCACCAGCTGTTTGAGATTCTGGAGGGATTGACCATGGAGATCCTTGATGATGTCAGATTGGGTTATCAAACCGGCGATTTTTCCATCCTCATCCACCACTACGATCCGTCGAATCCGAGTCTCCTTCATGATTCTGGCTGCATCCAGCAGTGGTAGAGTGAGATGGGAGGTGTGAACCGGGTGACTCATGATCTCTTCTACTTTCAGGCCTTTGGGGTTGGTACCATTGATCAGAAGGCGAGTCATGTCCCGTTCGGTAATAATGCCCACCGGACGTCCATTTTCCGCGACCACCAGACAGCTTGTGGATGTTCTGGCCATCTCCTGAAGGGCCTGTTCAACAGAATGGGCTTTGGAGATAGTGACCAGATCCTTGGTCATGACCTGGTAAATTTTTTTGAATTCGATGAAATATTCATAGCCGAGGTGGTCAACTATATTTGATTGGGTTGCCACGCCGCAGAGTTTGTTGTTATCATCGACCACCACCAGATGTCTAATTTTGTTGGTGGAAAGAAGGTTGTAAGCGGAGTAGATATCCATATCCCGGTTGGCAGTCAATACCGGGGAGGTCATGATGTCGCTGATGGCATACGCTTCAAGCTGTAGTCCCTGCTCTGCAGCAAGCTGAACTACTTTACGCTCCGTAAAAATGCCCACTGGTTCATTGTCTTCCAGGACCAGAACACAACTGATGTTTTTATTCCGCAGCAGCTTAAGGGCGCTGAATACAGGTGTCTCCGGTGCAACCCCGATAACTCCTGGTGTCATAATTTCACTGAGGCGTTTAGCGCACATATTTATCCTGCAACAGACACATAGTAATAGGAAACGTCAGGCAATAAGTGTTGAACTCTTTATGTGGTCTTAAGTGAAGCTCAGACGGGAATCCAGCCACATGGTTGGTAAAAAGAAGAAATTGGCTTTATAGCTGAAAATCCTCTAGAGCCAGTATTTTTATAGTGTTCCATCACCTGGCTTTGAGGAAAATACTGCTGCCGGAAGAGGTCGCATCTTTTTATAATGCACTACTTGATGGCATACCAGAAAAGTTGGAGTAATTAAAGGAAAAAGTTCCTTTCCGCAATAGTCAGCCAAATGGCTTTGCGTTGCAGGGAAATTGGCAATCTATTTATTTTAGCATACATTTTCAGGTGCGTACCGCCGCCATGGGACAGGGGGCAAAATCGGCAGCAAAGAGGGTGGCCCGCATGAGGAATTAGTAATCGAGACTCCCGTCTTCGTTTTCTCTCACACCAACAACCACTATGCCGGCCTCGTCAGCAGCACGAACCATGGCCTCCGGATCAAAAAGCAGCGACTGGCCAGCCTCTACGGCGAGTACAGCCCCATGCACAGAGGCCAGGGTCTCAATGGTCTTCACTCCTGTTGCCGGAAGGTCAAAGCGAAAATCCTGGCTCGGTTTTTTCACCTTGACCACCACCGCCTTTTCTTTTGCCAGTGCTCCGCCCCTGGCAATGGTGGCATCCGTTCCTTCAATGGCTTCCACTGCTACAACTGAACGATTTCGCACCACCACGCATTGTCCGATATCCATGGCACCGATGGCCCTGGCATTTTTCCAGCCAAACTCAATGTCAAGTCGCTGGGCTTTGTTAGGTTTTTTTCGGGTAAGCACCCCATGGGGAAAGAGAAGGTGGCGGAGATACAGGGTTGATTCGAGTACCTGGATTCCATCTTTTTCAAGAACATCTGCCACCGCCCGGAGGATAGCATCATCCTGTCGACTGTCAATCTTATTCCAGAGGGTTATGCCCTTCAGGTCAGGAAGGATATTGCGAAATATCCTGGTCTTGGTGATAGCCCCCACAAAAACGGTCTCCTCAACTCCGCAACGGTGAAAAAACTTGATTATTTTCCCGAGCTGACCCAGCTTTACCCACTGCACCTCATCTGCGGCATCAGCGACTTCAGTTGCGGTTTCGTTGTGGTGGGCAATGAGAATAATCCTGCGCCCCGCTTCCCGAGCTGCTTTAATAAACAGAAGAGGGAACTGGCCGGAACCGGCAATGATTCCGATTTTTTTCGGATCAACAGTCACAGGAGTTAACCCCTTTTTACGCGTTTAACCACACCGCGTTTTGAGGTCCTGATGAAGGTCAGCAACTCAGTCACGGCCCTGCAGTCACCAAGTTCCTGTTCCACTTTTTCCAAAGCATCCTCATGGAGGAGACCGGAGTGGAAGAGAATACGGTAGGCGGCATCAATTTGGGAAATAGTCTCCCGACTGAATCCATTTCTGAGCAGTCCAACCTTGTTCAGGCCGGAAATCCGCATCTGTCCTCTTTCTCCAGTGACCATGGCAAAGGGAGGAACATCCTTGGTTACTGCAGATCCTCCGCCAATAAAGGCAAAGGTACCGATGCGTGCAAACTGGTGGGTTCCGGTCAGGCCGCCAACCGTGGCATGGTCAGCCACTTCTGTGTGTCCGCTGAGGTGGGCGGCATTGACAATAATCACATGATTGCCAATGATACAGTCGTGCCCCAGATGGGCATAGGCCATGATCATGTTGTTATTGCCAAGTATGGTTTTGCCGCCACCCTTTATTGTTCCCCGGTGGATGGAGGCGTATTCTCGGATCAGGTTGTTGTCACCAATGATCAGTTCAGTGGGTTCTCCCTTGTAGCCAATATCCTGCGGTGCCCCGCCAAGTGAGGCAAAGGAGTCGATTGTGTTTGCTTTGCCGATGAGAGTCGGGCCGGAAATATGGGTATGGGTCGCAACTTTTGTACCTGCTCCAATCTTTACGCCATTCTCTATCACACTGAATGGTCCGACAGTCACACTGGAATCAAGCTCTGCTCCTGCTGCAATAATAGCTGTGGGGTGTATGCTCATGGTGTCTTTCATCCAAAAGAGGCCATGAGTTCTGCTTCGGCAACCAGCTGCTCGGCAACAAAAGCCTTGCCAGCCATCTTCCAGATCCCCCGTTTCGTTTTCAAAAGTTGGACTTTGTATATCAACTGGTCTCCAGGGCCGACAGGACTGCGAAAGCGAACCTTATCAAGCCCTGCAAAGTAGAGAAGTTTGGTCCCGATATTTTCAGGTCGGGAACAGTACGCCAGAATACAACCGGCCTGGGCCATACCTTCAAGCATCAACACACCCGGCATTACCGGTTTCGCAGGGAAATGTCCCTGAAAAAATGGCTCGTTGATTGTCACATTCTTTAAGGCCTCCGCCTCCTGATCTGGTATGATTGAAAGTACTCTGTCGATCATGATAAATGGGTACCTGTGTGGCAATAATCGTAAGATTTCTAAAATGTCTATCTCTTCAGGAATTGTTGTTTCGCTCATTATCTACTCGCTGTTATTGCTGTGCTCTTTTTCGGCCCGTAATTCAGCCAGTTCTTTCTTCAATTTTCGTAAGTCACGCGCCATTTCCGGCAGTTTGCCGTACTGGATTGCAGCCCGGACAAACTGTTTCATGGGCAGACTGGGCGATCCTCCAATCATGGCTCCCGGCTGCTGATTATTGTGTACTCCACTCTGCGCTCCCACCATCACCCCATCACCCAGGGTGATGTGACCGGTAATCCCAGCCTGACCGCCAAGGACCACATTGCGGCCAAGGGTGGTTGAGCCGGAAATCCCGACCTGGGATACGATCAGGCAATTTTCTCCAAGTACAACATTATGGGCAATTTGAACAAGATTGTCAATTTTAGTGCCTGATTTGATGCGAGTGGCACCATAAGCGGCCCTGTCCACACAACTATTCGCACCAATCTCAACATCATCGTCAATCTGGACAATACCAACCTGAGGGCGTTTTGTATGGTAGCCCTTGTTGTCTGTTGCATAACCGTAGCCATCACTGCCGATCACCGTCCCGGAGTGGATGATGACCCGCTTTCCAATCCTGCAGCCCTCTGCAATGGTGACGTTGGCTTTTAAGAGAGTATCGTCTCCAATGTGAACATCATTCCCCACCACAACACCAGACTCAATGGTCACCCGTTCGCCGATGTTTACTCGCTCCCCAATAGAGGCAAGGGGAGCAACACTTATCTGCTCAGGCATTTTTGTACTTTCTCCAACCCAGGCACGTTCATGCACCCCTTCCGCAACAAAAGGTTTTTTCAGCAGCAGGGTATGGATACGGGCGGAGGCGAGATAGGGATCCTGTACCCGAATGATGGGGACTGGTGCCTCCTCTATGGCCATGGGTACGATTACCGCGCAGCCCTTAAAGCCAGAAAGCTTGTCAGCCTGTCCGGCCTTGACCAGAAAGCTGATATCCCCATCCCCAGCTGTTTCAAGAGGAGCAAAGCCGCTGATCAGGAGCTCTGCGTTTCCGGTGATTTCACCTTCTGCCAGTTCTGCCAGTTCTTTCAGGCTGAAGTTTTTATGGTTCATCTTTTTCTCGTTGTCAGTTTTGATATGCCTATAGTGTCTTAGGAGACATCCGGACTGCGGATCACAACATCATGCAGTGTACAATAAATATTTTTTCCTTCTCCTGAGGAAGTCCATCAGTTCAGGCTGCCACTTCTTTTCAATATCTGCTAGAGACTCTCCCTCCTCCAATGCTTTACGTAATAAACTATCACCGAGAATGAGATCCATGGGAAGACGTTCATACTCATATTCGTAAGGAGGATTTTTATAGGAAAAGTCATCTGGATAGAGGTGCATTACTGCCTGAAGCAGTGCCAGCGCCGTACGATAAGGACGGAAAACAAGGGGATCTGTTACATGAATCTGGAAGCCAATACAGGGCTGTTCTGTCCACTTGCCTGAAGTCGGCTGAAAAACAAGGGGTCTGAGATAACATCCGGGCAACTCAGTGGCAGCCAGGCGCTCGATGATCGGTTCATGCTCCCAGAACGGTGCTCCTACAAATTCAAAGGGCAGGGTTGTCCCTCTGCCTTCGGAACAGTTTGTCCCTTCCCAGATTACCTGGCCGGGATAGACAAGGGCGGTCTCAGGGGTTGGCATGTTTGGGGATGGGGAGACCCATGGAAATCCGCTGTCCCGAAAGAGCATGGAAGGTTTCCAGCCCCGCATGGGGATAACATCCAGCTCAGCCCCAATGGCAAACTCTTCATTGATAAAGAGGGCAAGCTCCCCAAAAGTCATGCCGTGGCGCATGGGAATGGGATAAAGCCCTACAAATGAGCTGCAGTCTTCCTGGAGGATGTTCCCCTCCACTGTTCCTCCGATCGGATTGGGACGGTCAAGCACCACCACCTGTTTCCCATACTCAGCTGCAGCCTCCAGGCAATAGGCCATGGTGTAAAGAAAGGTGTATACCCTGGTGCCTACGTCCACTATGTCAATGAGCAGGACGTCCAGATGGTCAAACATGGCGGCATCCGGTTTTCTGCGTTCTCCGTAGAGGCTGAAAACGGGGAGACCACTCACCGGATCTTGGGAGTGATTGGATTCGATCATGTTGTCCTGTTTTTCGGAGAAAAAGCCGTGCTGCGGTGAGAAGAGACAGGTGAGCTGCTCATCATACTGATCCAGCAGCACATCCCTTGAGTGGTGCAGGTTGCTGTCTGTGGATGCCTGATTGCAGAGAAGTCCCAGCCGTTTGCCTGCCAGCGGTATAGTGGAGTCTGCCAGATTTTCAAGGCCAATGGAGATCATTCAACAGTCACGCTCTTTGCCAGGTTTCTGGGTTGATCAACATCACAACCACGGCGGCTGGCAATTTCATAGGCGAGCAGCTGGGCAGGGATTGTGTAGAGAATGGGATTCAGCTCCTCATGGACCTCAGGCAGATAGAGGACATCTTCGGTGATGGTTTTCAAGTGTGTATCACCTTTGGTACCAATCAGGATGAGACGGCCCTGTCTTGCCTTGATCTCCTCCACATTGGAGATGGATTTTTGATACACAGCATCTTTTGGGGTCAGACCAAGGATGGGCATATCCTTGTCAATGAGTGCGATAGGCCCATGTTTGAGTTCTCCGGAGGCGTATCCTTCCGCATGAATGTAGGAGATCTCTTTCAGCTTCAACGCCCCTTCAAGGGCAATGGGGAAGTTCAGCCCCCGGCCGACAAAAAGAAAATCCCGGCTGTCATAATAGCTTTCTATCAGCTTCTGTATATCGGCTTGAAGTCGGGGAAGCTCTTCTTCAATCACGGTGGCCAGCCTGATCAGCTCTTTGCCGAGCAGTAAGCGTTCATCGCTCTCCAGGGTTCCCCGCTTTTCAGCAAGGAAAAGAGTGAGTAAAAAGAGGGCTGCAAGCTGTGAAGTAAAGGCCTTTGTGGAAGCCACTCCGATCTCGGGTCCGGCATGGGTGTAGATTGTACCGTGTGCTTCCCGGGTCATGGTGGATCCCACCACGTTACAGATGGTGACGATTTTGGAGCCAAGTTTCTTAGCCAGCCGGATTCCGGCCAAGGTATCAGCGGTTTCCCCGGACTGGGAAATGGAGACCGTGAGAACCCGTTCATTGATAAGAAGCTTCCGGTAACGAAACTCGGAAGCGATATCTACTTCCACCTGAATCCCTGCCCAGCGCTCAATCCAGTATTTGGCAACCAGTGCTGCATGCCAGGAGGTACCGCAGGCCACGAGGAAGATCTTGTCAATTTGTGAAAGATCCTTGTCGCTGAGATTCATTTCCGGCAGATCTATACTTCCTGTTTCTGGATTGATGCGACCACTCACCGTGTCGATAATGGCCCGGGGCTGCTCGTAAATTTCTTTGAGCATAAAATGTTTGTAGCCACCTTTTTCAGCCATGGCCGAGTTCCAGGAAATGGTCTCAACCTCTTTTTTGACTTCTTCACCACTTTCCAGAGAGTAAATGGAATACCCATCGGCGCGTAAAACCGCCAGCTCCAGATCATCAAGAAAAATCACCTGATCGGTATAGGGAAGAAGGGGCGGGATATCAGAGGCCAGAAATCCTCCCTCCTCTTCATGGATCCCAAGGACCAGAGGGCTGTGGTTGCGGGCAGCGATAAGGGTATCGGGCAATCCCGTCCACAGAACCCCCAGAGCATAGGAGCCTTCAACCCGTTCAAGTGCTTGAGTTACAGCAGCACGAAGGTCATTCTCAAGGTATTCTTCAATGAGGTGGGCCAGGACTTCGGTGTCAGTTTCAGAGGCAAAACGATGGCCCTTGGCAATGAGTTCATTACGGAGCGAGTGGTAATTTTCTATGATGCCATTATGGACAACAACCAGGTCACCGGTGCAGTCGCTGTGGGGGTGGGCATTTTCAGTGGTAGGGGCACCATGGGTTGCCCAGCGGGTATGACCAAGACCAATATGGGAATGGGCGCCAAAGGCTTCTCCCAGGATATTTTCCAGGTTCTGCAGTTTTCCTTCACTGCGATATTTCTGCAGCTTCCCATCCTCAAGGTAGACAATACCTGCCGAATCATAGCCCCTGTATTCCAGACGTTTCAGTCCTTCCAGTACTACCGGAACCAGGCGTCTTTTTCCAACATATCCAACAATTCCACACATATCCAGCCTTTTCCCTTAGCTCTGTTTTGAACAACTCATTCGATTTTGATCTTGATAAATAATTATCCAGAATAACATGTCATTTTTTATTATTGCGAGTTTTTTCTTGTTCCTTGCGAAAAAACAGGTAAATTCACAGTAACTAATATAACAGCTTTTCAACATATCAATAACAATTGCCTAAAAAATACTATCATGGATAACAAACAGCGTTTAAAAGAAATTCTTCTCGAAAAATCATACCGTAAAGGTGAGTTCACCCTTACCTCCGGCAAAAAATCTGATTTTTATGTTGATGTTAAACAGACCTCTCTTTCAGCAGAAGGTGCGTATCTCTGCGGCAAACTCATCCTGGAGCTCATGCTGAAAGCTGATGAACCCATTGCTGCCGTCGGCGGGATGACGCTGGGTGCTGACCCACTGGTTACCGCAGTTTCTATTGTCAGTCACCTGGAAGGATATCCAGTCCCGGCCTTTATCGTGCGAAAAGAGGCCAAAGGCCATGGAACCGGGAATTACATCGAAGGGTTAAGCAACATGACTCCGGGGTGCAGGGTAACCCTCCTCGAAGATGTGGTCACCACTGGTGGTACACTGGTGAAGGTCATTGAACGGGTCGAGGCCCAGGGGTTTAAAGTAGGCCAGGTTATTACGGTTGTTGAGCGTCAGGAAGGTGGCGTTGATGTGCTGGCCAATGCAGGCTATAAGCTGGAAGCTCTTTTCACCCGTGAGCAACTGCTCAGTTGATCCCATGGAATGTAAAAAATGTTCTGAAAAGCTGGAAGTGCTGCGTCAGTGTCGACGTATTCGGATGCGTTGTACAGGATGCGGGCATGAATATCAGATCCACGAGGTTGCCAGCGATCTTGACCCTGAAACCGAGGAGATCCTTGAACGCTACACCGTCCTTATTTATGATTGATGGCGTCGTATTTTCACCCTAACTACCGGGCATAAATACTTAGCCATCCTAGGTTTGAGGTTTTCACCCAAACTACGGGCATAAATACGAGTTTATCATGATTGATAGCTGGAAACCGGTTCAGTGCCCCTCGTGGGGTATGACCACCTCAGAAATTATTTTCTTTGCAAAAAACATGAAAATAATTTCTAAGGTACTAGCACTGGTGATGAACGGTAGGCCGGTACTCAGTTCAGTATCCCCTTGAGGGGTGAAAGTACCTTCACGAAATTCTTTTCAAATAAACACGAAAAAATTTCTAAGGTACTAAAAAATGATAGTATTAAAGGAGCAGTTCTGTTGCGACAAAGCTGCTTCTATCTGTTTTCAGTCACCATATTGAGAAATCGTGCGCACAGTAAAAGACTACTACTATAAGAAAGCCAAAAAAGAGAAGTATCCGGCAAGGTCTGTCTATAAACTGGAAGAAGCCCTGAATAAATATAAGTTTATCAGGCGTGGAGATGCCGTTCTGGATCTTGGGTGCTCACCCGGCAGTTGGTCGCTGTATGCCTCTGAAGTGGTAGGTGAAAAAGGATTGGTGGTTGGTGCTGACTTGCAGGAGGTCAACAAATCACCCCGAGCAGGAGGTTCTGAAATTATCTGGCTCAGGCAAGACATTATGGTGCCGGAGTTGCTTGTCCGGGTGCGGGAGATTCGCCCGGCATTCAAGGTGCTTATTTCCGATCTTGCGCCACGGACTACCGGTAATCGCTGGGCAGATCATCAGCAGTCCATGCGTCTGATATACCAGACACTGGCAATTGCATTGGAGCTTTTACACTCCAAAGGAAATTACTACTGCAAGGCTTTTCAGGGAGAGGACTTTCCTGATTTTGTGCAGAAAGTGAAAGAGCAGTTTGAAATGGTAAGAATAATTAAACCCAAAAGTTCCCGAGTGGAGAGCCGTGAGGTTTTTGTCCTGGGGATGGGATTTTACGGTAGAAAAAAATACGAGAATAAAAAATAAATAGAAGGATTTTATCATGGCAGGACATTCCAAGTGGGCAAATATTAAGCATCGAAAGGGGGCAGTGGATGCCAAACGCGGCAAGATCTTTACCCGCCTTATCAAAGAGATCACTGTGGCGGCCAGAATGGGCGGTGGCGATCCGGATGGTAATCCACGGCTTCGCAGTGCCGTTGCCACGGCCCGCGCTGAGAACATGCCCAAAGACAACATAATCCGTGCCATTAAAAAGGGAACCGGTGAGCTTGAGGGTGAAGTGTATGATGAGATCCTCTACGAAGGATACGGACCAGGTGGTGTTGCCGTCCTGGTGGAGTGCATGACCGATAACCGGAACCGGACAGTCGCCGATATTCGTCACTATTTTGCCAAAAGTAACGGAAATCTGGGAGAATCCGGCTGTGTTGCATATATGTTTGACAAGAAGGGGATGATGCTGGTGGATAAATCAAGCATCAGTGAAGAAAAGTTGATGGAGCTGGCAATAGAGGCTGGCGCTGACGATGTGCTTGAAGAAGAGGATCATTTTCAGGTTGTCACGGCCCCTGGTGATTTTGATGAGGTACGTGAAGAACTCGAAAAAGCAGGAGTTGAATTTGTTGAGGCATCCCTTACCATGGTTCCTCAGACAACTATCGAAGTGACTGAGGAAAAACCGGCCAAAGCATTATTGAAACTTCTTGAAAACCTCGAGGGGCATGAAGATGTGCAGAATGTGCATGCCAACTTTGATATTGATGATGATCTTATGGTGCAGTTATCGTAGAAGGTATTTCACGCGTGCAGCGAATATTAGGCATTGATCCCGGTTCACGAGTTACAGGATATGGAATTGTTGATGCCGGATATGGGAAAGTTGTCTTTGTGTCCTGTGGAGTCATTAAAACCACGCCCAGTTTTCCCCTGGCAAATCGTTTGAATGAGATCTTTGAAGGGATTAACGAGGTTGTTCAGATCCACGACCCGGAAGTTGCCGCTGTTGAAGAAGTGTTCATATCCACTAACGCAAATTCTGCCTTAAAGCTTGGCCAGGCGAGGGGCGCGGCTGTGGTTGCAGCTATGCAGAATGGTTTGGCAGTATATGATTATAGTGCCAAAAAGGTCAAACGGGCTGTCGTTGGCTATGGGCAGGCGGAAAAAAGGCAGGTCCAGCATATGATACGTGTTCTTTTAGGACTGTCGGCAACGCCAAGCAATGATGCCGCCGATGCCTTGGCTGTAGCAATTTGCCATGCCAACCACCAGGTTTCCAGGTGATTTTGTACTCTCAACTCTCAACGTACCACTACTCACTGAAATGATTTCATCGCTCACCGGAACAGTCCAATATATAGCCCCGGACAGATGTGTGATTGATGTCCGTGGTGTGGGCTATGAGGTCTTTTTGTCCACCGAGGACTTGTCCCGTATTCCTGAAAAAGGGGCGGAGCTCTTTCTCCACATTCACACCAGTGTCAGGGAAGATGCCATTGTCCTTTTCGGCTTTTCTGAACGCCTGGAAAAAGAGATGTTTCTCACCCTGAAGACCGTCTCCGGAATCGGCCCCAAGCTCGCCCTTGCTGTCCTTTCAGGAATGCAGATGGATGCGCTCTGTCGGGCAATCAGTGGTGAAGATGTGAAAGGCCTGACCACTATTCCGGGGGTGGGGAAAAAGACTGCTGAACGGATCTGTATGGAATTGAAAGATAAAGTGGGTGGCCTGCAGACATCCACAGCAGGGAGTGTTGCTCCGCTTTCGACTGCTTCTGTGTCATCACCGGTCACTGACGCCATCTCGGCATTTGTCAACCTTGGCTATCCTGATGTAGTTGCGCGCGATGCCCTGGCCCAGGTCAGGAAACAGGTGGGAAGTGAGGCATTTGCGGATATGACCATTGAAGAACTCATAAAAGAAGGACTTCGTACACTTGCATGAACTTTGAAGAGGAAATCCAGGCAAACGAGAGACTGGTAGCGCCAGAGCCCGTCAGCAATGACTCCGGTTCTGATAATGCCCTACGCCCCAGACGTCTTGATGAATATGTGGGACAGGACCATTTGCGCAAGAGTCTGGATATCTTTATCCGTGCGGCCAAAGCCCGTGGTGAAACACTGGATCATGTCCTTTTTCATGGTTATCCCGGTCTGGGAAAAACCACACTTTCCTACATCATTGCCAATGAAATGAACGCCGGAATCAAGGCTACATCAGGTCCGGTCATTGAGCGCCAGGGTGACCTTGCTGCCATTCTTACCAGCCTCCAGGAGGGTGATATTCTCTTTATTGATGAGATCCATCGCCTGAACCATGCGGTTGAGGAAATTCTCTACCCTGCCATGGAAGATTTTCAGCTTGACCTAATCATCGGTCAGGGACCGGGGGCACGGTCGGTGAAGATGGATCTGCCCCGTTTTACTCTTGTGGGGGCCACTACCCGTACTGGTCTGCTGACGCCGCCGTTGCGTGATCGTTTTGGCGTAATCCTGCGCCTGGAGCTCTATGAACCTGAAGAGCTGGTAAAGATTGTTCAGCGTTCAGCATCAATTCTTGGTATGCAGGTTGACGCGGAAGGAGCCCTGGAGCTTGGTCGCAGGTCACGGGGGACCCCACGTATCGCCAATCGACTGCTCAGACGGGTGCGGGATTTTGCTGAAGTGGGCAAGCATCCAACTGTAAACGCTGAAGTGGCAGATGCGGCCTTGAATCTGTTAAATGTGGATCGATTTGGTCTAGATGACATGGATAGACGAATAATATTGTCCATTATCGACAAGTTCCAGGGCGGGCCCATTGGTCTGGAAACTTTGGCCACTGTTGTGTGTGAGGAAAAAAATACCCTGGAAGATGTGTACGAACCTTTTCTGATCCAGTCCGGATTCCTGACCAGAACCCCGCGCGGCCGTATGGCCACCATCACTGCCTATGAGCATTTTGGCCGTTCACTGCCCGGGAGCATGAAACGACAACCCACGCTCTTTGATGATGGAGATTGAACCATGCAGAAACGGAAGACAGTAGCCGATATCCTCAACATGAAAAAAGCGGGTGAGAAAATTACCATGCTTACCGCGTATGATGCGGCTATGGCGTCCATGCTCGCGGCTGCGGATGTGGATGTCCTGCTGGTTGGTGATTCTTTAGGAATGGTGGTACTGGGGTATGATTCCACTGTCCCTGTCACCATGGATGAAATGATTCACCATGCCGCAGCTGTACGCCGTGGTGCTCCGACAGCTTTTGTCGTTGGAGATATGCCTTTTGGTTCCTACAATTCCGGTTCCCGTGATGCCATTTTGAATGGAGGGCGTTTCCTGAAGGAGGCGGGTTGCGACGCTGTGAAACTTGAAGGTGGACTGGAGGTTTGTGAAACAGTAACCGCCCTGGTTCGTGCCGGGATCTCAGTCATCGGCCATATCGGTCTCACCCCGCAAACAGCCACGCAACTGGGTGGATATAAGGTGCAGGGACGTGATATGGAATCAGCCAGGATGATGATAGAAGAGGCGCGTGGCCTTGAAAAGGCTGGAGTCTTTGCTCTGGTTCTTGAATGTATCCCCGATGAACTGGGTGAAATCATCTCTGAAGAGATTCAAATCCCTACCATTGGTATTGGTGCCGGTGTTCATTGTGATGGTCAGGTTCTGGTTACCCATGATCTTCTTGGGATGTTTGATACGTTTGTTCCCAGTTTTGTCAAATCCTACTCCAAACTTGCCCCAAGCATTAAAAAGGCAGTGGATGAGTATACTAGCGAAGTGCGAAGCGGCACCTTTCCTGATAAGGCACACAGCTTTTCAGGCGAATCCAACTTGCGGAAACTGCTCGGTCTGGGTTAGTTATTTCGCAGCTCTTTTTTTTCGACGTTCCCCCTACCTGCTCTCATAACTTAAAAAGTACAGTATAGCTGTTCCCCTGTAATTCTGTAGGGCTTTGTTTGCCAACGGGGGCAGAACCACTCTGTGGTTGCTCTCAATTTTGATTTTGAGGGAACCTCTAGGCCTTTTGGGATTCCCACTTTCCACCACCATATTTTTTTGAAAAGAACGTGATTTTTTCTTCAAAAATTCATATCACCCTGTATGGTCGGTGTAATTTATTGTTTTTCTTCTCCTCTTTTTTTCTTCCATTTCACTGAAAAAAACACCACTCCTGCACTATTTGTTGTGTGTGCATTGTCTTGGCGCACTATATGGTGTGTTGACGTGTCTGTTTCGAAATCTGTCTTAACCTCCTAAAATTTCGAATGAAATTACTTGACAAGAAGATATCTCATGATATAAAACTTATGATAGTGGCGTAAAATGGTGTGAAGTGGTGGAGAGGTGGAAGTGAATGGGTGAAGAGAAAATCGTAAAAAGCAGATTTCGAACCAAGTCTGAGCATAGTCTGGACAGCAAGGGGCGGCTGAATTTCCCAAGCCGTTTCCGTGATGTCCTGGCGCAGTACGGCACTCAGACCCTGATGGTGACAACCTGGAAAACACATCTGCGCGCTTACCCCGTCTCCGAGTGGGAAGCCATTGAAGATAAGCTTATTGATCGGGGAAAAGAACAGCCCGGCCTAGCCAGTTTTATCCGCCTGGTTCTTTCTTCGGTTACGGAATGTAACCTTGACAAGCAGGGTCGTATCCTCCTGCCCTCTGCACTTCGTACTGAAACCCGTACCGGTAAAGATGTGATTTTGACCGGCATGCGGGACTGGGTAGAGATTTGGGATAAGGAGGCCTGGTTGCATGAGGTTCAGTCTACTCGCGAGAGTTTTGATAGTTTTGACGAGGGCTTGTCCAAGCTGGGCATCCTCTGATGAACCAGCAGAGTGAAGCAGCACGTATCCATCACTCTGTTTTGCCAAGGGAAACCCTTGAGTTTCTAGCTCCCAGGAGTGATGGGGTTTACGTGGATGGGACTTTAGGCCTGGGGGGACACAGTGAGGCAATTCTTCAGGCGAGTACCCCCCATGGCCGTGTGATTGGTTTTGACTGGGATGCGGCGGCCATTGAAAAGAGCAGGGAGCGACTGGCACAATTTGGCGAGAGGCTGACCATTGTCAGAAGGAATTTTTCAGAGATTGGAGAAGGCCTTACTGAGCTTGGTATCGATAAAGTTGATGGGATTCTCATAGATATTGGACTCTCTTCCCTCCAGCTTGATCAGGGAGAGCGTGGATTCAGTTTTCAGCGGGATGAACCCCTGGATATGCGAATGGATATCAGACGGGAAGTGACTGCAGCTTCCATTCTGGCTGATTGTACGGCAGAGGAATTGGCAGATATCTTTTATTATTACGGAGAAGAAAAGCAGGCTCGAAGGATCGCTGCTTTTGTTGTGGAAGAAAGGAGGCGTCAGCCGATTACCAGCTCCAAGCAGTTCGCAACTCTTGTCGCAAGGGCAGTGCCGAAGGCCTTTCACCCCAAAAAAATACATGTGGCAACACGTGTATTTCAGGCTTTACGCATAGCTGTAAATAGGGAGCTTGAGAATCTGGCTGAAATTTTGACTCAGGGAGTTTCGTATCTGAGGCCGGGAGCACGGTTTTGTGTGATCTCTTTTCATTCCCTGGAAGACAGGATGGTAAAAAGAAAATTTCGAGAGAATTCGAAACTGACAGTGCTGACAAAAAAACCGATTATGGCAACTCCTGAAGAAAGGGAGCTTAACCCAAGATCACGAAGCGCCCGCTTACGGGTTGCCGAAAGAATTTGAATGAGAGAGGTGGAATTATGATCATTAACCCTTCAGCCCACACAGTTATTCCCCGCGTGAATTCATTCAGGCATTGTTCAAAGCGTAGAGGGCGACAGGTAATGAGTGTTCCAGGAGGGAAACAGCTCTGGTATGCTGGTGCCAAGGTCTTGTTTGTCGCGGCCCTGTTTTTGTTCGTGTCCTCTCTGTGGCTTGGAAAGTCAGTCACGGAGGTGAATCAAAAGATTGAACAGGTAGCGAGCCAGCATGATGAACTGGTCACTGCCAATATTTTACTTCGGGCAAAAAAAGCGCGTCTGTTTTCCCCTGAAGCTGTGGGACTATTGGCTGCTAATCAGTTGGCGATCCATATGCCTCAGTCCGGCCAGTATAGGAAGTTTTGATGGTGTCGTATTTATCCCCCTCAAGGGAGGACTGAAAAGAGTACCCTTTTTACGACGCCATCAGTCTTAACTCTCAAACATCTGAGTAGTCCAAAAAAAAACAGTTTATAGGCATGGCCAGGAGATCTCGTCTTAAAACGAAGAATAACAAGAGAAGGCGGATATGGATCTTACTGATTATTCTTGGTCTTGCTGGTACGGTTGCAGGGATAGGTTTAGCCTACAAGGAACAACTGACTAATCTGGCTGATATTTGGAGAGAGACGTTTCCAAGTGATCTGCATCCTGCCAATACTGTTCGTGGAACAATTTACGATCGTAACTTCAAAGAGCTTGCCCAGACCCTGGAGCGTGTGTCACTGTATGTTCGGCCCCGTGAGGTTAAAAGCATACCGGAGACAGCGGAAATACTCTCTGGAATACTTGGCTTTCCGGAACCTGAAATTACGGCACGTCTGGGACGCGATTCACACCTTGTCTGGCTTCGTCGTGATATTGCACAGGAAGATGAGGAGAGAATTACTGCACTGAATTTGCCGGGGATCTATTTTCATCGGGAATTTGCAAGAACCTATCCCCAACAGGAACTGGCGTCGCATCTGATTGGTTATTCGGAAAATGATCTCGGACTAACTGGTGTTGAACACTATTATAATCGTCTACTCAATCAGGATCGCGTTTGGCAGGAAGATATCCCTGGCATTGATTTGAAAGGGCTGAAACAGACGAGTACCAATGGTCATGATCTGGTTTTGACCATTGATATGAAAATCCAGGCTATTCTTGAACAATATGTATCCACCCTGGGCAGAGAGATGGAGCAGGGGCGTATTTCTTCTCTGCTGCTCGACACAGTGGAGGGTGAGATTGTTGCTGGAGCGAATTATCCATCCTACAATCCGAATAGTGTCTGGCAGCATGAGAATGAGATTCTAGACCCTATTTTCTTTTCACCCATGGTTGTTCCTGAGGGGTTTAGGAGATTTTTTAGGGATGCATCACTGCTTCAAGGGGGGTGGGAACTGGGAACGCAGGTGTATCCCTGGAGTCTGGTGTCCCCTGAAATCGACTTTTCGAGACAGTTGCGGCTCTGGGAACGCTTGCAGCTGACAACAGATATCCAGGTAGATTTTTCTGGAGGGAAAAAACAGGGCAGCACTCTTCCTCAATTTGTCTCCTGTTCAAATAGTGTCGATTTTGGTGCGGTTCCCAAGACAGCCACTCCCTTGAAAGTGCTTCTGGGAATGAGCCATCTTTTAAATGGTGGAAAAAAGATTCAGCCCCATATTCTTGACAGGATCATCGAAAGATCTGAACAGAAGGAATATTATTATGATATATTCCATGGGGAACTGCGGGGGCGTAATGTGTTGCCATCCCTGGTGTCAAATGAACTCCGAATATTGCTCCGAGCCCAGGGAACGCCAGAAATTCTCGGCTCAACTGTTCTTTCTGGAGAGACTGTTTCTTTGGTCGCTGGTAAGTATGTCAGAGACAGGATGTCCCTGACTGCTATTCCTGCAGAAAAACCTGAGATGATACTGTTTCTGGTCTCCAGAGAGCATGGATTAGGGCCCCAACAACTAGATCGGAAAGGGGCTGATTTTCTAGGTGAAAACATTGCTACTATAATTCCTTCAATGGTGGCCCTCCAGCAAGTTGGACGTAATCTGGCTGATATGGCTGAGGTGGCTGAAACAAAAGAGAGGAATTTTAAAGGTGAGCAGAAGAAGGAATCAGGCAGTTCTGCAATCTTGTCCGGTATTCTCAATGAACATACCAGGATTATGCCAGACCTGACGGGGGGCAGCTTGAGAAAGGGATTGCGACTTTTGCAGCAGGCTGAAGTAACTGTTGAGATCATAGGAAGCGGCCGCATAGTCTCTCAAAGTCCAATGGCTGGAAAAGAATTGACAAAGGGTGAGCATGTCGTGTTGACCCTGAAAAGTGATGCTGCTCCTCCAGAGAAACTGCAAATGAAGGATTTGCAGGAAGAAGGAGCCTTTGAGTAAATGGGTCCCGTGCCTGGATACCCCGGACGGAATACATTAATGTCTATTGGGAAACAGAAGAGTATGAGCGGAAAGTGGGTATGCACTGCACCGGGTACTGTTGTTTCCCCATCATCAGGCGTCTCTTTAGCAGCACTCACAGAGAATATCCCTGTTTCCTGTCTTTCCGGTACACCAGCAACGTGTTTAATCACTCGGGTTTCAGTAGATTCCCGTAATGTCACGTCTGGATCTCTTTTTGTAGCCCTTGCCGGCAGTGAAAATGATGGTCATGATTTTATAGACCAGGCGGTAAAAAGAGGCTGTTCCGCTGTGCTTGCTGAAAAAGGCCGCCTGCTGTCGGATGCTTGTTTAGGCAGTGGGATTTGTATTCTTGAAGTGAACAGCACTAGAAAAGCCTATGGTTTGCTTGCTGAAACAATTTTTGCATCTCCTGCCCAGGGGATGACAATGCTTGCAGTTACCGGTACCAATGGCAAAACAACGGTCAGTTACCTTCTTGAATCAGTGTTGATCCAAGCCGGTAAACAGCCTGGAGTGCTGGGAACTATCAGTTACCGTTACCAGACAAGCAAGAGAGAGAGAAGGGAGATTCCATCTCCTTTCACCACCCCGGAACCCCTGCTCCTCCAGGAGACATTGAGGGAAATGGCGGACAACGGTGTGGATCATGTAATCATGGAGGTATCCTCGCACGGTCTTGAACAGAATCGGATCGGTTCGCTCTCCTTTGATGTGGCCGCCTTCACCAATCTTTCCCGCGATCACCTGGATTATCATCTGGATATGGATAGCTATTTTGCGGCCAAAGCCATCCTCTTCACGGACCACCTGGCTGCCAACGGTAAAGCTGTCATTTCTTTTCCTGAAGAAGGTTCAGTATGGAGCAAAAAGTTGCTACAGTTCTGTCTGGCACAAGATTTCCCGGTTCTCAGTTGTGGCAAATCAAGGGACTATTCTATCCATCCATTGCAGGTGGAGGGGCGGGTGACAGGTACAATAATCAAACTCCAAACCCCGAAGGGCGCATGTGAGTTTTCCTCTCCTCTGGTTGGCGAGTTTAATGTCGCTAATATCCAGACCACTGTCGCTATGGCAGTGGCTTCGGGGGTATCTCTTTCGGATATCAGCACAGCCTTAAGCAGGGCGACAGGGGCACCAGGCAGGATGCAGCGGATCAAGGTGTGCCCTCAAGAACAGAGTTTTCGCCCCATTGTTTTTGTGGATTATGCCCACACCCCTGATGCTCTGGAAGAAGTACTGAAAACACTTGCACAACTTCCCCACGCATCCCTTTACTGTGTGTTTGGTTGTGGTGGTGACAGGGACAGGGGGAAGCGTCCCCTTATGGGGAAGGCTGCAGGGACCTATTCAGACGTTGTACTTGTCACCGATGATAATCCGAGATCAGAGGATTCCAAGACGATAATTGCTGCAATAGTGGAAGGGATAGCTGAAACTCCACTGGCTGAGAAGAATGAACCATGGTTGAAGAGCCGGAAAAGTGGAGAAAAAGGTTTTGTGAGGATTGGTGATCGCGGCCGAGCTATTGCTGCGGCTATTGGAGCAGCTGCTGCGGAAGACATTGTTCTTATAGCCGGTAAAGGTCATGAAGACTACCAGCTTGGGAGCAAGGGAAGAAGGTTTTTTGATGATTCCTTAGAGGCGGCAGAGTCGTTGAGCAGCTGGAACCTGGCGTCACTTGCTCTGGCCACCGGGGGACAAATAAGAAATAAAAATCCTTTTGAGTCAGGAAAGCCCTTTGGCAAAATTTCAACAGATTCAAGGTCCGTGGTTCGGGGTGATATTTTTGTGGCATTGAAAGGGGAGCGCTTTGATGCCCACGAGTACGTGGCGCAGGTGGTGGAAGCTGGGGCTGCCTGCCTTGTCCTTGAACGTGAACCGAATGAACCGTCCACTGTTCCCATAATTCATGTAAAAAATACGGAACAGGCATTGGGAGATCTTGCCTGCCACAGGCGTTCATGCATGAAGGAGATCAGTCAGCCAGTAGTGGTTGCCATTACAGGAAGCAGTGGCAAGACCACGGTAAAGGAGATGTGTGCAGCAATCTTTGCTGAGCAGTGGCCTGAGCAACCCGATAAGGCACCAGGGAGGGTGTTGAAAACTGAAGGGAATTTTAATAATCTTATAGGACTGCCCCTTTCTCTCCTTCCCATAATGGTAAAACATGAGGCAGTAATTCTTGAAATGGGAATGAACCGGCCCGGTGAAATCAGAAGGCTTACTGAAATTGCAGATCCGGATATCGCCTGTATCTTAAACGTTCATGGGGCACATCTTCAAGGTCTTGGGGATATAGAAGGGGTGGCAAAAGCCAAGGGAGAGCTGTTTCAGACTTGCACCAAAGAGACAGTGTTGGTAGTAAACAGAGATGATCCAAGGGTGGTAGCTGTTGCCGGAAAGTGTGACCAGAAGAAGGTGTTTTTCGGTCTTGGCGGTGGCGGTCCGGATTTACTTGATGTGCATGGTTCACAACAGAAAGTCGGCCAGGGGGAAGAGATCACTTTTACCCTGCAGATAAAAGAAGATGAGACCCGCGTTGTTCTCCAGGTACCCGGCCTTCATAATATCTCCAACGCCTTGGCCGCTGCGGCTGTTGCACATGCTGCCGGGATTGGCTTACAGGTGATTGCCAAAGGGCTTGCCACCTTTTTGCCATCGGATCGTCGTATGCAGATTCTTGACGGTCCTTCAGGAAGTCGTGTGATTAATGACACCTATAATGCCAATCCTGCCTCCATGAAGGCTGGAATTCGTACCCTTGGTGAACTGGGGACTGGTTCTCGTATTGCAGTTCTGGGGGATATGCTGGAATTGGGTGCTGCCAGTGAAGTTCTGCATAAAGAAATTGGTGCCCTTGTTGCAGATTCCGGGATTGATTTTCTGGCACTGGTTGGAAGTTTTGCTGCTTTCACAGCGTCAGGTGCCAGAGAGCAGGGAATGGATGCGACCCATGTGCGTGTGTTTGCCGGGCAGGAAGAATGTCTTGACTGGCTGGAAGGGTTGGTTGCTGCCGGAAAACTCCAGTCGGATTCCTATGTTCTGGTGAAAGGTTCCAGGGGAATGCATCTGGAGAGCCTGGTCGAACGATTCGTGAAAAAATGAAAAAGAAATATTTCTTGATTCTCTTATAATAGCCGAGGGAAAATACTAAAATAATGTTATACCATCTTCTCTATCCTCTCCACAGTAGTCTCAGCGCCTTGAATGTGTTTCGTTACATCACGGTGCGCTCCATCGGTGGTGCAGTCACCGCCTTTCTCCTGATGCTGCTGTTGGGACCCTGGTTTATCAAAAAGCTCGGACAGCATCAAGTGGGGCAGGTGGTACGTGACGACGGTCCGGAAACCCATCTCGCAAAGCAGGGGGTGCCTACCATGGGTGGAGTCCTGATTCTTATATCCATCACAGGGTCAACTCTGCTTTGGGCGAGACTTGATAATCCACTGGTCTGGCTCATGCTTTTTGTGAGTATTTTTTTTGGTGCCATCGGTGGTGTTGATGATTTGCAGAAAATCAAAAAGAAGTCCAGCGCGGGACTGAGTGCCAGAGGAAAACTTTTGTTCCAGGTTTTTGGTGCCTCGGTGGTGGGGTTGTTTGTTCTTCTCCATCCAGCCTATGACGGCCAACTGAGTGTGCCTTTTTTGAAAAACATCCAGCCTGATCTTTCCTGGTTTTACGTGGTCTTTGCGATTTTCGTTATAGTGGGTTCCTCCAATGCCGTGAATCTCACCGATGGTCTTGACGGTCTGGCTGCCGGACCCACAGTTGTTTCAGCCTCTGTTTATCTTGTCTTTTCCTATCTTGCAGGCCATGTGATTTTAGCTGACTATCTTCAGATTCCCTACGTCCAGGGGGCAGGAGAGTTGGCTATTTTTTGCGGGGCTATGGTTGGAGCCTGTCTGGGCTTCCTCTGGTTCAACGCCTTTCCGGCTCAGATGTTTATGGGGGATGTCGGTTCACTCGCCCTTGGCGGTGCCCTGGGGGGAGTGGCCATTATCATAAAACAGGAAATTCTGCTGGCCATTGTCGGTGGAATCTTTGTCATGGAGGCCATTTCCGTTATTCTCCAGGTCGGTTATTTTAAGATCAGTAAGGGCAAACGTATTTTTCTCATGGCTCCCTTTCATCATCATTTTGAGAAAAAAGGCTGGCATGAATCCAAGGTCGTTGTCCGGTTCTGGATTGTCTCTATCATTCTTGGCCTCTTTGCCATAGCAACATTGAAACTGCGATGATGGAAACTGGAGAATACAGAAAGATAGAATCAGGGCAGCGGGCAGTGGTCATGGGCATGGGTGTGTCCGGTCGTGCCGCCGTAAAATTTCTGTTGAGCCATAATGTTGAGGTCTCTGTCTCAGACAATAGACAATTCACTGATCTATCCCGGGTAGACCAGGACTATCTTCAGGAAAAGGGGATTGCCTTTGAGGGCGGTGGTCACAGTGAAGAATTTTTTTCCCGTAGTGATTTTATCGTCATCAGTCCGGGTATTCCCACTGATTTGCCTCTTCTGGTGACGATGCGCAGGAAAAATATACCTGTCTTGGGTGAATTGGCACTGGCTGCACCATACCTTACCGAATGCGTAGTGGCAGTGACCGGGACGAATGGTAAAACCACGGTGGCAGCCCTCTTGGGTGAACTGCTTTCAGCATCCGGGAAAAAGGTGTTTGTAGGGGGAAACATTGGAACCCCGATTCTTGATTATCTCCGCCGTGGAGAACGGGTCGATGTGCTGGTGCTTGAGCTGTCGAGTTTTCAGCTTGAATCGGCCGGAAATTTTTCGCCGCATATTGGTGTGTTGCTGAATATCAGTCCCGACCATCTGGATCGGCACGGAAGCATGGCCCGATATGCTGCAGCCAAGATGAAGCTGTTTACTCACCAGAAGGCAAGTGACAAAGCAATACTCTGTGCTGATGACCCCATGTGTCAACAGCTCAGTTCCCAGCTCACTCATCAGGAAGTGTACTGTTTTGGCAGTCGTGAGAGGAACTCTTCAGCTATTGGACACCAGAGTATCGTTACGATCCGTCTGCTGGGACAGGAAGCTGAGAGCTATTCACTTGCCGGAAGTGAACTTGATTCTCATACCGGTCTGTTAAACGCCGAGGCAGCAGTGCTTGCTGTCTCGCTTCTTGGATGTCGAAAGGATGATATAGAGAGGGGGCTTAAGGGGTTTAAGTTAGCGGCTCATCGTCTCCAGCATGTGATAAACTTGGCTGAGGTCGACTACTACGATGATTCTAAGGCCACCAATACAGGGGCCGTTATCAGCGCCCTGGAATCGTTTTCCGGGAATATCGTTCTTCTTGCCGGAGGCAGAGACAAGGGGGAAGATTATACTGTCCTGAAAGAGCCGATAAGACAAAAGGTAAGGAGACTTATCTTGCTGGGAGAGGCCGCAGATGCCATAGCTGCAGCCATAGATGGGGCAGCGCCGGTCAGTTATGCAGGTTCCATGGAGGAGGCAGTCTCCCTTGCAGCAAGCCTTGCCCGGCCAGGTGATGTGGTGCTCCTGGCTCCTGCCTGTTCAAGTTTTGATATGTTTGACAATTACGGACAGCGTGGAGATGTCTTTGTGCAGGCGGTCATGAACCTGCAGGAAGTGACTGCGGAGAAGGCGTCCTGATGAAAACTCCCGTGCGACTTATGCTTACAGGTGGTGGAACCGGGGGACATCTCTTTCCAGCCATCGCAACGGCAGAAGCCTTGTGTCGTCGTCTGCCGGGAAGTGAAGTGCTTTTTGTGGGCACAAAACGAAAGATGGATAAGAAGAGTCTAGAACAGTATGGGTATGCGACCCGCTCCATTCATTCCAAAGGACTGAAGGGAAAGAATCTGTTTTCTCTCCTGCTGGGATTTGGGGTGCTGCCAATTTCCTGTCTGGAGGCCATGTATCATGTGTTAAGGTTCAGACCTGATCTCGTACTGGGAGTTGGTGGATATGTGACAGGGCCGGTGGTCGCTGCAGCAAAACTCCTTGGCAAACCAACCATTATCCATGAACAGAATTCTGTCCCCGGTCTGGCAAACAGGAAGCTTGGAACTCTGGCTTCCAGAATTTGTCTCTCTCTCCCGGGAAGTGAAAAATGGTTTCCAGGGAAAAAATGTGTTTTAACGGGCAATCCTGTTCGAAACGCTATCCTCAGCCTGGCCAGGCAAGAGAAGACTCAAGAAGAGAAAACACTTACTCTCCTGGTATTGGGTGGCAGCCTTGGCGCCCACCGGGTAAACGAACTGGTGACCGGGGCCTTTGGACTTGGCCTGCCAGATCTTGCCACGGTGAAAGTGATTCACCAGACAGGACCACAAGATACGAAAAAAGTTGAGGCCAGTTACCGGCAAAATAATATCTCTGCCACTGTGTCTCCTTTTTTCAGCGACATGGCTGCCATCTACAGGGAGGCGGACCTGCTGGTTTCACGTGCCGGTGCAACAACGCTTGCGGAACTGGCAGTTCTTGGTAAGCCAGCCATTTTGATTCCATACCCCTATGCAGCTGACAACCATCAGCAGAAAAATGGTGAGTTTTATGTACAGAGTGGCGGGGCGTTGATGTTTGTGGAAAAGGATCTCACGGTTGAGATATTAGCTGATAACCTAGTGCGACTACTTGGCAACAGGCAGCTGTTGGAAGAGATGGGCGTTGCCATGCAGAGCCGTGCCTTCCCCGAGGCAGCGGAACGGATAGTGGATGAGTGTCTTGCTTTGCTGGGCAGCAAACCTGTGTTAGACACCAGCAGTTAGCTTGAAATAAGAGGCTTATGTATAAAAAAACTAAAAAAATACATTTTGTCGGAATCGGTGGAATCGGAATGAGCGGCATTGCAGAACTCCTGCTCAATCTTGGTTATGCTGTCTCAGGCTCTGATTTGCACGATTCCGAAATCACACGGAACCTTCAGGCATTGGGCGGTGTTGTTTACAAAGGACATGATGGCAGCTGGGTCAAAGGTGCAGATGTGGTGGTGACTTCATCGGCCATTACCAATGATAATCCGGAAGTCATGGCAGCTCATGAGACCGGGATTCCTGTGATTCAGCGGGCGGAGATGCTGGCCGAGCTCATGCGCCTGGCAAAGTATGGTATTGCCATTGCCGGCAGTCACGGCAAAACATCCACCACCTCAATGGTGAGCTGGATGATGAGTGAGGCCGGTCTTGATCCCACCATCGTTGTTGGCGGTAAGGTGGACAGCCTGGGTGGGAATGCTAAACTTGGGCAGGGTGAATTTCTGGTTGCAGAGGCAGATGAGAGTGATGGCTCCTTTTTGAAACTGTCACCGGTTCTCGATGTTGTCACCAATATCGACCTCGAACATATGGATCATTACGATGATATTGAGCATATAAAAGCCACTTTTTTGGAATTTATTGACCGGATTCCATTTTACGGTGCAGTGATCCTCTGTCTCGATGATGCCAATGTCGCAGATATCCTACCTGAAATAAGGAAACGAAAGATAACCTATGGCTTAACTTCCCAGGCGGATCTGTCTGCTGAACAGATTGAGACCGGAGGGGGACGGGTTCGATTTACCGTGCGGCATCTGGGTGAAGTCTTAGGCGATATCGATTTCTCACTTCCTGGAAGACATAACGTCTATAATGCACTGGCCACAATCTGTGTCGGCCTGGAACTCGAGATTCCCTTTGCAACTATCGCTGCCGCTCTTGCCGGTTTTCAGGGGGTACAGAGACGTTTGCAGTTCAAGGGTGAGGGCCGGGGCATTACAGTGCTTGATGATTACGGACATCATCCCACGGAAATCCGGGCCACCCTGTCTGCCATCAAGGAAGGTTGGCCGGATAAACGCTTGGTTGTCCTTTTTCAGCCCCATCGGTACAGCAGGACCCTTGCCCTCTTGCATGAGTTTAAGACCTGTTTTCATCAGGCGGATTATCTGATGATGACAGATATTTATGCTGCAAGTGAGGTCCCAATAGAAGAAATATCAGGGGAGATCCTTCTGGATGAAGTGAAGAAACACGGGCAGCGTCAGACCCGGTTTGTTGCAAAGGTGGATGACCTTGCAGAGGCAATATATCCAGAACTGAGAGAAGGTGACCTGGTTTTGACCCTGGGAGCCGGGAATATAGTTTTGGCCGGTGAAGATTTGGTTGCTTTGTTGAACGAAGCCCCTGAAGGAAAAATGTGAAAAAGCTGGTAAGGGAGCAATTAAGCCGTCTTGCGGAGAACCCTATTCAATGGGATTGTCCGCTCGCACCTTTTACTACTTTTGGCATTGGCGGTCCGGCAGAAGCCCTGATCGTAGTGGAAAGTGTAAAGGAACTCAGTGCTCTTTTACACTGTTTTGCCGACAACAGCTTGAATTGGAGATTTTTAGGGAAGGGAAGTAATCTCCTTGTTGCAGACAGTGGCTTTGCAGGAGCTGTTCTGCTCTTTGGTCAGGGGCTTGCCGAAATCACTCTTGTAGATGATTCGGAACCCGGGGCGATACGGGTCAGGGTTGGCGCAGGCTGCAGCCTGGGAAAGTTGTTGAACTGGTGTGTTGGAAAGGGGTATTCCGGCCTTGAGTTTGTGAGTGGTATCCCCGGGTCTCTTGGCGGGGCGGTGGTCATGAATGCGGGAGCCTGGGGGGGAGAGATAGAAGCTGTTGTGGATTCTCTTACCGTTTTTTCCATGACTTCCGGAGAGGAACTGTTGAGTCGTGAGGAACTGGAATTCGACTACAGAAGATGGGTGAACCAGAAAGTCGGAAATGAGAAGCGTCTGGTCGTTTCAGCAGATATTCGCTTAGCCCGGGAAGATGCGATTGATATACAGGAAAGGTGCCGGAAATACTTACAGCAACGCAAAATAAGACAGCCTAAGGTTCAGAAAAATGCTGGTTCGTTCTTTAGAAATCCTCCAGGTGACTCTGCCGGTCGTCTTATCGATGCTTCCGGCTGTAAAGGGAAATGCTGTGGCGGAGCCATGGTGTCACCGGTACATGCTAATTTTCTGGTGAATACTGGAGATGCAACTGCAGATGATGTTAAGCAACTCATGGAAATGGTGGTTAATCAAGTATATAAAGATACGGGGATCATACTGCAACCGGAAGTGCACTTTTTGTAATATAATGGAGCAGATGTGAAGAGTTTCAAGTTTCTGGAAAAAATCAGCATATTGGCTGGCGGGGAAAAAAAGAGTGAAACCCCGGGCTCTATTTTTTCACAAAAAATAAATCAGCACACTCACTATAACCCTAATTGTCTTGGGGGTGAAAAAGGGCGAAGGAAAAAAATTTTCAGGGAGAAATGGCAGGCTCGTAGTAAATATCTTCCCCGGCAGGAATCGGGCCGGCCAAGCCGACAGAAAAATGAGAAAAGATTTGGGCGACCACTGCAGCTGGTTTTGCTGGTCAGTCTGGTACTGTTGGCCGGAAACCTGGTACTGAAAGGGCCAGGGTTGTCAATTTTTGGTAACTGGAATTATTTTCGTATTCATGACATTGAGATCAGCGGTTGTCGGATGACTGGTGCGAAAGGGCTGAAAAAGTATGCAGAGATATCATACCAGATGAATATGCTGACCATTGATCCTCAGGCAATAAAAGAGCGTCTGGAGGATCATCCCTGGGTCGTTGCAGCCGATATCAGAAGAATATGGCCCGATGGTCTGGCTATTACCATCAGGGAATACCAGCCCCAGGCTTTGATTGCCACGGCCAACGATGAAGCATTGCGGTATATGGATAACAATGGGGTCGTTTTTGCCCCTGTGGCTTCCGGACAGGAACTTGATTTCCCGGTAATAACCGGGCTTGATACTTTTAATACCAGTGAAGAAAGGGAGGATATGCTAGCGGCCGCCACATCTTTTTTACGTTTGGCCAAGCTAAATAATCCAAATTTACCGGCCCAGGATGTCTCGGAAATTCATTTCACCGAAAATGGAGAAATGGTTCTGTACCTGGTGAAACATCCTTTTCCCATCTATTTTGGAAAGGAAGGGATCAAAAGAAAATATTATCAGTTGCGCAAGGTGTTGGAAGTCCTGTATCGTAAGGAAAATGGCAGGGCTATTATAGAAAAGGTTGCATATATTCGCATGAATTATCAGCACAATAAAGTTTTAGTGGTACAAAATTACGCAGGGTAATGGAATGGATGAGATCGAGGTTAACCCAGGAGAGGAAGTAGGACAGAAACCTAAGAAAGGCCATCAGGAGGAGCGTGAGTCTGGTGACCTTGTTGTGGGTTTGGACATAGGGACCACTAAGATTTGTTGCGTGGTAGGTGAAGTTTTTGAAGACGCGGTGGATATCATTGGCGTGGGGACTGCTCCCTCAGTGGGTTTGAAAAAAGGGGTTGTGGTTAATATTGAATCCACTGTTCAGTCAATTCGTAAGGCTGTTCGCCAGGCTGAAGAGTCGGCCGGGTGTGATCTGAGTAGTGTTTATGTTGGGATTGCCGGCAATCATATCAAGGGATTTAACAGTCCCGGGATTATCGCCATCAATGGTCGGGAGATTAAGGAAAATGATGTTGAAGATGTAATCGTTGCTGCCCGGACAGTAAAAATATCTGAAAATCAGCAGATTATCCATGTCCTTCCCCAGGAATATATGGTGGATGATCACACGGAAATCCAAAATCCTTTGGGGATGACAGGAGTAAGGCTGGTTACCAATGTTCATATTGTCACAGCAGATATGGCTGCTGTGCATAATCTGTATACCTGCTGTAACAAGGCAGGCCTGGAAGTGCTTGATATGGTCCTGGAGTCCATTGCATCTGCCCATGCTACCCTGAGGCCCGATGAAATGGAACTTGGCGTTGCCCTTCTTGATATTGGAGGAGGAACCACCGACCTTGCCGTTTTTTGTGATGGGACCATCCGCCATACCTGTGAGATTGGTCTCGGTGGACACAACCTGACCAATGACCTGTCCGTGGGCTTGCGGACCCCCCTGCAGGATGCTGAGCGTTTGAAAGAGGACTATGGCTGTGCCATCTCTTCCCTGATCAAGCCCAATCTTGTGGTAGATGTGCCAACTGTTGGTGACCGCGAGCCGCGTAAGGTTACCCAGAAAGTTCTTGTTGATATTCTCCAGGCAAGGATGGTGGAAATACTGGAAATGGTTAATCAGGATTTGATCAACTGCGGATTGAAGAACAAGATTAACGGTGGTGTCGTTATTACCGGCGGTACAGCACTGCTTGCCAATCTTGTTGATCTTGCTGAACAGATTTTTGATTTACCTGTTCGTATTGGATATCCGACCCAGATAGGTGGGAAAACGAATGAGGTTCACACTCCACGTTGTACCACGGGAGTAGGGCTTGTGATGTATGGACGACAGCACCAGGTGGATAAGCGATACAGTGACAGTTCCATGGTTGGCAGGATGAAAGAATGGTTTAGAAAAATTATGTAAAAACTGTGTCAGGTTGTAAAAAATATGTTTCAGTGGCAAGTGGTAAATGCTATAATTTGTAAGCTAAAACTAGCATGCTGCATTCTGCAATATTTTCAATATGGGAGAGGCTATGCCGTTTAGAATGGCGGAAACAGAAGGAGTTGCAGTTGTTAAGGTTATTGGTGTGGGTGGTGGTGGTGGAAATGCCATCAATACCATGGTTGACAATCGCTTGCAGGGTGTTGAATTTATCACTGCCAATACAGATAAACAGGCTCTTAATCAATCGCGTGCCGATATCTGCCTGCAGATTGGTCCCGGTATAACGAAAGGTCTGGGTGCTGGTGCCGACCCTGAGACTGGAGAACAGGCGGCCCTGGAATCCTTAGAGGAGATTAAAGGGAGTCTCAAGGGATCTGATATGGTATTTGTCGCCGCAGGACTAGGTGGCGGAACCGGAACCGGCGCAGCTCCGGTGATTGCCAGGGCCAGTAAGGAGTTGGGTGCTCTAACCGTCGCTGTTGTGACCAAACCCTTCCATTTCGAGGGGAAATTTCGTATGCGTAATGCGGAGAGAGGATGGGAAGAACTGCATAAGTACGCAGATACTATCATTACCGTTCCCAATGACCGCCTCCTCTCAATGATGCAGAAAAACTCTAAACTTTCCGATATGCTGACCATGGCCGATAGGGTTTTGCTACAGGCCGTTAAAGGGATCACCGATCTTATTAATGTCGGCGGGTTGATGAATGCGGATTTTGCTGATCTGCGTACGGTGATGCGTGAAGTTGGACCGGCAATCATGGGGACAGGTTCTGCCGTTGGTGAAAATCGTGCCATTGAAGCCGCAAATCGTGCAATTGATAATCAACTTCTGGAAGATGTCGGCATTGATGGTGCACGTGGGCTTCTTATTAATATTTCTGCTTCAGAAGAGTCCTTTACCATGGCCGAGTTTATGGAAGCATCGGCTCTTATTCAAGAGAAAGTCGATGAAGAGGCCAAGGTGGTCATCGGTGCACTCTATGATGATGCTATTGGCGATGAATTGCATGTGACTGTGATTGCTACCGGTGTGGGGGAATCAGTGCCGGAGAGGAAAAAATTTGTCCAGGTAAATGTGCCAGGAAACAATCAGCTTACAGCTGAATCTGATTCCAGGATTGAGGAAACCCGTCCTGGAAGCTCACAGCCGGCACCCGCGAATCCACGCAGTGCGAATGTCCTTTTTCCGTCTTCCAATTTTACCGGGCTGGATAATAACGTTATTTCTTCGGGCGACACATCTCAATCTTCCAGGGAGTCTAAACCCTGGAATGAAGACTACATGGAAACACCAACCTACTTGAGGAAGAAGGCCAACTGATTTCTTGAGCAGGCCTGGCCCGCATTTCTCTTGAACATTTTGCTCACCAATAGGCAATGGTCGGAATTCACGGCAAAAGAAGACAAATTTGTGGTGCTTCATTGCCTTACAAAATGTTCATAAGAAATGCGGCCTAAACAGAAAAAAAAAGGTACAGAAAATTCCAGTCTGCTTGATCAGGAAAGCGGCACCTGGATCAAAAAATGGACAGGTCGCCAGCCCGTTGCTCTTTTGTACCCAAACACCTATGGTGTAGGTGTCTCAAGTCTCGGATTTCAACTTGTTTACTCATTACTCAACGAGCATGATGCTCTGGTCTGCGAACGTTTCTTTCTCCCTGACGCTGACAGTTCATTCCTTCGGTCGTTTGAATCCGGCAGGCCGCTTTCTGACTTCTCACTTCTCTTTTACTCCATCAGTTTTGAACATGATTATGTCAATCTTGCCCGTCTGCTTCTGGCTGGTGGAATCCCTCTTTTTGCAGAGGAACGTCAAGACGGACGTATCACCACAGCTAATCCGCTGGTGATTGGTGGCGGGGTGGCAACATTCATGAACCCTGAACCCCTGGCCCCTTTTACAGATTTGTTTCTGCTTGGAGAGGCAGAAGCCCTTCTTTCACCTCTGCTCGATCTCCTCAGAGAGTATCAGGAGAGTACAAAAAGGGCGGATCTGCTCTTTCTCTTGCAGCGAGAAGTCCCAGGGGCTTACGTCCCCATCCTCCATAATCCGGTCTACGGTGAGAATGGGAGACAGATTGCTTCCTCGGCGGCAGAGGGCATCTCGCAGCGGATTAAAAAGATTTCAGTTCCTGTTGTAGATCGGGCCGCACATTCACAGCTCCTGAGTCCTGCTGCTGAATTCTCTAACCTCTACGTTACCGAACTTGGCAGGGGGTGTTCCAGAGGATGCCGCTTCTGTGCAGCAGGGTTTGTCTATCGGCCGCCGCGTCTCTGGAATGCTGATGCTGTTATCAAAGGACTTGAAGAGCGGGGTGGGAATGTTAGGCGTATTGGACTCCTCGGTATGGAAATGGCCAGACAGGATGAGCTGGAGACCCTTTCCTCCTATCTCCTTGACAGTGGCTGCTCCCTCTCATTCTCTTCCCTTCGTGCCGACAGGATCTCGGGACCACTCCTTACACTTCTTGGGGCAAGCAATCTGAAAAGTGTTGCCATTGCTCCGGACGGGGCATCTGAGCGTTTACGGCAGGTCATTAATAAAAACATAACGGAAGAGGAGATACTCCTTGCCGCAAAACGGCTTGTTGACGCGGACTTGTATAAATTGAAACTCTACCTTATGATAGGACTTCCAACCGAGACCTTTGATGATTTGCAGGAGATGCTTGAACTGATAAAAAAAATCAAACAGCAGATGTTGCCACGCGGCAGGGCAAGGGGGAGACTCTGTGAAATTGTTCTCTCCGTAAACTGTTTTGCGCCAAAACCCTGGACACCTTTTCAGTTTCATCCTTTTGGTGGAGAACGTTTGAGAAAAGGTGAAGAGGGGAGCCCTGCTCAAGTAGTCAAGTCCCTCAAAGCAAAGCTTGCGTTTCTCCGCAAAGGACTACGGCAGGTGGCCAATGTTCGGCTGAATCATGATAAACCTGAAAATGTGCTTTTTCAGGCAGTATTAGGCCGGGGAGATCGTCGTTTGGCAAGGGTTATTGCCACCATGGCCCGAAAAGCTGTTCCATGGAAGCAGGCCATGCGACACCATGGCCTGCAGCCCGAGGCCTACGCGATTCATCAGCATGGAGAGGACGATTATTTTCCGTGGAATATAGTAGACCATGGTATCAAACAGGAATACCTGTGGCAGGAATATCAAAAAAGCTTCCAGGCTAGAACAACAATTCCTTGCGATACCTCTATCTGTAAGCGTTGTGGAGCGTGCGGTGACTGAAGAAGACAGCAAATACATGGCCAGCGATGATCCTGAACAGTTGGAGAGGTTGCGGGCCGGGTTCATGCCCTTTCAGTTGGTGAAATATTTCTCTTTTTCCAGCCTTGGTGTTATCCTGATTTTTACCCTTTTTCTCTCGTGGTTTATCTCAAAACATGCCCGTAAGGTTATGCTCGACCAGAGCGAGGCCTATTCACTGCTTCTTGCCGAAAATTTGAATCAGCAGGTCTTTCGTGGTTTTGTCCTGCCAGCTGTTGTTCGTTATGGGAAGATTGCTCTCTCTAATCCGGAACAATTTGAGCGCCTTGATCGGATAGTCCGCAATGCTACAAATAGTATGAAAATGAAAACGGTGACCATATATGATTCGAATATTAACATCATTTCATATTCCACCGATGAAGAACTGGTTGGGAAGAGAGGCGCGGGGGGGCTGGAGTATGAAAAGGCCTTGAAAGGCATAGCAAACTCGCAGATAATCTCCAGTGGTACAGTGTTGAATTTACTGCCCGGTACCCAGGATGTCCACTGTCTTCTGAAGACATTTATTCCCTTTCGTCAAGTTCGGGCAGACTCCAGTTCTGATGACCTGATTATGGGTGTTATAGAGATAACCCAGGATCTTTCCCTCGAATTTGGCGCCATTGTGCAGCTGCAGCGCCGAATCATACTGATCTCCTCAGGGGTCATGGCTATCCTTTTTCTGGTCTTGCGTACCATTGTCAGTCGGGCGGATAAGATAATGGACAAGAGGGTGCGCGAACGTTTGAGTCTTGAGAAAAAACTAAATAACGCCCAGCGGCTTGCCCACCTTGGAACAATGGTGGCCACAGTTTCCCATGAGATAAAAAGTCCACTGGGAATTGTGCAATCGACTGCTGAAATCCTGAAGAAGCGGATCAGGAAAGTGGCACCGGGAAATGAGAATCTTGCGGAAATTATTGTAAATGAAACGAACAGATTGAACAATATTGTCCTTGAATTCCTTGATTTTGCAAGGCCGCAGAAGGTGAAATTACGCCCTGTGGTCATTAATGATTCCATTGATCAGGCTCTGCAGTTTATTGAAGCAGAACTGATTGAGAAGAAAATTCGTCTTGAGACCGACCTGAATCCAAATATTGGCAGAATGACCATAGATCCCGATCTCTTTTACCGGGCCCTGCTGAATATCCTTGTGAATGCAATTCAGGCCATGCCCGAAGGCGGTGTCCTGCGGGTACGTACTGATATTGTTAAACC
Organism: Desulfocapsa sp.; assembly: GCA_021737265.1. Taxonomy (GTDB): domain Bacteria; phylum Desulfobacterota; class Desulfobulbia; order Desulfobulbales; family Desulfocapsaceae; genus Desulfocapsa. The sequence continues at coordinate 5,445 of JAIPEF010000010.1, read as the reverse complement.
TGGCGGACCCATAGCAATAGAAATTCAGGATAGCGGAATGGGAATGAATGAAGAGAAGGCCGCCGAGATATTCAAACCGTTTTTTACTGATAAATACAAAGGAACGGGGCTGGGTCTTGCCATCACCAAAAATATTGTGGAGCAGCATCATGGAAGCATCTCTGTGACGTCTCATGAAAATGAAGGCACAACGTTCACCATCACCCTTCCCTGAACGGAATAAAGATATGGGGCTCCGCCTCTCTGCGATTTCATTTCTTTCTAACGGCCCCTATTCAATGGATGTCAGATCCGGAGAGTGTGTCGGCCTCACAGGAAGGTCCGGAATTGGTAAGACGCAACTTTTACGGGCAGTGGCTGATGTGATTGTTCACGGAGGAGAGTGCAGTCTTGATGGAAAACCCAGCAGTCACTTTACCCCGCCTAATTGGCGAAAAACTGTGGCCATGGTCCCTGCAGAATCTTTCTGGTGGTATGACACGGTTGACTCTCATTTCCAGGACGGAGAGAGCCTTGCTGCTGGTAGGATATTGCTGGAGAGACTTGGATTTTCTTCCGATGTTATGGGCTGGCAAGTCAGCAGGCTATCCACCGGTGAACGTCAACGGTTGTCCCTTTTTCGTACCCTCATCACTGAACCGCGGGTACTCCTTCTTGATGAACCCACTTCAGCTCTGGACCCGAAAATGACACAGGTTGTGGAGGAAATTGTGGTGGAGAAATGTTCCAATAAGAAAACAATCTGTCTCTGGGTAAGCCATGATCAGGGGCAGCTCTTTCGTGTGGCGGAGAGAGTATTCCGGCTTGAGGTGAAGGCTTTGGTGAGTATTGGCCAACAATAAAAATCTGGCCTTATCCACACCCGTTGGATCTTCCATATTACCTGGCCGGTATCCCCAATAAATATCCAAATAGTTATTAAAGACGCTATAATATGGAGACGGTACTTATGAAAAAAAAACTGGTGTTTTTCATAGTAACAATCTTGCTGTCCTATGCTGCGCATGCCGCAGCCGACAAAGCCATAATGGCAGGAGGGTGTTTCTGGTGCATGGAGTCAGATTTTGAAAAACTTGAGGGTGTAACGGATGTGATTTCCGGGTTCACGGGGGGAACTTTAAAAAACCCAACATACAATGGCAACCATGAAGGTCATTTTGAGGCTGTTGAAATAAGCTATGATCCTCATAAGGTGAGTTACAAAGAGTTATTAGAGTATTACTGGGTTAACATCGATCCATTTGATGGGGAAGGACAGTTTTGTGATAAAGGCCCAAGTTATTTAAGTGCCATTTTCGTAGCCAACGAAATAGAAAAGATAATTGCCGAACAATCTAAGAGGGAGGTTGAAGAGAAATTTCCCAACAAGAAAGTTGTAACGCCAATTTTGCATGCGTCAACATTTTACCCCATCACAGGGAAGGAAAGTTACCATCAGGATTATTACAAAAACAACTCCATTCGCTACAAGGTCTACCGCTGGAATTGTGGTCGTGACCGGCGATTGGAGGAGATTTGGGGAGATAAGGTAACACATTGATAGAGAAATTGGTGGGAGAAATCAGGAAACCAGATAAACGCTTAGATTGTGAAATGCTGGTAAACAAAAAAAAATAATATAATGGCAAAACACGTTTGTCCCTGGTGGGTGGCATATATATTTGATAATCCATTGAGGCAGATATTTCACAAGCTAGATATGTTTTCTCCTTATCTAACTGACGGAATGACGGCCATCGACATTGGTTGCGGCATGGGGTATTTCTCAATCTGTATGGCCAGGATTGTTGGAGAAGCTGGGAAAATCATTTCCGTTGATGTACAGCAAAACATGCTGGATATCTTAACAAAACGGGCAAAGAAAGCTGGCATTGCCGACCGCATTACCACTTTTCTCTGTGATGAGCAACATATAGGTATAAATGAAAAAGTTGATTTTGCCTTAACGTTCTGGATGGTGCACGAAACTCCAGATGAATTAAATTTTCTTAAACAAGTTCATTGTATCCTTGGAAAATCAGGCACGCTGTTATTGGCAGAGCCTAAAATGCATGTCACATTCACCGAATTCAAAAAAACGTTATCTTTAGCACAAGAAGTGGGTTTCAAAATAATCGATTTTCCTAAAATATTTTTTAGTCACACTGCTGTCCTTGAGAAGCAAGGATGTTAAAATAAAAATCAGGTCTCATGAAAGGCCCAAGGTGGAAACCTTTTCCAGTGACCAGCTTCTTTGATCTTGAACGTGAGCAAAAGCAATTCACTTTGCAATCCCAATGCGGATGAATGTCACCTGAAAAAAGATTATGAACGTCATATCCCTCAGTGCTTTTGATCTTTGCCTTGCAGCGTCGCTCGTTCTTTTGCTCGCTGGTTGCAGCCTGCGTATAGGGCTTGGGTTGGAAAAAAGGCTACTTGTATCCGGAGTGCGGATGACAGTACAGCTGCTGCTCGTCGGTATGGTTCTTAAATTCCTGTTTGCAAGTGCAAGTCTTGGCCTGGTGATGCTTATGTCTTTTTGTATGCTGCTGGTGGCAGGATATGAGGTGTGGGCAAGGCAGAAACGCAAATTGCGTGGAAGCACAGGCTACCTCATCAGCACCGGTTCCATGCTCGTCTCCTCCTTTACCGTGGCCTTTTTGGCACTGACTGTTATGGTGGGCGTTGATCCCTGGTACACACCTCAGTATGCCATCCCCCTCCTTGGAATGTTACTGGGGAACACCATGAACGGTGTGGCTCTTGCCTCAGATCGACTGACCACAGATATCTACAATCAGAGAGGTTTGGTGGAACAACGTCTCCTTCTCGGTGAGAGCTGGCAGGAAGCAAGTGGTGATATCAGGCGCGATTGTATGCGTACCGGAATGATTCCCATCATTAATTCCATGGCCGCTGCAGGAGTTGTGAGTCTGCCAGGCATGATGACCGGCCAGATCCTTGGCGGTTCTTCCCCATTCGATGCCGTAAAATATCAGATTCTGATCATATTCCTTATTGCGGCCGGAACAGGCTTTGGTGTTCTCACTGCAATATGGCTTATCAGCAGCCGTCTTTTTGATGATCGTCAACGTCTAATTCTTGATTGTCTCAGTAAGTTGAAAGGGCACTGAATTCCTCTTTTCTGCTTGTAATTTCTTTGCATATATTGTTCATTTGCCAGTATTAGAAAATGATTAACTACACTAATTCGTTCTTTTTATACTTCTTGTTGGAGGCTTGAAATGAGTAAGAAAATAGTAATTGTGGGTGGTGTTGCCGCAGGGCCAAAAGCAGCATGCCGAGTAAAGAGGCTGATGCAGGATGCCGAGGTAACCATCATTGATCAGGATACCCTGTTTTCCTATGGCGGCTGCGGTATTCCCTATTACGTTTCCGGTGATGTCTCCGATGAGTCGGAGCTCCGTTCCACCAGTTTTCATATGGTGCGTAATGAAGATTTTTTCCTGAATGCCAAAGGGGTAACGGTCAAGAGCGGCACCAGGGCTCTGGCCATTGATCGCAAAAGTAAAGTGGTGAAGGTGGAAGACGTCGCAAGTGGAGAAAAACAGGATATTGCATATGACACTTTGATGATAGCCACCGGTTCCCGCCCCTTTGTCCTTCCCATTCCAGGGGCTGATCTTGATGGGGTGTTCACCATTTCCGATCTCCATAAGGCCATTGAGATTAAGGACCGGATTGCCAAAGGAAAGGTTGGGAAGGCAGTGGTGATCGGTGGTGGAGCAATAGGTCTTGAAATGGCAGAAGCCTTTAAAGATCTGTGGGGGGTAGAAACTTCAGTGGTTGAATTTATGCCCCAGGTCCTGCCCAGAATTATTGATAGCCCCATAGCCTCCATGGTCACCAAGCATATGCGTGATAACGATGTTGATATCTTTCTCGGTGAAGGTGCGGAGGAGATTCTAGGTGTCGACGGGAAGGTCACAGGTCTGCGCACAGCAAAGCGAACCATTGAAGCTGATATTGTTATCATGGCGGCAGGTGTCAGACCCCGTTCCGAAATTGCCGTTGATGCCGGGCTGCAGACATCACCCATGGGTGCCATTGTGGTCAACGAACGAATGCAGACATCAGACCCTTCCATCTATGCCGCCGGGGACTGTGTGGAGGTTATGCACCTTGTGTCCGGTAAGAAGTTCTATGCCCCCCTGGGCTCACTTGCCAATAAGGAGGGCAGGGTGGCAGGAGACAACATGGCTGGAATCCCCTCAACCTTCAAGGGTGCCGTGGGAAGTTTCATCATGAAGGCCTTTGATGTGTGTATTGCAGCCACCGGACTCAGTCTGGAAGTTGCTTTGGCAGAGGGTTTTGATGCCGATGTTGCACTTACTGCTCCCTCTGATCGTGCCCATTTTTTCCCCACTGAGGCCATTGTTTGTTTTCAGATGGTTTTTGATCGTCGTACCAGAAAGGTGCTTGGACTTCAAGGGTTCGGCCCCATGGGAGACGGTATCTCGGCTCGTATTGATGCGGCTGCCGCCTATATCGCCATGGGAGCAAGTATTGATGATTTTGGTACCCTGGAGATGGCGTACGCACCACCATTTTCAGCGGCCATTGATTCCATAAATGCTATCGCCTATGTCGCGGACAACCTCTGTGACGGGCGTCTGCGAAAGACGACTCTGGATTCTTTTCTCACCTGGATGGAAGATTTATCGACTCACCCCGATTGGGCAGTCTTAGATATTAGACATCCTTTGGAAGCGGGGCCATGTGTCGATAAATTTGGCGCTGATAAATGGGTTGCCATACCCTATAATGAGGTTCGCAGTCGCTACCAGGAACTGCCTGAGAATAAAGAACTTATTATTCTCTGCGATGCAGGAACCAGGTCCTTTGAGATTCAGAGCTTTTTAGATGGCGCCGGCAGGCAGGAGACCCTGGTGCTCAGTGGCGGTATGAATATGCTTCGCCGGATGGGGATAGACTGGTATCCGGAATAAAAAAACATTGCAGAGGGGCACGACAGGTATCCCTCAGCGTCTCTGCGGATGAATACCACAGCACAGAGTAAGACTTGAAGAGTCCATTTCAAGAGGACGTTTAGTATAGCGTAAACCTTAATGTGCCGTTTTGGGTTCGTCTGTCATACCCGAGTGTGCTCCCTGCTTAAAACATACTGGGACAAGCGTTATCGGGTATCCAGGAATTTAGCTACGCTCTGGATCCCCGCTTACTCCCTCGAGGATGACTTCGATGAGAAGATATAAGCCTTACAGCCTCCTGGCAATTTCTTGACGAGCGTGATTGTAATGAACAATGTGCCGGGTATCAATCAGGGGGTGATGATTCGGTCAATGGGCTAGGACTGCCTGTTACCCATAATTTTAAGCTGGACATTTAAGCCTGAATCGTGCATACTTGATGCATGAAAACCCAAAATCAAATCAAACGTACATTGTCTGAGGAGTCAAGTTTATTATACCTTGCAGATTTACT
>JAIPEF010000009.1 GCA_021737265.1 Desulfocapsa sp. | reverse complement strand
TCTCGGTCTCATACTCTACATGGGCTGTGGCGATGGTTATTCCGCGCTCTTTCTCCTCAGGGGCCTTATCGATGTTACTGAAATCAGTAAACACAGCCTGTCCCTTGGTTGCGAGTACAGCGGTGATTGCAGCAGTCAGAGTAGTCTTACCATGATCAATATGACCTACAGTACCTACATTGACATGCGGTTTAGTCCTTTCAAATTTCACTTTTGACATAGTCGTAGTCTCCTCTGGCCGTTTCCTTTCAAACTGCACGGTTAATTATGGAGCTCATGACCGGAGTTGAACCGGTGACCTCATCCTTACCAAGGATGCGCTCTACCAACTGAGCTACATGAGCTTGCTCAAAATAAAAAAAACAGATAGTTACCTGGAGCGGGAAACGAGACTCGAACTCGCAACCCTCAGCTTGGAAGGCTGATGCTCTACCAATTGAGCTATTCCCGCAGTAACATCTGCTCTATCTGTATGGAGCAACAGGTGGTGGAGGGGGGAGGATTCGAACCTCCGAAGTCTCTGACGACAGATTTACAGTCTGTTCCCTTTGGCCGCTCGGGAACCCCTCCACTCTTTACAATAAGTCCTTCCTGTATACTCTTCTACAGTATAATCTACTGGAAAATTACCACATATTGTATGTAGCTGGAGCTGGCGATGGGACTTGAACCCGCAACCTGCTGATTACAAATCAGCTGCTCTGCCAATTGAGCTACGCCAGCGTACAAGCTGAAAGAATATACCCAAAAGGATTTTTTATTACAATCTTTTTTTTGGATTCGCTCAAACTTTCTTTTATCCTGCCGCGAGCTCGTACTATATGATTTCCACCATTTTCGTGCTCTCAGGAAGTTTCTAAGATATTATTCAAAAAAAAAGGCTGCATCCGAAGACACAGCCTGAAATCCTGCTCCTTGGCGATACTACTCATCAAGAGGATTTTTAACAAATGCACTCTCTCTGTATTTCTCAAAGGTCATCGCAGTTGTACGATAGATCAGATGAGCAAATTTGGTGTATGGCATATACATGAAAAGCATCATTACGGTTACAAGATGAATGTAGTAAAGAATGTAGCCTGGCGCTGCAAGTCCTGCCCAGCGTGCAACCTCTGCAAGAAGGCCGGTCACACCAACTGCCATGATTTCCCAGATCAGGAACCAGTCATAGAAGGTGGGAGTGATATTATCTTCAGCTTCAGACTTTGCACGGTTCATCCACAAGATCCCACAACCAACAATCATCGCGACAGCAGAGACGTTGGCAAGGATCTTCACCGGATTCCATACAGACATGGGGCCATGCAGACTAGGAATCCACAGTCCAAGGACATCGTTGGCAAAGGCTGACCAGACTGTAACAATAAACAGGCCACCAAAAGCCCACATCAAAGGTTTATGCCCAACCTCTCGGTTCCTGTTGGTCACACATTCTCTGAAACGGTTGTGCTGAACGATTTCAACGATGGAAGGCCAGAGAAAATCTGTGGCCAGCTGCTTCAGAGAAGGTTTAAATTCACTGTCCACGCCTTCCCTCTCACACATCTGCGCCCACATGGTCGTTATTCCCTTGTAGGAGGCAACAACTGCGAGTCCAGCTGCACCGAGCATAAAAAAATCAATGAAAGCGACATTCTTGGACAGCCAGTGGAAATCCCAGTGACCGAAGAAATGCTGATATCCGTACTTGGCGAAATCATCACTTCCTGGAATAGACATTCCACCGGAAATTGCCCAAAGGACGAAAATAATAACTGCCGGAATTGCTATCAGCATGGGCAGCCCTTTGGCGCTCGATGCAAGTTTTGCAAGACCTGCTGGCCATCCGAGTGCAGCATAGGTATAGGCGCGAATCGCACCAAGGACGTCACCCGGTTTTGCACCACGTGGACAGTATGCAGTACAATCGCCACACTGGTGACAAAGTAAAACGTTGGGATCAGCAAGCAGCTTGTCTTTCATTCCCCAACCAGCCCAGATCATTTCCTGACGCGGAAAGGGTTTTTCGTCTGTGGACAATGGACACACAACTGAACAGGTGGCACACTGGTAACACTTTTTCATTGTGTCACCGCCTGCTGTTTTTAAATATTTGATAAAATCTAAATCGGGTTGAACATTCATGGTTCCTCTCCTCCTGTTCCTATAATCAAGTCTTTACAAAAGTAATTTGAAAAAAAATCAGTCTTTTCTTAAACGAGACATGGTACAGATGTTCTCCCTTTTTTGCAACAGGAGAACATCTGCACCTGACTGAAAAACAGAACTAGAAACCCTTGAATGGATTGGGACCCATTTCGACAATTTCTTCAACAAAGTCATTTAAAATTTGAGGAATCTTGTCATAGTCAGTGATTGCAACAGATTCAGCTTTTGCACGCTCCGGCTCTATTCCAAGGGTAGAGAGAGAATCACCTATATTTTCCATACGCTTGTCGGCAATTTCAGACCCCTTGACAAAGTGGCACTGATAGTCATCACCATATTTACAACCAAGGAGCATTGCGCCGTCAAAACCTGCAGACATAGCATCACGAATCCAGGCCATATTCACAGAACCAAGGCAGCGGACTGGAATAACCCTGATCATATGACTGATTTTATGATTTCTCATTCCGGCCATATCAATAGCCGGATAGGCATCGTTCTCACAGGCGAAAACGATGACACGCAGTTTGTCATCATCATCTTCAGGGACTTCAATGGATTTTATCATGGAACCGATAAGATCGATGTTGTAATCCTTAAAACCGATGATACGCTCTGGACAGGCACCCATGCAGGTACCACAGCGACGACAGCGTGATGGATTTGGAAGGGGTGTTCCCTTCTCATCGTCATCGATCGCACCAAAGGGGCATTCCTCGGTACAGCGCTTACACTGGGTACATCTCTGCATGAAGAACTCAGGGTAAGTCTTGTCACCGGAACGCGGATGAACGGCGACACCACGATCAGCAGACTCAATGGCCTGAATGGCCTTGAGTGCGGCACCGGTGGCATCATCAATGGTCTCCTGCATGTTCATTGCCTTTCTTACACCACCGCAGGCGTAGATACCAGTCCGACGGGTCTCGTAAGGAAAGCAGATGAAATGGGAGTCAGCATAGCCGTCAAAGAGATCGAGGTCAAGGAAAGCAGGTCCCTGGCGGTAGGCCAGGTTGATGGTGTCCTCATATTTAGTGGTCGGTACCATACCGGCGGCGAGGACAACAAGATCCACATCAAGGGACAGATCCTCGCCGAGCAGGGTGTCCTTGGCAGTAACGGTTCCACCCTCAACGGAGGTGACAGTGGCCTTGGTCATGAAGATACCGTCGTCCTGCTGCACACCCTTATAGAAGAGCTCCATGTTACCTGGGGTACGCATGTGCTGGTAAAGGATATAAGCTTTGGCATCGGCATCGTTCTCGCGAACATACTTGGCCTGCTTGAGTGCAACCATGGAGGTGACGGAGTTGGCATAGGGGAAGTCCTCATCATGCTCTTCTCCACCTGGGCTCATGACAAAGGCAACATTCTTGAGACCATCAAGTTTCCCTTCCTTGGCCATCTTTTCAAACTCGGCATTGGTGACTACCTTGTCGTTCTTACCATAGCCAAGATGCTCATACTCAGAGACATCTGCAGGAACCCAGCCAGTGGCCAGAACAACCGCGCCGAAGGGTTCCCCATTCGCATCTTTTTTAAGATAATGGTTCTTGCCGGCGTTGGGATCTTCCTTTTCGCCTTTATCGATGAGATCCTGCGCGTCAACACCAACCTTGGCGGGGGCATCCCATTCGGACTTGGTACCGGTAGCTTTAAGGGTTACCCTGAAATCAGCTGGAGAACCACCGATACGGGCAACTTCGGTCCCAGTCTTTACGGTGATGTTAGCATCCGCCTCAACGGCTGCGATCATACTGCCGATGGAGTTGTCTTCAAGATCTTCATAGGGGTAAGCCATAGGGAACTGTTTCAACCAACCGTTAGCCTTACCACCAAGAACATCAGCTTTTTCAACAAGGGTTACTTTTGAGCCGGCCTTGGATGCTTCAAGAGCAGCTGTCATACCGGCGATACCACCACCCATTACCAGGATGTCCTTATTCATGGACTCCATCTCCCAGGCTTCGGGCATTTGGGTTTTGGCAGAACGGGAACAGGCCATACGGATGGTATCAGATGCAGTCTCCTGCAGCCATTCCTGGAAATCGTCCTGGCCCTCTTCAGCCTCTCCGGCTGACCAGACACACTGTTCACGGAGGTTTCCACGAACAGTGATGGTATCGTCACCCATATCAAACTGAGCCTGCATAACCCGTGGGGAACAAGCACAAATATTAAAGGTGTTGATTCCTTCAGCGGACTTCTCGTTCTCAAGAAATGCGCGTCCTTCAGGGCCGCAGAGTTGTGCGTGAGTCTTGCACTCCTGGGACATCTCACCGGTTACAACCCCGGAGAGCTCTTCAATATCGACGGCTTCTCCGATGCCGCACCCTGTACATATATAGGTACAAATTTTCTTATCCATTACTTATGACCTCCTGGAAACCTGAATTGCCTTCAAGGCAGCAGCTGTTGCTGACTGATTGCTTGTTACAACATCTGCGGCCCTGCAAGCACAACCTGCGGACAACATACCGGTTTCCTCGTTGGAATTAACGAAACCATTGGGATCCTGATCAAGGCTTACTGCTGATCCATCGGCAGCGAGACTTGGCTGCATTCCGGTTGCAAGTATGGCCATATCAACTTTCTGTCTGATCTTCTCACCGGTGACGGCATTCTCAGCAACCACGGTCACTCCACCATCAGACTCCGGAATGATCTCGGCCACTTTTCCTTTGATGAAGCTGGAATTCTCATCACTCATCAGTTTCTCACGGAATTTTTCATATTTTCCGGGGGTACGAAGGTCAATGTAGAAGACGTAAATTTTTGCCTCCGGGTAACGCTCCCTAATGTAGGTCATCTGTTTGAAGGTGGCCATACAGCAGATATATGAACAGTATTCGAGATGATTCTCATCACGGGACCCTGCACACTGAACAAATGCAAAAGACTCAGGCTCTTTATTATCGCCTGGACGAAGGATGGCACCATCGGTGGGTCCACCGGGGGCGGCCATACGCTCGATCATCATGTTGGTGACGATGGCATCGGACTCGTTATATTTCAGGTTGTCCATTTTGGTTGGATCATAGGGGGTCCAGCCAGTGGCCCAGATAATAGCGGCAACATTGATGGTTTTACTGTCGGTTCCCATGTCAAGATCAACTGCGTTATACTTACAGGAAGCTTTAACAGCTGCAGCACCTTCGTCAGAAAGTGCATCTTTGTTGATCACATAACGGCGGGGAAAAGCCATCTCATGAGGAAGATAGGCGGCCTTGGATTTGTTCATTCCAAAGTTGAACTCGTTATCCATCTCATCAGGGCAGGCATCTGCACAATCGCCACAGGCGGTACAGTTGCTGTTTACATACCGTGGTGCGGTTTGAAGGGTAACCTCATAATTACCGGGTCCACCAGAAACAGCAGTAACGCTGGTCATGGTATAGGTACGGATGCGACGATTATCCTTCACACGCTTAAAGTTAATTTCCAACCCACAGCTTGGGGGACACAGCTTGGGGAAATACTGATTCAACTGTGCTACACGGCCACCAAAATAGGCATTCTTTTCGACCAGAAACACATCATTGCCGACTTCAGCGGCTTCAAGGGCTGCAGTGAGCCCGCTGATACCACCGCCTACGACCAATACCGCACCAGAGGTGCCTTGCTCGTCAGTCATACCAACCTCCATTAGTACTCTTAATATTTACCTTTGAAGCCATCCTTTAAAAAAGGCAGCAACAATTCCAAAACCAAAAATCACAGGTCTTTTTTTTACTTTGTAACTCACCAGAATGAAGGATAAAGCAAAAAACCTTCCCTCCAGTCAATCACAAACAGTACATAGTAAAAATCTCCAGGAGTCCGAAGACTCCTGGAGATTTGTACTTCATGCGTATGAACTACCCCGACAAACAAAAACAAAAGGCCGGGACAAGAGCCTGTAATCAATGATTTTTCCAAAAAGAGAAATCATTAACCAGGCTCTAAACCGCAAGGATGATTAAATCCAGGGTTCGGTCTCTACGATGTTGATACACTCAACCTTCTCACACAGCCATTCCTGGGTATCAGGATTGAAGGTAGAGTTAACGAAACATTTCCAGTTTTCGTCATCACAGGTTGGGAAGTCAGATCTGTAGTAGAATCCTGGGTAGCGGGATTCCTCACGGAACTGGATGTGACGAATGTGCATCTCAACGCACCAGATACGATGGTAGTTCTCCCAGGCGCGCATCAACTCATGCAGATCACCGGCAGCCATCTTCTCTGCATCTTCACGAAGAAGCTTCAGGAGATCCATACAGATTCCGAGAAGTTTACCAGAGGTCATGTAGTATGTCGCAACACCACCACCATACTCATCGGTGGCTTTCATGAGACGCATCATGATACCTGCAGGTTTGCAGTAATTGGGGTTAACATTTGCAGCAGTAGATGCACCAACATGCTCATTATACAGCCTTACCGGGGCGTAAATCTCATCAGCAAGTTCCTGAGCAGTCTGCTTCAGTTCCGGGGTGAAATCAGCATTGTCGCGACAGAATTTAACCATCTGTTTAGCAACGATACGTCCTTCAGCATGGGCACCAGAGGAGAACTTATGACCGGAAGCACCAACACCATCACCGGCGGTAAAGAGTCCATCAACGGTGGTCATACGGTTGTATCCCCATTTGTACTTGTGAGCACGGGAGTCATTGGCTACATCAGGTACCCAATCTTCATCCGGACCTGAAGCCCAGATACCACAACAACCGGAGTGAGAGCCAAGGAGGTAAGGCTCGGTTGGCATGATCTCAGAACCTACTTTCTCAGGCTCTACGTTGGCACCAGCCCAGAGGCCGGCCTGTCCAACAGACATGTCAAGGAAATCTTCCCACGCTTCAGACTCGAGGTGTTTCCAGAATTTTTTGAGGCTCTTCTCATCCATACCAGCTTCTTTCCGCTCATCAAGGAAGGCATTCAGAGCAACATCGGTAGCCATGTAGATAGGTCCACGGCCTTCTTTCAGCTCATTAATCATGAGATGATTACGAAGACAGGTGGGAGTAACCGCAGAAGCACCATAAGGCATGAACTTCTCAAGCTCATCTTTTACTGCGTCGCTGTTAGCATAGAATTCACCAAGACCGTTCTGTACTTTGGCTTTGAAAAGAAGGAACCACGCACCAACAGGTCCGTATCCATCTTTAAAACGGGCTGGGGTGAAACGATTCTCCATCATGGTCATGGTAGCACCAACCTGACCACACATGGTGTAGGTGGAACCGGCATTCCATACGGGGTACCATGCACGACCTTTACCCTCACCGGTAGACCGGGGACGGAAAATATTAACAGCACCACCACAAGCTACGAGAGCAGCTTTGCAACGGAAAACGTGTACTTTATTCTCACGGGTGGAGAAACCAACAGCACCAGCAACCTGGTTGGCTTTGTTCTTGTCGAGGAGCATTTTCACGATAAAAATACGCTCAAGACAGTTCTCTTCGCCAAGTGCGGCTTTTGCAGGCTCAGCAACGATGCATTTGTAGGACTCACCGTTGATCATGATCTGCCATTTACCGGTACGTACAGGTGTTCCACCTTCACGTAGGCTAGCAGCAGGCTTGGAACCGTCAAGGTTCTCGCCATCAGCATCTTTCTTCCAAATGGGAAGTCCCCATTCTTCGAACAGTTTAACTGATTCATCAACGTGACGGCCACAGTCATAGATAAGATCTTCACGAACAACGCCCATCAGGTCATTACGAACCATCTTTACGTAGTTTTCGATTGGATTCTCACCAATGTAGGTATTAATAGCAGAGAGACCCTGAGCAACAGCACCGGAACGCTCCATGGATGCTTTGTCTACGAGGGTGATCTTCAGGTCATCACTTGCCCATTTCTTGATTTCAAAAGCAGCACCGCATGCAGCCATGCCACCACCAACGATGAGGATATCAACATCATGCTCTACGATCTCGGGATCGACGACGGCATTCAGCTCGCCCATAGGTTTATTTGGTAACGCCATATTTAAATCTCCTTAAATTAGATTCAAAAGGTTTTAAAATAATTCAAATAATTCTTCTCAAACAGAATGAGCGAGAATTATTTAGGGGTCGGCAGATCGGACTCGAGAAGCAGACACTCGTCATCCAAACTAGCACCTTTATCACCAGGATAAGCGTTTGCAGCACCCTCAGCAGTAGTACGCACCGGGAATTTGAAACGTTTCATGTTGCCGTTACGGAACTTAACGGTCCACATGATGGAATCTGCACTACGCATTGGGTGAACCTGGCCGCCCATGGGTACAAAGTCATCATATCCACGAACAAATATTGCGCCCTGTGGACAAATTTTAACACAAGAGTAACATTCCCAGCAAGCATCAGGCTCCTGGTTGTATGCTTTCATCTCCTCTTTGTTAAGTACCATCAGGTCGTTGGGACAGATGTACATACATGCTGTCTTGTCGCCACCTTTGCATCCATCACACTTCTCAGGATCTACATAACTTGGCATTAAACTACCTCCTCAGTTTATTTTACATTTTGCGACCCGGAACCGACCGAGCCAACTATAACCACTAAACAAAAAGAACATTAAAAAAGTCTAACTTTTCAGTAATGCCCTACCAACACAATTATTCAAAATATCAATAAGTTAATGAGCCCTAGCAAACACACTCCACTAAATGAACCCTCACTCATTTTTTGCAAGTTCCAATTTATATATGGTTGCCAGATAATTGTCAAGCAAATTCAACTCAGGAAAAAGAGAGGGTTCAGGTGTATTCATTGCGAGCCAAAACTTCTCTGGGTTTTGCCCCATCTGCCGGTCCCACCACTCCTTCTTTTTCCATCATTTCAATCATTCGGGCAGCCCGATTATACCCGACACGCAGTCGTCGCTGGACCATTGAAATGGATGCCTGGCCGGACTCGCAGACGATATTTACCGCTTCGTCATAACGCTCGTCATACTCGTCATCACCTCCATTTCCTTCTGCAACATCCGCCTCTTCCACTACAGCAGCAACAGATTCATCATAACTGGCTCTCCCCTGCTCTTTCAGGAACGTGACAATGGCTTCAGTCTCTGCTTCTGAGATATATGCACCATGCACACGCTGCAATCCTGAAGAACCATTGGCAAGGTAGAGCATATCGCCTGCCCCAAGGAGGTGCTCAGCACCTGAGGTGTCAAGGATGGTCCTGGAATCAATTTTTGACGAAACCTTGAAAGAGATACGGGTTGGAAAATTAGCCTTAATAAGACCGGTGAGCACATCAACAGACGGTCTTTGAGTGGCCAGGATCAGATGCATTCCTGCAGCCCTTGCCATCTGTGCCAATCGGGCAATGGAAGCTTCCACATCCTTTGATGCCACCATCATCAAATCGGCAAGCTCATCAACGATAATGACGACATAGGGAAGTTTTTCCTCAGCCACTTCATTGTATGAGTCAAAGCTTTTGACCCGTGCCTCCTCAAGAAGCCTGTATCGCCTTTCCATTTCTCTCACAGCCCACATGAGCGCACGTGATGCAAGTTTTGGATCAACCACCACAGGGTGAAGGAGATGGGGAATCCCCTCGTAGCCAGAAAGCTCTATTCGTTTCGGATCCACCATCAGCAGTCTCACTTCTTCGGGTGTTGCATTATAGAGAAGAGAGGCAATAATAGTATTTATGGCAACACTTTTTCCGGAACCTGTTGAGCCGGCAATGAGAAGATGTGGCATTCTGGCAAGATTCGCAATGGATGGGTTTCCCACCACATCAAAGCCGAGAACCATGGCCAGCTTATCTTCCCTTCCACGATACTCTTTTGAAGCCAGCAGGTCACGGATATAGACAACTGAACGATTTGGATTGGGAATCTCGATTCCCAGCGCAGCCTTACCCGGCACAGACCCGACAACTCTTACAGATTGGGCCTTAAGGCCAAGGGCGAGATCATCGGCAAGCCCAACAATCTTATTAATCTTCACCCCTGCAGCCGGGGAGTATTCATATGTTGTCACTACAGGGCCGGGCGAGATGCCAACAACCTTGCCGGAGACACCAAAATTCTTGAGTTTTTGCTCAAGCTGTTTTGACACCCGGTAATAAATTTCCTTATCTACTCTTTCCTCATCACTCACATGTTTTTCAAGAAGGCTGAGTGGCGGCAATTTCCATTCTCCCCTTGCAACAGGACGAGCAGAAAAATCGTCTTCATCTGTCCTGGACTCTTTTGCACGGGTTCGCTCTTTGACCACAGGCATGGTAAGTGAGGGTCCTGTTATTGCAACCGGTTCCTCTCTGTTGTTTTCAATCACAGGCTTCGCCCTTGCAACCTTTCTTCTTTCAGCCTCTTCCCCGGCTCTCTTTTTGTCCTGCTTTTTAATCGCCCTTCTTTCTTTTCCGGAAAGGAAAAGGTTTTTTATCCCCCGCCCGGTCATTTTTACCATGCGCCAGAGAAATGCGCCAAGCTGATAGGGAGAGAATTGAGTGGAGAGCATGAGAGAAACCAGAAAGATCAGGAGCAGAAAAAGCACTGTTCCTGGGCCGCCCACCAGGGACTGCATTATTGTAAAAACAGTCTTACCTAAAAATCCTCCGGTATCAATGGAGGCCATCCCACTCAAAGAAAGGGAGGAAAAAAGACCACAGGCAGAAATAACTGCCCCGGTGAGACCCGCGGTTATCTGTGGCATACGTTCAAACGACATCCTGGGACTGAAGAATAAAAAAGAGAGGAGAAGGAGAAGGCCGGCAAGGAGATATGAGCCCCATCCGGTAAATCCCATGAGGATATCAGCCACGAGGGTTCCTATCTCTCCGCCCCAGTTTCCATCACTGGCAAAACTCGTGGAAAAGATGCTTAAAAAGAGAAACAGGGAGAGAAAAATCCCCAGAACTGCAGCTGCCTCCTGTTTCAGACCTGGTCGACTCTTTGTACTGTCTTGTGCCATGGGTATGTCACTTATAAATAGTAATGGTTTTATAAAAAAACAGAAAATCAGATCGCAACGCATCCAGCCCCAATAGACGGGAAAAAACCGGGACTCAGTGCATTACCCCATTGAGAGGTAAAAGTAGCTGCACAAAATTCTTTTCAAAAAACAAGAAAAGGATCTTTAAGGTACTAATCAGAATTGAAAAAAAATGCAAGGTGACAAGTGGCAGGACCTCACCCGTTCCACCATGGCCAACAGCAAAGAAACATCGCCAGTTCAGTGGCTTGTTCCTTACAGCAAGTGAAAATAGCAAAAAAGGGTGAACGTTATACCAACGAACTGGGCCTTTTGGTGGTAATAAGTATAAGTGATAAACTCGTATTTATGCCCGTAGTTTGGGTGAAAACCTCAAACCTTGGATGGCTAAGTATTTATGCCCGGTAGTTAGGGTGAAAAGATCCATCTGCTTCGTTGAGGGGGATAAATACGACGCCATCATTCCTGACTTTCGTTATTATGCCTTGGTTGATGGGATAAAGGCCATTTTCAAGCGTATAGGCAAGGGACCATGATACCCGAGAGATCATGAAAGTCCGAGTTCTCCTCAACTGACTTTATGGTCAGGATAAAATGGGTGAAGTCCTGGACCAGTGGAAGCCGAGAGAGGATTCAATCTGGAAAAAAACCGGTGGAAACTTAAGCTGCAACAGATTTTTTTACTGCATCAAGGATGCCGTTCACAAAGGCGGGAGAATCTTCAGTACAGAAACGCTTGGCAATTTCAACCGCCTCGTTAATTGCAGCCTCGGGAGGAACATCTTGCTGATGAATCATTTCATACACTGCGATACGCAGTATATTCCGGTCCGTAACATCGATTCGCTCCAGACGCCAGTTGCTGGCATGTTCGGAGATAATAGCATCCACCTCCGCACGTTTATTATATACTCCCTGCAGCAGGGTGGCAGCATAGGGACGCGCTTTTTTCTGAATTTCATACAGGGAACAGAAATCAGCAAAGCGTTGATCCAGATCCTGTTCTGAACCGGATTCAAATCCTTTAAAATCATCCTGAAAAAGAAACTGGAGGACAGCCTCACGGGATCTTCGGCGCACGGTCATAAGCGTAACTGAGAGTTGAAGGTGGAGAGTTGAAAGTGAACTACAGGGTGCCGAAATGGATAATCAATCATTACTTCAAGTCAGCAATCGTGCCTGGTTCTAAGACTTCCTTCTTTTACTGAAATTTAGTTACCAGATCGGCCATTTCAATTGCAGCCACGGCAACTTCGGCCCCTTTATTGCCGGCTTTGGTTCCTGAACGTTCAATGGCCTGCTCAATGGTTTCAGTGGTGAGGACTCCAAAAAGAACTGGTACCCCGGTATCGAGACCGACCTGGGCTGATCCTTTGGACACCTCGTTGACAACCACGTCAAAGTGAGGAGTTGCACCACGAATAACAACACCGAGACAGATTACAGCATCATACTTCTGGGATGTCGCCATTTTTTTTGCGATTAGAGGGATCTCAAAGGCACCGGGAACCCGAACCACATCGATATCAGAATCTGCCGCACCAGAACGCAGCAGACTGTCGATTGCCCCTTCGAGCAGCTTTTCAGAGATAAATGAGTTGAAGCGGGCCACAATGATCCCGAATTTTTTACCGTCTGCTTTCAGATTTCCTTCAATGTAATTTGCCATAGTACTTATTATCCTTCTTTTGATTGACTTCGGAGATTTTTTTTGTCAAAAGATTCTCTTCAACTATTCACCACAATCCACTTCAATCAGGTGTCCCATGCGGTCACGCTTGCACTGGAGGTAGCCCTTATTCTCGTCGCAGACCTCCATTTCAATAGGATAGCGGGCAACGACCTCTATCCCGTAGCCCTCAAGTCCCACAATTTTTTTAGGGTTATTGGTCAACAGCCCCATCTTCTTCACTCCAAGATCGCGAAGAATCTGTGCTCCAATCCCATAATCACGAAGATCCGCCTTAAAGCCCAGCTTTCTGTTGGCCTCAACGGTATCTAACCCCTCATCTTGCAAGGTATATGCCTTCAACTTATTAACAAGACCAATACCCCGGCCTTCCTGCCGCATATAGAGTACTACACCACTTCCTTCCTGGTCGATCATCCGCATGGCAGCATGCAGCTGGTCTCCACAATCACAGCGGGTAGAGCCAAAAACATCTCCGGTCAGACATTCCGAATGGACCCTGACGAGAATCTTTTCCTCAGGATTGATCTCACCCTTAACAAGGGCCAGATGTTCGAAATTATCCACATCATTCGTATAGACAACGGCTGTGAACTCACCCGCATGCTCAGTTGGAATTCTGGCCTCGGCAGCCCGATGAACAAGGACATCCTGGCGCAGGCGGTAGGCCACCAGATCTGCAATGGTGCATATTTTCAGATCATGTGCTGCCGCAAATATCTCAAGGTCAGGCATCCTGGCCATGGTTCCATCTTCTTTCATGATTTCGCAAATAATACCTGCGGTAGTCATCCCTGCGAGACGGGCGAGATCAACAGATCCTTCCGTCTGACCGAGACGGACAAGCACTCCACCTTCACGGGCCCGGAGGGGAAAGATGTGCCCGGGGCTGATAATATCAGTGGGTTTGGCATCAGGGGCAACTGCGGCCTCAATGGTCCGGGCCCGATCAGCGGCTGAAATACCTGTAGTGACACCGGTGGTGGCCTCAATGCTGACCGTAAAGCCGGTCCCGTATGGTGACTTGTTATCGGACACCATCATGGGAAGTTCCAGCTTGTCAATCAGATCCTGGCTCAAACTCAGACAAATCAACCCCCTACCTTGGGTGGCCATGAAGTTGATTGCTTCGGGGGTGACGGCAGAGGCTGCCATACAGAGATCACCTTCATTCTCTCGGTCCTCATCATCAACAAGGATGACCATTTTTCCGGCTCGTATATCTTCCAAGACATCTTCAATTGCGCTAACTGCCATAACCTCTCCACCTGTTTTGTTTAAGACTATTTATAAAAAGTTTGAAATTTAAAAAAAACCATTTTCTGCAAGAAAAGCGGGATTTATCCCTTGAACGGGAGTCTCCCCTTCACCACTGGAAGCACGGGGTAGCAGCATCTTCTCCACGTACTTTCCTATGATATCCACCTCGATATTCACCTTGCTTCCCCGGGTAAGCATACCAAGGGTTGTCACCTGCAATGTGTGAGGGATAATGGAGACCTCAAAGGTCTCATGACTGCAGCTGTTTACAGTAAGACTCACACCATTAATAGTGATGGAACCCTTCTCAATAACATAGCGACTGAGTGCTTCCGGGAACCCAAAGGAAAACAGGGTAAAATCCCCGGTGGATCTTCGATCACGGACCGTTGCCACGCAATCAACATGTCCGGACACAATATGACCGCCGAGGCGATCTGAAAGCTGAAGAGCACGCTCCATATTCACATTGCCGCCGACACTGATCTCTCCCAGAGTTGTGCGGGAAAGGCTCTCTGGTGAAACATCAACGGTGAACTTTCGACCTTTGATGTTATAGGCGGTGAGACAGACACCATTCACGGCAATAGATTCACCCTCTTCCGGATCCTGAAGGGCAAAACCCGCCTCAAGATCAAAGGCCAGACCGCCGCCAGTTTTCCGTTTCGCCAGCAGCTTTCCGGTTCCTGCCACTATGCCTGTGAACATCGTCGCTCCAGTCCTATCACTTATGCTTCCAGCTCTTCAGCCTTATCCATAAAACGTTTTGCAAAATTCTTATGCTTGAAGTTGGCATGAATGGAGGCAATGGTCCGGTATGCATCAGCAGCCTTTACCTTTTCAGCCTGATCAAGATAAAGCTCGGCCATTGTCTCCATGGTGGACACCGTATCTTTGGGGTTATTATTCCGATTATGGGTCTCCAGCATATCAAGGCAAAGCCCCATGGCCTTGTCGTACTCTCCTAAGCCACGATAAACCGCAACCAGTTGCACAGAGAGGAACAGCAGACTCATGGGGTCATCAAAACGCTCACAGATTGCCCAGGCCCGCAGGTAATGCTCTCTTGCCTTTTCGAATTCACCTTTTGCCAGACACACATTGCCAAGCTGAGTGGATGCATTCGCTATCCCATCCTGATGATTTTTTTCTTCGTACCCGCGCAAGGCATTATGGAAAGCAACAGCTGCCTGAGTAAAATCATCCTCTTTCAAAAAATCCAGCCCATCCTCATACTCTGCCTGGACTGGATCAGAAGAACGTTTTTTCTCTTTTTTATTATTGGCCTTCCGTATATCGGCCAGGGGTTGAATGTTTCCTACCATTTCATAATCTCCTTCATTCCCTTCACTGGCCCTATAAAGCTGGAGTGAGTATCCGTATAGTTCACCCCCAGCTCTCTGGTTACCCAAAAGGCTTTTTTCTATTTATAAGGTATGATAAACTCGTAAAAACCTCAAACCTAGGATGGCTAAGTAAAAAGCTCCATATGCGAGGCGCGTATTTTTTTATTTAATTTCGGCGTACTAAGGTACGTCGAAATTAAATAAAAAATGCAGCAACGAAGCAGATGGAGAGTTTTTACGACGCCATCAGGTATTAATTCACTCTGTTCGGCTGATCTGTCTCAGTGCCACCTTTACAAGTTCAGAGACAGTATGTTTTTCAGCTTTTCCTTCAATCCAGATTGTCAACTCCTCCTGGTCATCACTCAGTGCCATAAGTTGCATGCTTACTTCTTTGGCCCGAATTCGACCAAGCAATTGTGCCACCAGCCCCCGCATTTCCGGCTTGGGATGCTTCAGAAAATGGAACAGGTTGAAAAAGGGTGTGTCACGAATCAGATCAGGTCTTGTTTCAGCAATTTTAGAAAGGGCCCAGACAACCTGAACCTGGGTGGACTCATCACCCATATAATTCAACAGGTGTCTCGTGAAAGCGCCAAAAATATCAGGACGGGCAGCAATTACTTCCCCAAGGGTTTCAAGCATTCCCCAGGGAGCGGCAGCTGAATCTGAACAGGCCTCAAACAGCCGATGCAATAATTCAGAGACCTGACCGGGCTCTCTACTGGCCACCCGTGCACAGACCTGACCGATAACCCATGCTGTTTGCCAGCGTTTCTCCTCATCGACATCATAAAGAAGTCGCTGCAGCAGACGCAGGGTCTTCTTGTCATCAAAACAGTAACTCACCAGGGTATCGATATCGAGATTTTCCCTGGCCTCTATTACCATTTTCTTATTGACCCGTACTTTTTTCCTTTTGGGGTCAAGCCCTGGCTCACGTACCGGTTTTTCAGGTATTCCCGCTGCATCAAGTACCGGGCTTACAGTTCCTTTGGCAAGTGCATCCTGCTTCTCTTTGACACGCTGGGAAATTTCAGCAATTTCGGTGTGCAGACGGACAAAGTAAAGTACCCCGCGCACCGCCCGGCCATCAATATTTCTTGTATCAACCACCTGATGGGTGACATCATCGTAATCTTCAACCCGACCGGTGAGATAATCATCCTCGGGCATCAGATCCCAGGCAAAATCCCAGTTGTTGTCGCAGGCAAAAACCAGTGTTTCCACCATAGCTGATCCGACATTATGACCTGTTGGATCACAGGTATAGACGGCGCCACACCGACAACGGCCGACTGTGAACTCATGCATTTTCCGCTCTATGGCGTCACTGGCCCTGCCGACTTTCTGGCCGCAGAACGGACACCAGGGAGACGATTTTAATTTTTTCTTTTTCATTAATGCGTGTTAACCCAGCTTTTCTTCCAATGCAGCAACAAATTGCGGGTCAACCGAATAGCCAAGTTCCCTGGCCTTTTCCATGTGATTTTTTGAGGTACCATAGTCACCACCAAAAAAGAGTGCCACGGCCAGATTATTCTGGGCAAGAGCAGAATCAGGCTCAAGCTCAGTTGCTTTTTGTGCTGCCTTGAGAGCCCGTTCATCATCTCCTTTCATGGTCAGCACAGAGGTGAGATTCATCCATGCCGTTGAAAGTTTAGGGTCATACTGCAGGGCTTTTTCATAGGCGGCAATGGCCTTATCCATCTCATTTCGCTGCTGCCAGATCAATCCAAGATTGGCATGGGCCTGGGCTGAAGTGTCGGGCTGCACTCTGATGGCCATTTCATTCAGTTCCTGGGCCTTATCCAGATTTCCCTGGCCAAAATAGATGGCACCAAGATTGATCATGGGCTGATTCGCCTGATCATCAATTTCAATGCTCCTCTCAAGGGCTTTAATGGCGTCATCAATTCTACCGGCCTTCATATAGACAAGGCCAAGGTGATGGAAGGCCACCACATTATCGGGTGCCTGCTTACACTTTTTTTCCATCTCGGCTATAACTGTTGACAGGTCTTCGTTCAAGTTTTCTATATTTTCTATATTTTCATCCACCATGATTTCCCTTTTTTTCAACGAGTGTTAGATGTTAAGTATTAAATTTTAAGGTAAAATTCATTGGCGAAGCACCGCCCGAATCTTAACATATACTTCGATCTACCCCAGCCGGAGCGACTATACTATAGACACCTTCAGCCGACATGCAAGGAGAAAATCCTTTTCGGCAAAATACACTGATTCATCGATTAAAAGCCTCTTCGCAGGAAAGCGTAAGTTCATTTTGCTGCCGCATTAAAATTTCCTTTGCCTGGCTCACATCTTTTGCAATCTGGGCTGCCAAGGCTTTAATCCCCGAAAATTTCTGTTCACTGCGCAAAAACCGTAACAAATTAACCTTGATCGGCTTGCCGTAAATATTCTGGTTAAAATCAAAAATATGGGTCTCAGCCACCAGACGGTTTTCACCAAAGGTAGGGTTCACCCCGATATTCAATACTCCGCCGTAACATTTACCGTCACAGATGACCTGACAGACATACACACCCATTTTAGGAATAAGATCTTCCCTGTCCATGTTCAGATTGGCAGTTGGAAAACCGATTTCCTTGCCCCCCCGCTGCTGACCTAACTGCACTTCACCACGGATCTGATAGTACCTGCCAAGCAGGGTTCTGGCGTCTGCCATCCTCCCGTCGGCAACCAGTTCCCGAACTTTTGTGGAACTGACCAGCATATTACTTTCATAGCAGGCTTCAACCACACTCACGGAAAATCCTTTCTCCCGCCCCTGATCCTTTAAAAACTCGATATTCCCGGCCCGACCTTTGCCAAAGGCATAGTCATATCCAACCACCAGCTCTTTTACACCGATGGTGTCCAGGAGGATGTCGTCAACAAAGCGGTCAGCGCTGATCTCGGCAAACCTCATGGAAAACGGAATAATCACCAGGACATCAATCCCTGCATGCTCAATAAGCTCTGTTTTCTGGTCACAGGTGGAAATTAATTTTATCCCGCCCGGCAGCAAAACCTGGAGAGGGTGAGGATCAAAGGTCACTGCGACGCTGGTTCCATTGCTGCGATAAGCCCGCTGCACCACTTCCCCGAACAGCATCTGGTGACCAAGGTGAACTCCATCAAAATTACCAATGGTTACACAGGCATGAGAAAAAGGTTCCGAAATATCACTCAGATCTCTGTATATTTTCATTTCTGTTTCACAAACAACTCTTTTTTTATAAGGGCTCGAAGAAAGTCTTGACAAAAGCTCTCAGTCCAATCATATTGACCACCGTTATGCCGAAGTGGCGGAATTGGTAGACGCGCTAGGTTCAGGGTCTAGTGGCCGTATGGTCGTGGAAGTTCGAGTCTTCTCTTCGGCACCAAATTGAATAAGGGGTTGCAGATCTTCAAACTGCAACCCCTTATTTTATTTCATCTCCACCTCATCTTACCTTCTCTCGTGGAAAACTTTTCTCTCACTGCCGTATAGCACGAAAGTCCACTTCCCGCAATCCCATTTGCCAAACCTCCAATCAATGACTACCACTTTAGTCATGTCAATTTATGGTCCCTCCACGTCCTCCAAACAAAGAGTCAACGAAATGGATACAATCGATTACGACGAACCCGTTCTCGCAACAGATAATGAGCAGGAAGCGCTTTCCTGTTCTCTGGCTCTCTCTTCCATGGGCATCAGCCACCATTTAAGGCAAACTCCAGACAGGATGCTTCTCAGCGTGGCTCACGAAGATGCACAGTATGCATCATCACAGATCAGGACCTTTCTCGATGAAAACAAGAACTGGCCGCCGAAACCAACTGCAGCAGATGACACCTTCAGTCCCCTGCTGCAACCACCGACCCTGCTTCTCATTGGCGGACTGGCTCTTTTTTTCACGGTCACCGGCAACTGGTCTGAACACTCTATCTGGTTCACCGGCGGTGCAGGTGATGCCGATGCTATTCTGCAAAACGGTGAATGGCATAGACTGATCACCGCACTCACACTCCATGCCGACACAGTGCATCTTTTGGGCAACTGTCTCTTTGGCGGATTTCTTTTCCACTTTTTCTGCAGACTCACCGGGAACGGCCTTGGCCTGTTTTCCATGCTCCTTACCGCAACAGTGGCCAACCTGATCAATGTGGTGGTGCACGGCGGCGACCACCGCTTTGTTGGTTTTTCCACCGCAGTCTTTGCAATCGTTGGTATGCTGGCCATGATCAGCCGTGTGCATCGAACAACTACACGATACCTGCGGATACTCCCCTTTATGGCGGGGGCCGCATTGCTGGCCATGATCGGCAGTTCCGGCGAACGGACAGATCTTGGCGCCCATTTTTTCGGTCTCTGCTGCGGCCTTGTCTCTGGATGGATCCTGACCAGACCGGCACTGCAGCGATGGCGGCAGTCTCTGCTTTTTCAGACAACTCTTTTTCTCCTCTCCTGCGCAGTAATCGTCATTGCCTGGAAGGCAGCTCTTAGTTAATGGTTGTCCATAAATAAAAGATTTGAGAACAGAACCATTAAACGTTAGCTTTTAGCTGTTAGCGTGATAGACTTTATGTTTTGTCTTTTCAGCTAAAAGTGTATTGCTGATTGCTAACCGCTTTTCAGCAACAACATTATTTATGATCAAGCCCCAACGAACTCCGGGTGACAAGACGAAAATCCCTGAAAACAAACTTTTCAAAATAAAACATTGCACTCACCTAAAGAATCATTATCTTAATATGGATTACGTACGTTACTGACAAAACATCCTACCGACACACAGGAGAACCTATTCATGCCAAACCAGGATCAGCAACCGCCATGGGGACAGAAGAAAAAGCCCCAGACGCCTGAAGAGATGGTTGCCCAACTCATCAAAAA
Source organism: Desulfocapsa sp. (assembly GCA_021737265.1). Taxonomy (GTDB): domain Bacteria; phylum Desulfobacterota; class Desulfobulbia; order Desulfobulbales; family Desulfocapsaceae; genus Desulfocapsa. The sequence goes on along the minus strand of JAIPEF010000009.1, from coordinate 20,257 downwards.
GATTCAGGATTACTTCTCATCGCCCTCCAAACAAGAACCGGGCCGGGAAACTCCAAAAAGCTCATCACCGCCAAATCCCTTTGCCTCCATCGGTAAGATTCTGGCCATTGTCCTTTTCGTGTTGGTGCTGCAGGGGATCTACTCCTCTTTCTACAAGATTAGTCCGGGTGAAGTGGGCGTTGTCCTGCGCTTAGGAAAATATAATCGCACCTCAGATCCTGGGCTCCACTTCAAATTTCCCTATATTGACGACCTCTATATGGTTGATGTGGAAGAGATCCGTAAAGAAGAATTTGGGTTCCGGATCCGCTTACCAGGACAGAAAAGCAGTTTTGATCGTCGTGGCTATGATATGGAGTCACTGATGCTGACAGCGGACAAAAATGTCATCAATGTAGCCTGGATTGTCCAGTACCGCGTCAATGATCCACAGGCCTATCTCTTTAAAATTAAAGATGTTCGCCAGGCTGTTCGTGATCTCTCCGAAAGTGTTACCCGAAGAATTGTGGGCAACATGGATTTTGACTATGTCCTCTCCAATCGTGATCTCCTTGCTGCCACCGTCAAACAGGAACTGCAGACAGAACTGAGAAAGCTTCAGGCGGGGGTCTCCATCGGTACGGTCCAGTTTCAGGATATCAACCCCCCCGACACGGTCAAGCCTGCGTTTAATGAAGTGAATGAAGCGGATCAGGACATGAAACGTCTGGTCAACGAGGCGGAAGAGATTTACAACCAGAAAATCCCCCGGGCACGCGGTAATGCCCTGCAGATTGTTGAAGAGTCACACGGCTACGCGGTGGCCAGAATCAATGACGCAAAGGGTGAGTCGCAACGCTTTCTCTCCGTCCTGACAGAATACAAGAATGCCCCGCAGGTCACCAAGAAACGCATGTACCTTGAAACCATGCAGAAGGTACTGCCCGACGTGGAATCAGTCTATGTCATGGATAAAGATCAGCAGACACCTCTGCCACTTTTAAATATCAGCAGGGGTAACGCACTTCCCACCCCTGCCCAATCAACCAAATAGAGAGGACCCCCCCATGAAACAGATAGTTCAATTTTTCCTCATAGGTTTGGTGCTGCTCGCGGTGATAGTAGTCTATGATGGATTTTTTATTTTAAAAGAAGGACAGCAGGCCATGATCACCCAGTTTGGTCGCCCGGTAGGTGAACCCAAAACAGAGGCCGGTTTTCATCTCAAAATGCCCTTTGTCCAGGATGTGAATTATTTTGATAAACGGATTCAGATCTGGGATGGTGAACCGAACCAGATCCCCACCAACGATAAGACCTATGTCTACATGGATGTCTCTGCCCGCTGGCGTATCACCGATGCCCTCCAGTATATGCAGGCAGTAAAGACTGAGGCTCGTGCCCAATCCATGCTGGACGACATCATTGATGGTACTGTCCGGGATATGGTGAACAAGAACGACCTGATCGAGATCGTCCGCAGTTCAGACTGGTCTGTGGAAACCATGACCAACCCTAAGGGCGACCAGACTCCGCCCTTGCGTGGTCGTGACAAAATCAGTGAACAGGTGCTTGAAACGGCAGCCAAATTAACACCTCAATACGGTATCGAACTCCTTGATGTGATCTTCAAACGTGTCAACTACATTGAATCTGTCAGGCTCAAAGTGTATGACCGGATGATCTCTGAGAGGAAACGAATTGCTGCGGAGAAACGCTCCACCGGTGAAGGAAAGAAGGCGGAGATTCTTGGAAAGGTCGACCGGGAACTCAATGTGATTCTATCCGAGGCCAATCGTGAGGCATCTGAGATCAAAGGTAAAGCTGATGCCAGTGCCACCAAAATTTACGGCGATGTCTACAGCCGGGATCCCGATTTCTACTCCTTTTACAAGACCCTGGAGAGTTACTCAAAGATCATCGGCAACAACACCTCTCTGATCCTTTCCTCCGACTCAGATCTTTTTCACTATTTGAAGAAGATTGATTAATAAGCGGTAAAGACAACTCAGCGCCCTACTCACTCATAAAGGTGGGGCGCTGCTCTTTTGCATAAGTGATCCGCCCCTTCTCCAGCAGTTTCTTTTCCAATTCTTCCAGCATCTTCTCGTCTGTCATTTCTTCCACGTCCAGTTGTTCAAAGCGGCAGTTACAGTAATTCAACTGCCCGCCACACCAGGGACACACTTCAACCGGACAACCCAGGGTGTGCATCTCGCCAGATTGAACGCCGCATGACGGACAGATTTCTTCATTCATTCGTTCAAGGGGAGAGTACTCCCGACAGCCTTCAAGTAGCGGATGTTCTTTGGCAAAGGCTTCCCGGTCGGGATATCCAAAAAAGGAGAGGACATGGCTGTCCTCTATTCCCTGCTCCCACTCCCCCTGCAGCAAACCTTCTTCATCATTGGTCAGATAGAAGTAATGATGCTTTGCAGTGCTGAGAAGGAGAAGAAAAACCTGCTCTTTTCCCTCAAGCACTGAAATATTGACCAACGCCTCTTCCCGTGCCTCAGGGAGGAGCGTGTAAAACTCCCTGATCACTCTCAACGCAAAATGATCACTGTGAAAAGAGTGAACGAAATCAACGGCCATAGACTGTTCTTCCTCCGGCACTGCATAGCGAATAAGCAGCTCAATTTCATCAACCAGTTCTTTCAGTGCATCATTTTCCTGCATCAGCTCCTCCTTCTATTCGTTGCTGCCAGAGGGTCGTCTCCCTTGCAATGTCAGCAGCCTGGCTAATTGCTGTCACCACCGCAACCCTTTTGGCCCCGGCCCGGAGAATGTCATCGAGATGGTCAAGCTTAATTCCACCCATCACGGTAAACGGCAGGGAGCAGTGTCTGGAAAAATTTGCAATGCCTTTCACTCCCAGGAAATGATGGAGGCCATCCTTGGTTCCGGTCTGAAAAAGCGGACCAATATTATAATAAGAAACCGGGCTGTGATTCTGTTCCACTTCCCGGCCAAGGGCCCTGGCCTGTTCTTCTGAGTTACAGGAGAGACCTATGAGAATATCAGGGGCAAGTTTCCTGATCTCAGCGGGTGGTAGATCTTTCTGGCCGACATGCATACCGTCGGCATCAGCAAGAAGGGCAATATCGAGCCTGTCGTTGAGAAAAAAAAGGACTCCGGCCTCACGCGTCTTTTTACGAAAAAATCGAGCCTTTGCCAATAGCTCACGGTCACTGCTCTCTTTGTCCCGGAGCTGAACGATCCTGCTGCCCCCAGCAATCACCTGCTCAAGCCATTCCCTGTCACTGCGCCCAGCGGCCAGCTTTTCGCAGCTCACCGGATAGACTCCGACCTCTTCCTCAAATTGTTTAAGACGTTGTCCATACAGCTGCTGATCCATAACGCCTTCTGCTACCCGCATCATATTTATGTCACTCTCCCAGAACAACCAGATCCGCCACGGATGGTATGGAAATGAGGCTGAACCTTGCTTTTTCAGTACATCTCTGTTAATTTATTTTTTTCAGGAGTGATACTACGTTGTCAACCATGACAACGTTCCAGAAAATGAAAAACGCTTCAGGCTAGAACGACAGGCCTCGTAGTACTCAGTTTTTCCCTTACTCCTGCACCCCTTTCTTTCCAGTGTGGCCAAGCAGCCACTAAACTGTAATAGACTCCTTTTAGGAGCCAGAAACATAGGTACACGATGTCAGAAAAACATGCAACATTGACCATAGAAGATAAAAGCTACACGCTTCCAATAGTTGAAGGAACTGAGGGCGACAAGGCGCTGGATATCCGGACCCTGCGCAAGACCACAGGTTATATCACCCTTGATTCCGGCTACATGAATACCGGTTCCTGCAGTTCCGAGATCACCTTCCTTGACGGAGAACTCGGGATTCTTAACTACCGCGGCTACGGCATAGAAGAGTTGGCTGAAAACTGCTCCTTTGTGGAGGTTGCCTATCTCCTGCTCATCGGTGAATTACCCAACCGGGAACAGCTGAACGACTTCCGCGGCCTTATGTCACGCTTTGCTTTAATCCATGAAGATCTGATCCACTTTTTTGATCATTTCCCTCCCAAGGCAAAGCCAATGTCCATCCTTTCCACCATGGTCAATACCCTCAGTAATTTTTATCCGGAGATGAGAGAAGATTCTGACGAAGAACTACTGATCATTGCTGCCCGGCTTCTCTCAAAAATCAGGACCCTTGCCGCCTTTTCCTACAAGAAATCAGAAGGCCACCCACTGATCTACCCCCGCTATGATCTCTCCTACTGCGGAAATTTTCTCAACATGATGTTTGACAAACCGGTCAAACCTTATGTGGTACACCCGGAGGTGGTGGCAACCCTCAACAAACTGCTGATCCTCCATGCCGACCATGAACAGAACTGCTCAACATCCACAGTGCGACTGGTGGGAAGTGCGGGAGTCAACCTCTACACCTCCATCTCTGCCGGTATCAGTGCCCTCTGGGGCCCGCTCCACGGTGGAGCAAACCAGGCAGTTATCGAGATGCTGGAGGCGATCCATCGGGACAACAACGATTTTGAGAAGTATATCAAGAAGGCCAAAGATCCAAATGACAAATTCCGTCTCTCCGGATTTGGACACCGGGTCTACAAGACATTTGATCCCAGGGCCACAATTATCAAACAGGCCTGCGCACAGACCCTGAAGGCACTCAACGTGGATGACCCACTCCTTGAAATCGCCATGCAACTCGAGGAAATCGCTCGTAGCGATGACTACTTCATCAGCCGTAATCTCTATCCCAATGTCGATTTCTACTCCGGAATTATCTATCGGGCGATGGGGATTCCCACCAATATGTTCACGGTGATGTTTGCCATGGGCAGGCTGCCGGGCTGGATATCCCACTGGACGGAGATGATGCAGGACACCAAAGATCGAAAAATCGGTAGACCAAGACAGGTCTATCTGGGGCCAAAGAAACGGGACTTTGTCCCGATACATGAACGGAAATAAGATGGTTGATATGTGGGGGGGATGTACGTCTATAGACTTCACCCCTTGGCCAGACTCTCTCCCGCCTCACAGTTCACCACCAGAGGCACGTCCAGATGCATGGCCTCTTCCATTACAGCCTTCACCACTTCCCGGGTGCGATCCAGTTCATTTTCCGGAAGCTCAAAAACCAGTTCATCATGGATCTGCAGGAGGAGGCGGGCTGAAAGTTTTTTTTGCTTAAGAGCCGGCACAACTTTAATCATGGCAAGTTTGATGATATCAGCGGCTGTTCCTTGAATAGGGGTATTGATTGCGGTTCGTTCAGCAAATTCCCTTCTGGTCTTATTTTTCACGTTAATTTCAGGCAACATCCGCCTGCGCTTCAATAGTGTGGTTACATAGCCATTTTCCCTGGCCTGCTCCACAATTGCCTCCATGAATTTCTTCACCCCACTGTAGAGTTGGAAATACCTGTCGATAAATCTGCTTGCCTCCTTGCGACTGATATTCAGCTGATTGGAGAGCCCGAAACTGGACATGCCGTAGACTATACCAAAGTTGATGGATTTGGCCACACGACGCATCTCAGAGGTGAGTAGCAGCGGCGAGACACCGAAAAGCTCGGCGGCCGTCCTTGCATGAATATCCTCGCCATGCCGAAAGGCATACAGCAAGGCCTCATCCTGAGAATAATGGGCAAGCACCCGGAGGTCAATCTGTGAATAATCAGCAGAAAGAAAGATACGATCTTTCCCCGGCACGAAGGCCTTTCGGATGCGATTTCCCTCTTCGGTGCGAATGGGGATATTCTGCATATTGGGATTGCTCGATGAAAGTCTGCCCGTAGCAGTCACTGTCTGATTAAAGGAAGTGTGGACCCGTCCTGTTTGTGGATTAATCAACTTTTTCAACTTCTTTACATAGGTGGACTGCAATTTGGCAAGGACACGATAGCGGGTAATCTTCGCTGGAATTTCATGCTTTGGAGCAAGCTTTTCCAGTACCTTCATATCAGTGGAGTACCCTGTTTTCGTTTTCCGGCCGTGCGGTAATTCCAGCTCCTCAAAAAGAAGCACTCCAAGCTGCTTTGGGGACTGGATATTGAAGCTGTAGCCGGCAAGAGCATATATCTCTTCCTGCAATGCATCAATCTCTTGCTGGAACTCGTCTTGCAACTGATCAAGAACCTTGCCCGACACTGTGATTCCTGCAAGCTCCATCTCTGCAAGGATGGGAATGAGAGGAGTTTCCACATCATGAAAAAGCTCGTACTGCTTAACTTCTTTGAGCAGTGGTTCATATTTCCGCCAGAGCAGTAAAGAACCAAAGACATCTTCACAGCTATAGTTACAGGCCTCTTTCAGGTCTACATAGGCAAAGCAGTTTTCCTGTTTAGGGTCTCCAACCACCTGATCAAAAGCTGTCAGACCATATCCACACTCAAGACAGAGTTCATCAAGCTTCAAAGACCTTCTCCCCGGTTCTGCCAGGTAGGCGGCAATCATGGAATCATACAGCGGCCCCTGCATGGCTAGATCACAGGAGTTGCGGAGTACCGAGTAATCATACTTGATATTATGGCCAAGCTTGGGCAGTGATCCGGACTCGAGGAACGGTTTCAGGGCCCCAAGTACCACGGACTGCTCCAGTTGCCCCTCCTGCAGCTCTCCATTCTCAAGACAATGACCAATCGGGATATACCAGGCAGCATCCAGGTCAGTGCAGAGTGATATCCCCACAAGAGAGGCACGAGCGACATCAAGGGATGTGGTTTCAGTGTCGATCACCAGCAGAGAGCTGTTATGGAGATGCCCCACCACTCTCTGCAAATCGTCAGTCGTCTGCACCAGCTGAAAACCTTTTGTGGAAACTGAAACAGATTCATTTTTTTCTTTGAGCATGCTGTTGAAACCAAGACGTGAATAGAGATCCTGCAGCTGCTCCTCTTTAGGCTCCTGCTGTTGATACCCTGAGAGGAGGGCGGGAACCTCAACATCATACTTCAAACGGATCAGATCCCTCGACAGAAACGCCATTGCCCTGTTTTCTTCAAGCCGTTCCTTGAGCTTTGATTTTTTCATAGAACCCAACGACTCATAGAGCCCTTCAAGAGTACCATGCTGATTGATCAATTTTTCCGCAGTCTTTGGTCCTACACCAGGTACGCCCGGCACATTGTCGGAGCTGTCTCCCATGAGTGCATAACAGTCAAGCAACTGTTCAGGCCTTACATGATATTTTTCTTCAATGGCAGAACCATCCATGACTTTATTCTTCATGGGATCCCACATCACCACCTGCCCATCAACAAGCTGCAGTAGATCCTTGTCCCCTGAAACCACAACCACCTTCTTCCCCTGCTCTACAAGAACTTTTGCCGCAGAGGCAATAATGTCATCGGCCTCAATTCCCTGGACTTCAAAACAGGGGATATTCATGGCACGAACCAGTTCCTTGATGTAGGGGATCTGTACGGCGAGATCCTCAGGCATTGGAGGCCGATTGGCCTTATACTCGGGATAAATCTCATGACGAAAAACCGGGCCTCTCATATCAAAGGCCACAGCAAGATAGTGGGGATTCTTTTCCTTAATCAGCTTCCGCAGAATATTCAAAAACCCGAAAACCGCATGGGTTGGCATGCCTTCACTATTCGTAAGCGGAGCGACGGCATGGTAGGCGCGATAGATATAAGCGCTGCCGTCTACAAGATATACTTCGTCACTCATATTTATCCTTGGGTCATCAGATAGCAAGCATCTGTTCAAGAGACTTTGACGCATTTGCTGCAACCTCAGGATCCACGGAGATCTGGTTTTTCACTTTTCCGACAGCCAGATTATCAAGGAGCCAGAGAAGATTCACGGGTTGATTGCAGTCCATGGTCGTGCATTGACAGGTGGTGGGAGCAAGGAGATGGATTGCCTTATCGGGATGTTGGCGTTGCAGACGCTCCACCAGATTAATCTCAGTACCAATTGCCCACTTGCTGCCACTCCTTGAGTTTGCAACAGCTGCGATAATAGCTTCTGTGGAACCGTACTGATCAGCAATACTCACCACATCTCTGGGACATTCCGGATGAACGATAATACGAATATCAGGCTCTTTCAGTTTCCACTGGCGAACATGATCCGGGAGAAAACGCATATGGACCTCACAGTATCCATCCCAGAGCAGGATCTTTGCCTGTTGCAACTCTTGAACCGAGTGACCTCCAAGGAGTTCACCGCGCCGCCAGAGGAGGACCTGCTCGTCAGGCACCCCCAGTGCTGCCGCAGAATTACGTCCAAGATGTTCATCCGGAAAGAAAAAGACCTTCTCCCCCTTTTCCAATGCCCACTGCAGCACCTTCTCCCCATTGGATGAAGTGCACACTGACCCATCCCGCTCACCGACAAAGGCCTTAATGGCTGCAGAAGAATTGACATAGGTTACTGGAACCATGTCTGTTTCTTCATTTACGATACCCACAGCCAGCAACTCTTTATAGGCCTGACTCACAGCACCCACAGTGGCCATATCAGCCATGGGACAGCCCGCATGGAGATGAGGGAGCATAACTTTCTGGTGCTCACGGGCCAGGATATCGGCTGCTTCGGCCATAAAATGAACGCCGCAGAAAATCAGGAATTCACGATCGTCGACTGCTGCGGCTTCCCGCGCGAGTTTCAGGGAATCTCCAGTGAGATCGGCAAACTGAAAAAGATCCTGCTGCTGATAATGGTGACAAAGGATCAATAAGTTGTCTGCCAGCTCCTGCTTACGTTTGCCGATTCGACCCAGAATTTCTTCTCTCCCCAGGCTGTAATATTCAACCCCGAGATCCTGTTGTATTAGCATCTCTCTTGCTCCTTCCATATATGGCGAAGATTTTTTAAAACTCAATCTACGCACAATAAAAGAACACCGTATAGTAAATAAAAAAAATCGGTACACTTTTTTTATTAACGTTCAATGTTGGCGTTCAGGAAATAAAAAAATAGCATTTCACTTCTAGACAGACTTTTACCACTGCCCTCAGCTTATGGCAAGAAAGGAGCGCAAAAGAAAAGGCCCGGTGCAGAATCATCTGCACCGGGCCTTAAAAGCCTTCTCTTTATATTCTATTTAACGGCTAATCCGAACCCAGGAGGCCTGCGGCCCTTTATCACCCTGGCTCTCACCATACATAACTTCATCACCTTCGGTCAATGAGTCGATTGAAATATCCTTTAAGGCATTTTCATGAAAATAAATATCTCGCTCGTCCTGACCTACAATGAAACCATAGGACTCATAGGGTGAGACTTTTCGAATAACACCTCGTCGGGTACCATCATCAAATGAACCATCAGCACTCTTTTGATTTTGACGCTTTTTACGCTGCATCTCCTTGAGTTGTAGAGAAAGAACATCAAATGCTTCCACAAGCAGGGGCATAATATTCTCCCCTTTTTTGGCGACAACAACGGTATCATTAGGAACAGAGGCGACAATCTTCAATGAGTAACCGCCTTCCTTATGATGTGCCGTTGCCTCGATAGAGACACGGAGATGGAGAACGAACGTAGCAAAATGACGAGTTAGTTTCTCTTTCTCCTCGTCAATTTTTCTCTGCCAGCCTTTTCGCAACTCAACATTCCGGGCTTCAACCTTTAGATCCATACGGTTCCTCCATTAAGCTACAATGATGGATTAAAAAAGCCATCATCACCAACACGTATCCTCAGATACGCTCCACTGACAAAGCTCTGGCTACCCGGTTACAGATTGGCGCACAAACTTCCTGTCGAACATTCCGGTCCGGACAGCAAAAGCATGCCTTCTCTTTTATTATATGATTTATGCCCAGATAATCAAGATATGTTCTCTTGAACAACAAAATTTCATGAAATCATTTTTCTTTTCGCAGATCATACTATCGATTATAAGGAAGTATACACGGTAGTGAGGGTGAAGCAAAAAAAAGCGCTTGGTGAAATATGACACAGCAAAAGACAGGGGTTATCCTCCTTAACATGGGAGGGCCGGAGAAACTTGAAGATGTTCGCCCCTTCCTCTACAACCTTTTTTCAGATCGGGAAATCATCCGGTTAGGCCCCTTTTTCATGCAAAAACCACTGGCCTGGTTCATCGCTAAAAAACGGGCGCCCAAAAGCATGAAGACCTATAAGAAAATCGGTGGCGGATCACCACTAACCCGTATCACTCTTGCCCAGGGCCGTGCCCTTGAAAAGGCTTTGCGGGAGCATGGTGACTACACTGTTGTGAGCGCCATGCGCTACTGGCATCCAGACAGTGACACAACCCTGCAAAGACTGGCTAACAAAGGGATCAGCAAAATCATTGGACTCCCGCTATACCCCCATTATTCCTGTGCCACCACCGGTTCTTCGATACAGGAACTCAAGGCGGCCATTAAGCGTTCAAACAAGGTCTTTGATCTGACAATCATTGAATCCTGGCCAACCCAGCCCGACTATATACAGGCTCTGGCAAATAACATTCAGGAAGCAGCGGCAAGATTCAGCCCGGATGCCCCTCAAGTGGTGTACAGTGCCCACAGCCTGCCGGTCTCCTTCATTGAAGAGGGCGACCCCTATGTGGATCACATCAAAGAAACCATCAAAAGCATTGAAGAGATCACCGGGCTTCCCGGAAAACTCTGCTTTCAGAGTCGCTCCGGTCCTGTGGAATGGCTCTCCCCCTCCACTCCTGACATGCTGTATCATCTGGCGGAGAAGGGATGTAAAAACATTCTCATGGTTCCCATCAGTTTTGTTTCCGACCATGTGGAAACCCTGTATGAAATCAACATGCTTTACCGGGACCAGGCCCAGGAACTGGGAATGCGCCTCGAGTCCTGCAAGTCACTTAACTGTGATCAAACTTTTATTGAAGGTTTGAAAGCCCTTGTCCTCGACACTAAACAAGAGTAAGAGCCTTAAAGAACATGGCGCACCGGATCCAACCATCTATCTGTTCCGGAGCGTCCTGACACGACCCGTCCGCTACAGTCTTCGCCTTTCCTACTGGGACTCGCAGCAGAAAAGCTTTCGTACATCCCTGCTCCTTGATCTTGGCATGGAACCCGCCAGTTTTCTCCACTATCCAAATGCCTCCTGCTTTCACCTGGACACTGACCTTGTTTACCGCATTGAAAAACTTTGCGGCCGTGACATGGAATCAGAACTGGAACAGTTATTCTGGCCCTTTGTCGATCCAACAGTACAGCGAAAGATGGAACATTTCTTTTTCCGCGGCAGTACCCAGGGCCATTTTCGGGGACGGCAAAAACTCCTCTCCTTTACCGGACAGCCTGCCCACTCTTTTGACAAACGCAGGCTCCACTTTTTGCGTTTCGGATCAACCGACCAAGGCAGAGTCTTTCAGATACCAGCCCGCCTGGAAGCAACACTCCTGAACAGGTCACGCGATGAACTGGAACAGTATTTCCTGGAAGAAGAGGTCCGGCTTCGAGACCATGAATTAAAGTCATATCTTTACGCCGCACTCAATCTGCAGCAACACTTCAGCGAATCCTTTGCCGGAAGCATCCCTCAGGCACTGCCGCCTGAAAAAATAGACGAAGCCTTTCTTCATGAGTTCTGTCTTCTCAACGATAACCGTGAGTTCTGGCAGGAACGAAGAGACTACACCCGCCTGCCGGCCTATCTGATCCGCTATCTGATTCTCTTTTTTGATTCAAGCTTCCCGCGTCAGAGAAGAGGCTTTGCACAGGCCCGGGAGTTCATGGATGACCACCGCCAATTCAGATGGCCGGAAAAGAAAGACAGGGTAAGCAAAGACGAAATCACCACCATTTTTGAAGAGTCGGAAGACACCTTGCGGAAAGCAGATAAGAAAGAGATAACCAGACTCTACCGGCAGAAAGCCAAATCCCTGCATCCGGACAAAGGTGGCGACCATGAGAAATTCGTGCGTCTTACTGAAGCATACGAAGAGTTATTGCGGAGCAGAAAATAGCATCCCTTATTACGAATAGTCTACCAATGAAACAAATCATGGAACACCATTTTTAATGGTCAAGGACTTTATCTCTTATCATTCAACTATATAACTTTGGCAGAAAAGACTTCCAGTACACTGTAAGGCTTGATAAACTCGTAAAAACTTCGATTTCCGATGGATAAGTATTTATGCCATCCTAGGTTTGAGGTTTTTACAAGTTTATCAGGGTTGACAATGACTCCCTTTTGATTTTTAGTTTCCAGAATTTCTGTTAAAGATGTTTGAACTGTGCTTAAATGGTGAGTAATCCATCCACATATGTAGAGAATAATTTTAGTTGGACGATCGTTATGGATGCAAACAAATGGCAGGAAAAACGACAAAGTATTCGGTCAAGTTATGGCTGGCCGGATGCTCTGATTAATTTCCAGGGAACAGCAATCCGTGGTCGGGCCAGGGACATAAGTAGTGGCGGTGCCTTAATCCACATCAAGACCAAACTGGAAGTGGGTGATCAAATCGGGTTGACCGTTAATATCCGGGATATTGATGATGTTATGTCAGCTACAGGCACGGTAATGAACGTCGTTGTTCTTGATGAAGGTTCATCTTCTCCTACCTACGCTCTTGGCATTCGTTTCACAAAAATGGCCTGTTGGTCAAGTGAGAGTGTACCATTTTAAAATAGATATGTTCAGATTACTATTGACAATCTCGTAAAAACCTCAAATTGCAGATGGTTAAGTAAAAAGCTTCATATTCGAGGCGTGTGAATTTTGCTATTATTTCGGCGTACTAGAGCACGTCGTAATGATAGTGAAATTTGCAACAACGAAGTAGATGAAGAGTTTTTACGACACCATCACTATTGTCATTTACCGTAAAACATAGAAGCATCCCCACTTATTTCCTTTACATCACCGGCATATAATAAGCCTGTTATTGACATCCTCCCAGGACACAGATGGGGTAAGGACAAGCACTTCCTCTTATTTTTGTTTGACCTTTTCCATATTCTGACCAGTCTGAAACCGACGCATCCGCACATTCATCAGAATCCCCAGCCCCAGTAAAGTGGTCAGCAACGATGAGCCACCATAGCTCACCAACGGCAGGGGGATACCAACAACCGGCAGAAAACCGAGGATCATAAGAAGGTTGATCACCGCCTGCCAGAAAATCAGCATGACCACACCAAAGCAGAGGAAGACCCCAAAGCGGTCACGGGCAGTCATGGCCGCATATAAGCCCCAGAAAAGCATGGCAAAGTAGACACCCAGAAAAAAAAGACTGCCGGCAAAACCCCACTCTTCTCCCCAGACAGAAAAGGCAAAGTCAGTATGACGTTCAGGAAGAAAATGGAGATGCCCTTGAGTCCCTTCCAGGTAACCTTGTCCACTCACTCCACCACTCCCTACGGCAATCTTGGACTGCAGAATCTGATACCCTTGACCCATAGGATCTTTTGCCGGATCAAGAAGGGTCTCAATGCGGCGTTTCTGGTACGGTCGCAACAGATAAAACCAGGCAAAGACTCCGGCACCGCCGCCAAGTATCAGGCCAAGCACGTAAACCTGCCAGCGTACCTTGGCAAAGACGGTCATGGAGACAAAGATGATGCCCAGCATCAGGGCTGTACCCAGATCCGGCTGCTTTAAAATCAATAGAAAAGGCAGAAAAGTCAAAAGAACAGGTGCCACCATCTCCTTTACACCATAGCCGTCATCGTCCTCTTTGCGAGAGTAATAACTCGCCAGGGTCACAACCAGCATCAACTTGGCAAGTTCAGAAGGTTGAAGTCTAAAAAATCCGAGATTGATCCAACGCTGGGCTCCTCCCGCACTATCCCCGACAAAGAGAACCAGAAGGAGCAGGATGACAATGAAGCCATAAAAAAGATAGTTCCAGAAATGAAGCTCTTTATAGTCAAAAAAGAGAATGAACAGAATCCCTGCCATCCCCATGAGAAAAAGATAACACTGTTTGATATAAGGGGGCATGCCCCAAGGAGATGGCGGGTAAGATGCACTGTAGAGGTTTATCAGCGCCATACTGCTCACTGCCACCAACAGCAGAAGAAAAATCCAGTCAAAATGATAAAAATATCGTCTGTCTATACGAAGCATTATCTTTCCATCTCCCTCTTTTCACCTGCAGCCTCAGCTGCCTGCTGCAGCCTTTCACCAAAATACGCTTCCAGCACTGCACGGGCCACAGGTCCCGCTCCGGATCCGCCATGCAGGCCATGTTCAACAAGGACAGTCACTGCAATCTCCGGGTCTTCCGCCGGAGCATAGCAGGTAAACCAGGCATGATCCCGATACTTGTAAGGGATATCTTCCTCTTTCATGTTTTTATATTGCTTTAAACGCACGACTTGGGCGGTACCGGTTTTCCCACCAATGGTCAATCCCTCGATCCGCACTTTTCGGGCAGTCCCATGTCGCCCTTGGACAACTTCTTCCATGCCTGCTCGAATCTGCGGTAAGAATTTCTGTTCACCTTTCAGCTCATCGACTATCACAGGTTTAAACCGGGTCAAAATTTTCCCATCAGGATCGGTTACTTTTTCTATAAGTTGCGGGAGGTACTGTTTCCCTCCATTGGCAATGGTGGAGGTCATCAAACAGATCTGAAGCGGTGTTACAAGGTTAAAGCCCTGCCCAATAGCAACGGAAAGCGTCTCTCCTTCCTGCCACTTTTTTTTATATTTTTCTTCCTTCCACTCTTTAGTGGGCGTGAGACCACTCTTCTCATGCTCCATTTCAATCCCTGATGTGTGTCCAAGTCCAAATTTATTAGCAAATTCTGCGAGCTTGTTGACCCCAACCCGCAAACCAACCTGATAAAAATAGACATCACATGATTCAGAAATGGCACGGTTGAGATTCACCGCTCCATGTCCTCCGCGTTTCCAGCAGTGGTAGCGTCGGTTTCCAAAATAGTAATGACCGGGACAGTATAGAACCGTATCCTTGTCAATAGCACCGGTGGCAAGTCCTGCCATGGCCGTAATCATTTTATACGTTGACCCGGGCGGATACATTGCCTGCACCACCTTATTTATAAGAGGGTGTTTTGGATTCTCCAGCAGGGCATTCCAATTTTTATGAGAAATACCGCCAACGAACTGATCAAGAGGAAGCACCGGATTTGAGGCAAGCACCAGCATACGCCCGGTTTTTACCTCCATGGCAACAACCGCCCCCGCTTTATCACTGATATCCATCAAATCCTCAGCAACTTTCTGGAGCTCGGCATCCAGAGTCAACTGAATATCATTCCCCGGCAACGGTTCAACATTTTTCAAGAGCTGCTGCTCAAACCCCCTGGCATTGACTTCTGAAGAGCTACTCCCTTTTTCACCGCGCAGATCTTTTTCTCTTAAACGCTCAAGCCCCATCTTCCCAACAAGATCACCGCCAGAATACACTTCAGGATCTCGTGCCTCCAGCTCCTTGCGACTGATTTCTCCAAGATAGCCAATGGCATGGGCAGCAACATTTTTATAATGATATACCCTGGCAGGAACGATCTCTATTCGAATTCCGGGAAAATCCTGATTATGGTTTTCCATATAGGCAAGGATTTCCCAATCAACATCTTCAAGTAACCGGACAGGTATGTACCTCGGCTTGCCTTCGGCACTTCGCAGCTTTTCCCAAAGTGTTGAGATGTCAAGCTCCAATGTGGATGCCAAGTGCTTGATTAGTTCATCCACATCATTTGAGTCCTCACGGACAAAGACGACATTGAACGTCGGGCGGTTCGTCACCATTTCCCGATTTTTCCTATCCAGAATATTCCCACGCGGGGCTGCAATTACTCGCATGCGAACTCGGTTATTGTCTGCTCGATCCCTGTATTCCTCACCCTTGTGAATCTGGAGGAACCAGAGCCTCACAAAAATAAGGGCGGCAAAGCAGAGGACAATAAAAACTGCGTAGAAAATCCTTCGTTTCAGGGAATCCAGATCCGCATCATCACTTTCACTCAGTTCTTCAAGATTTTTATAGCAGGACCACTTCATCTCTGGACTCTCACCGAAACCGATTTCCTGAACGACGTTTCAATGACCTGCGGCCAAGGCGTCGTTTTGCTATTTTTTCATACAACCAGTTAAAAAGGATAAAACAGGGGATAGCAGCCACAAGAAGGATACAGGTTTCCTGCACCACTCGCGCCCATGACCAGGGTGGAAGGAGATCAGGTTGGCTCAACGTAAAAAAAAGATAACAGAAACTTTGTACCACAAAATAACTCACCCCCACCAAAGGGATCTGATAGGCAGTTTCCCTAACAGGACTATTCTGGGTGAGAAATTTAACAGTCACAAATACTAGAAGCGCCAAGAGCGGATAGGTCCCTGGAAAGACGCCAGAAGCGACGTCCAGTGCCCAGCCAAGTAAAAAGGCCAAGAGCAGCCCCGGAAACCAGCTGAACTTATAGATTGAAAAGACAAGCAGGATAAAAACAAGATCAGGCCTGCCAAGCCAGTGGGGGAAAAGGGTGAAAAGCGTTGTCTGTACGGCAAGAAGGACCAGGCCAAGCACCAAAAAGCTGCACGTTACCATGACAGCCTATTGTCCCTGGAAAGAGGAAGCCCGATTCATTTTATCAATCACTAACTGTTCCTCGGCCAGATTAATAAAAAGGGATTCCATCCGTGAGAAATCAACTGCCGGCTGCACTTCAATTTCCAGAAACATCCCTCGTCGTTGTGCATGAACCCTGGTGACAGTCCCCAAGGTAATTCCGGATGGAAAAACGCCACCGATTCCAGCAGTAACGATCTTATCCCCTTCACTGACATCAGCATTTTTGAGGACGTACTGCAGAACATACCCCTTCTCCCCGGCACCTTTCAAAATTCCACGTACCCGGTTTTTCTGGACAATGGCATCAATGGCACTGGACGGAGCATTGGCAAGAAGTATCTTGGAATAATTGTTAGAGACTTGCAACACCTGCCCCACCACTCCACGGGAATTGCGGGCCACCATCCCCCTGACCACTCCATCATTTTTACCGCGATCTACAATCAGCGTCTGAAACCAGAAGGAAGGGTCCCTCCCCACCACTCGTGCCATGAGAGCAGGAAAAGTCTCCCGCTTTTTAAACTCGAGTTCAGCCTCAAGGTAACGATTCCTGGCATATGCCTCACGATATTCATCAAGAAGCTCATGATAGGTATCCAGCTCCAGACGCAGTTGCTTATTTTCTTCCTGCAGCTTCCAGAGTGAAACATATTTATCCGCAAGACCACTTGTGGTTAGGGATACCTTGGTAAAAAATTTCTGCAGGGGGCCCAGAGTCTCAAGGGTTAACTGATGAAAAATACCGAAACGGCTGTTCGTCGCAGATCCAAGTAGAATAAGAAGGAAAACAATAAAAAGAAAACAGACCACAAAAAGTCGAGTAAACGCAAAACGGGGTGTTTTCTTTCGTTCAGTGTTTTTTTTTCTCACTCTTCAGCTCTCATCTTCCGTGAAGACTATACGATGGTGACTTCTTTCAGAATATCAAGATTATCTAGAGCCTTCCCTGACCCCAAAACAACCGATGAGAGTGGATCGTCTGCCACATGAATCGGCATCCCTGTCTCTTGCTTGAGGAGCTGATCAAGATTTTTCAGGAGCGCCCCGCCGCCTGTCAACACAATCCCCTGATCCACAATATCGGCAGACAACTCAGGAGGTGTCACCTCAAGTGCAACCCGCACAGCTTCAACAATAACATCGACCTGTTCCTGTATGGCTGCCTGGATTTCATCAGCACTAATGGTCAAGGTCTTAGGAATACCGGAAACAAGATCCCGCCCCTTGATATCCATGGTCTCATATGGCTCTTCCGGTATGACATTGCCAATGGTAGTTTTAATCAACTCAGCAGTTCGCTCACCTATTGCCAGATTATGTTTACGCTTAATGTATTGTAAAATGGCCTCATCCATCTTATCTCCGGCCACACGGACAGATTTGGCATAAACGATCCCAGCAAGGGAAATCACCGCAACCTCGGTGGTGCCGCCACCGATATCAATAATCATATTAGCAGTGGGCTCGGTAATGGGGAGATTCGCTCCAATTGCTGCTGCCATGGGCTCTTCGATCAGATATACTTCGCGCGCACCTGCCGATTCAGCTGACTCTTTCACAGCCCGTTTTTCAACCTGAGTAATGCCTGAAGGGACAGAGATCATAATTCGGGGGTGCACCAGGGTTCGCCTGTTATGCACCTTATTAATGAAATACCGCAGCATGGCTTCAGTCACTTCAAAATCAGCAATAACGCCATCCTTGATTGGGCGGATGGCCCTTATATTACCAGGAGTTTTACCAAGCATCAGCTTGGCCTCCTGCCCAACGGCAAGCACCTTATGTCCCCTGGCATCTATACGCACTGCAACCACAGAAGGTTCGCGCAGTACAATGCCTTTTCCTTTGACATACAGTACGGTATTGGCAGTTCCAAGATCAATTGCCAAATCATTGGACAACCAGCCAAACAGAAAATTAAATGGTGAAAACATAAATTTTTCCTTTATATCCAAGCGCCAAGGACGCTTATTAAGTTATGATACAAAAAAAATAACCGAAGAAAACCGGTTAAGAAGATGCAAAAAGTGGCGAAAACTGGTCCACAATAAAGTTTTTTTCACAGTATCAATATATCAAACTTTTAATTTTACCAAAACTCTGCCGCATTATCAAGATATATGGCATTCTGCCCCTCATGAAATGCTTTAAAAAGTTGACACGCCCAAAAAAGATTGGTAAAGAAGCACCTCATTAACACCCAAAACGGAACAAATGGGGCTGTAGCTCAGCTGGGAGAGCGCATGACTGGCAGTCATGAGGTCAGGGGTTCGATCCCCCTCAGCTCCACCATGAAATCAAAGGGTTAGCTAGAAATAGCTAACCCTTTTTTTATTTGGTTCGCGGCCGGTTCGATGAAGTTGCGGCTTTTGTGGATTTTATTATTTCTGTCGCCATCGTTCGAGAGAATACGGACATTTATTAAAGGAAGGGCTGCAGGGGTAGCTTATCAGGGAAGACGTAACCGACCAGGCACTATTTTTTAAAACTGCCGGTCCTCAGATCGCATCTCAACACAGAGACCACTTTTGACCTTAGTGGTTGTCAAACCATAACCCCAGTGAAAATTTCTTCCTTATTGGCCTCCGATCGACCCTTTGCTGGTACATGATCATACAGATATCTTGGCTGATCTTGACAGTGATGTACATGGCCATTTACTATACCCCCATAGTAACAATTCTCCTAAGGCACTCCGCTCGCTACATGCTCAGGAATAGTGTCAACATACTGCACGACCGATCTGATTGGGATTGCCATTGGATATATTCCCAACTATTTGATATACAATAATGAACTGTGATGACGGGAAGCATGAATAGCATCCCGTTTTTTCCCATCATTACAACGTTAATAACGGATAAGGTGGAAAAACTGTCCAGTTACAGGGTGATAACATGGACTTTTTCCATTTATCACTACTGTTATACTAATCAAAAAACTATGCTATCCAATAGTAGCCTTCAAAAGATTAGCACTATACCAACTGCAAGTTGGGCACTTTGGAACTCAGACGGGCCAAATGATATAGCTTTTTTTACAGCTCATTTAAAAATGCTTCACGGGCGTGTTGTTATCCTTGGCCTCAATCGTGGAAATCTTGCTCATAAGAATGGAACAAGGTCATTTATCAATTTTCACACTCCAAATCATCGGGGCGATGACCGGTTAAAACGATACATCCAAGGAAGTATGCTTACAGAAATTTTAGGCTGTTACATGACTGACTTATCATTAAAAATTGAAACGGATAGTACAAAAGTCGAAATTGATAATCCTAAGGAGGCGCTCAAGGATTTAAAAGAGCAATTAAAATTTTCACACGAACAGAAAAGAACAATCATTTGCATCGGCAACAAAACATTTGACACCCTTTGCAAAGGGGTTGGCCTAAAGTATTTAAAATACCAAAAAGACAATGATAATAATAATTTGCGTGTTGCCAGAATAACTGTCGGTGACGAAAAATGGACAATATATCGAGTGTGGCTCCATAGCAGTTATGGCATGTTTGAACACTACGGAGAGGTTGATCTTCCCAAACAACTACAATTGATAAATGACAATATCCACGCTGAAAACTAACAATCGTATAATATAGCAAATCATGGAAGATGATAACATTTTTGATGAAGATGATGCCTTAGCTTCAACGCTAATCAGAATTGACCCACCTCTGCTAACATAAACTGACCCACCCGTTTTTATTTCTTTCTGTTTTTATTCCTCCTTCTGTTCAGTTCGATCCTGTTTTCCAATTTCAATATTCAGTATCATCTTTTCA
>JAIPEF010000145.1 GCA_021737265.1 Desulfocapsa sp. | reverse complement strand
CCGAAAATGCCCTTTTTCCCCAACTCTTCGTTGCTTGTGAAAAATAATGCTCGGAATATTATGTATATGCCTGTGCTTATTTTTCACAGATGCCTCGATTTGAGAAAAAATGTCTATTCTCGGACAAGCTCCTAGGAAAGAAGGGGGCGAAGATACTCTGCGGCGCTGTCAGCACCGTTTTTGTGGGCGGCTGTCTGCCGGTTTCCTGGGAAGAGAGTGTCGAGATTGTTTAGCCAGCTGCCGGAGAGAAATTCCTCCTGGCTGAGGCTTTGTCCCTCCAGCTGGTCGGCGCAGAACTGTTCAAGAAGTGCTGATTCAGGAAAGGTGACCCGACCCACGGTGACAATGGGGGTTCCGGCCTGGAAACACTCGGCCACGGTTGAATAGCCGCTCTTGCACACCACAAGATCGGCAGCATTGATGAGATCGGGATGATAGAAACCGCTGTTTCGTGAAAGAAGGAAAACATTGTCTGCCAGGCGGTAATTTTTATCCTGGCCGGCGAGGAGAAAGATGGTGTCCGGAAAAGCTGGGAGTTGATGAACAAAGGGAAGCTCCAGATCAATGCCGCCCATGGAGATAAAGACCAGCTTTTTATCCTGGCAGTTAAATTCGCTGCGAATTTCTGCTCGTTGTTGACGAATGCGGCGAAAGATCGGGCCACAGCATAGTTGCCCTTTGCCGGTCCCGCAGGCAGGTTCGGTACGGATATGAATATCTGCCTGTTGATACTGAGCTCCGAGGTAATCAATGGCCGCCTGGAGATCGGGATGGCGGGGGAGATAGGCCTGATAGATCCAGTCCCAGGTAAAGTTCTCAATGAGCACCGAGGGAATCCCAGCCTTCCTGGCCACGGCAATGCCCAGGGGGGCAATGTCGCAGAGTACCAGGCGACAGCCCTCTATTTTTCTGGCCAGTTCTGTCACCAGCGAGTCAGCAAAGGGAAGAAACTCCTGCAGTCGTCTGATGGTTGCAGGGAGATCCGTCTGCAGTCCATTTTTCTGAATCAGACCAATATCGCAGTCAAGTGCATGGTAGCTGAATTCTTGTAGCGTTTCGGAAAAGAGAGATTCCGAAACAGTGGTGAAAAGATGAGGGTGAAGATCTGGAATCTTTTGTTGCAGGGCCTCAAGTACAGCAGTCATTCGGGTGGCATGACCAAATCCGTGCGGCGTGATGAAGGAGGCTATCTTTTTCATGTTAGGTGGTTTTTTCCATGGAGAAGTAAGTTATTCCTGATTACCACCGAACCTCAGCTAACTTTAAAATTCGCTGTGGCATCGGCAATGCGTTAACCGCTGCTTGGGCAAGTTGCTTTATCATTTTCCCCAGTTCAAATCGTCTATTGAAGCGGAAACAGAACTCAGCGAGGTAGCCTTTGCGGCCTTTGGCTCGTAATCCTAAGCGCTGTTGAATGGTTTCAACGAAAGATGCACCGCCGACCGCTATGCTTTCGCTCCACCATGCTTGCCTGTGATCACCGTTGTAAAGTGATTCGGAAACGAACGCCTCATGAGATTTTTGAAAGGTGTGCTAACTTGAAAAGCCTGAAAGCTCAGCCAGCTTCTCGTAAGCGATAAGCGTACATTTTCTGCGTGGCTTCTGAATCTCATTGTATTGTAAGCAATATCTGGATTTTTTCCCCTGAAAATTGCAATATTTGCCGTAAATAGGACCTTTTTTCAAGAGGTAAGGTCGATAAATCAAGACCTTATCGTGGCCCGACCCCATCTGGTCCACATACCACATGGTACTTGCATTCCCAGCTCGAGTGACTTAAGCTGTTTACGTTGTTCATTGGAGCCTCCTTCTCGTGACTTTGAGCGGTCCACGAGTTCGGAGGCTTCTCCATTTTGCTGGAACCGTCAAACTTTTATTGTCTCCCGGCAGAGCCTGGGGTTTACCTAAGAGAAATTAATAGCAGCATAGGCTAATGAAGGTACCTTTGAGCCCATACGAAATCGTCGATTAAATTGATAACAAAATTCAGCAAGATAGCGTGGTGCATGCTTCTTGCTGATGGAATGGTAGGTGCCATGCAAGGAGCACTTGACATTACCAGGCATAACGTTGATCCATTTGAAAACTGGTATTTTCACACTTTCATAACCACCACCGGTGACAACAGATTCGTGTGAGAAACCAGCATGTTTTACGCCATTGAAACAGTAAAGACCATTTGAAACGACTATGTTTTGGTTCCGCAAGTGCTTCTCGGACCACCGCTCAATCTCAAATGTTGAGAAGGACTTGATTCTGCTTAAACGCATATAAATTACAGAAGCCTGGTACCGACACTGGCGGCATTGGTAAGGGGGTCTTGATTTCAACTTACTCAAGCGCTCATGACCACATTTGGGGTAGACAAACCCGTGGGGCCGGCGAAAGTGGTGTAATACAGCTTCACACTGTTCGTTGGCGCCATAGAATTTATTGAAATCGTGTAGACGCATTCCTTTTTGGAGCTGAATTTTGTTTTTCGGTATATTCTCCTCCTTAATTAATGGTGAAGTGAGTAGAAGAGAGTAGGTTCTCACAGAGTGAGCACCTTTGAAAAAAACACAGCTGAGCTTTAGTGGTAATCAGCGTTCCACCCGGCGCGCCGAGTCAAATAGTAGGACTAACAAAACTTCCTACAGTCAACCAGGTTGATTTTTGTTAGTTAGAAGATAAAAAATTGATCCTTCGTCCCGAAGAACAAAAATATGTTGAATATTATATCCAATAGCTGGGCTCTGTTTCTTGGCATGGGGCTGATCATGCTGGGTAACGGTTTGCAAGCAACTCTTCTCGGGGTCCGTGCTTCTATTGAAGATTTTGGGAAAACTATTACTGGTGTGGTAATGTCCGGTTACTTTATAGGAATCATTGCCGGTTGTAATATAGTACCCAAAATAGTTAACCGAGTTGGTCATGTTCGTACATTCGGTGCCTTGGCATCACTTGCATCAACCTCAATCCTTGTTCAAGCCATTTTTGTTACTCCCTGGGTCTGGTCGATAATGCGCTTTGTCACAGGTTTTGCCTATGCCGGAATTTATATCGTTGCTGAAAGCTGGATTAACGAAGCTTCGGAAAACGGAAAAAGGGGGAAATTGTTAAGCTTTTATATGCTAGTTTCTCTTGGCGGGATGGCAGGTGGTCAAATGCTGCTTAATATTGCCCACCCCTCTGGTTTTGAGTTATTTGTTTTGGCTTCCCTTCTGATCAGTTTGGCGGTGATTCCGATACTTTTATCAAACGCCCGAGCACCACAATTCGATGTGATGGAACACATCGGTATCGTGAAACTTTATCGAGTCTCTCCTCTTGGTGTATTTGGCATGTTTGTCACTGGGATGTCGATAGGAACCTTCTTTGGGATGGGAGCTGTTTACGCCACTGACATGGGGTTGTCTGTTAAAGATGTATCCTTTTTTATGGGTACACTTATCCTTGGTGGTTTTTTATTCCAATATCCACTAGGTTGGCTTTCAGACCGCTTTAGACCAATCAATGTGATTATTTTCAGCTGTGTGGGTGGGGCGGTAGTTTCATTTGTTGCGATGAAAATTACAGGACAAGGCTTGTTGTTTTATACAATTGTTGCCACTGTAGGTGGCTTGGCAATGCCTTTGTATTCTCTTTGTTGTGTACATACCAATGATTACCTAACACCAACCCAAATGGTTGCTGCCAGTGGGACGCTAGTGTTATTGAGCGCGATAGGGGCTGCAGTCGGTTGTCCGGTAACTGCCTTTGCCATGGAGACATTAGGGCCGCAGGCTTTTTTTGGAAGCTTAGGCGTGATGTTGAGTTCTGTTGCTGTTTTTGCCATTTGGCGCTCAACTCAACGAACAGAAATAGAGATAGCGGAGCAAGGTGATTTTGTTGTAATGGCAACAACAAATCCATTGACTGCGTCTTTAAATCCCGACGTTGACCTGGCGGAAATAGAAGCTGCAGCAGATGAAGAAGCAGAAGACATTCTATCCAGTTTCGAAGAGCTAGTTATTGATCTTGAAAGTGCTGACACTGACACTCCAACCGATGAAAAGTGATAAAGGCTGTATTTCAAATCAACAAGAGAGCGTTTCTAAATCTAGCACTCAACATGGAGTCGGACCCCGCCAACGCCCCTCCGCCCCACAAAGTTGCGCCGATTTCCGTCTATTTGTTTTTGAATAAATTCTTTTTCGGATCTTCTTCAAGGTTGCGGGTTCCGTCGGGATTGAAATAGTATAAAGATGGGGTCTGGCCACGCTAACTGACTTCTTTTGCGTAAGTTTAGCTTGATTTCTAACCGTTTTTATGGCCAATATCGTCATTTTTAGGGGTAAAATCCCAATATAAAACTCATTGAGATAAAAACAGACTATGGCCAGAGCCAAACGACACTATATGCCCGGACAAGTATGGCATATTACACATAGGTGCCATAAAAGAGATTTTTTGCTAAAGCTGAAGATTGATCGGACAAGATGGCTACACTGGCTTTATGAAGCTAAGAAACGGTATGGTTTGGTGGTATTGAATTATACGGTTACTTCCAACCATATACATCTACTCGTATTTGATGAAAGAGGTCGTGACGTAATTCCTCAATCTGTTAAGCTGATTGCCGGTAGAACCGGTCAGGAATACAACGCCCGGAAAAATCGAAAAGGAGCATTCTGGGAAGACCGCTATCACGCCACAGCAATCCAGACTGAACAGCATTTGTTTCGATGTCTTGCATATATTGACCTGAACATGGTGCGTGCCGGAGTTGTTACTCACCCCTCTGAATGGCAATTTGGTGGCTATAATGAGATTCAGAATCCACGCAGGAAATGTGCGGTTATTGCTTATGAGAAGCTTGCGGAACTATCAGGATTTTCAAATTATGGTAACTTCCGAGAATCACATTACGAGTTGGTGTATGAATTACTTGGCGAAAATATTAGCAGACAAAAATGGTGGAGCGAAAGCATAGCAGTTGGCAGTGAATCTTTCGTTGAAGCCATTAAGCAGCGATTAGGATTACGTGCCAAGGGCCGAAAAATTAATGAAATCAACGAAGGTTTCCAACTTAGAGAGGATATTGAAACCTATATTACGGATTTTGACGGGAAAAATCGCGATATTGGGTGGCAAAATACCTATTTAGTTGGCGTAAATGACGAATGTACAACATCTTAGCATGGCCCGACCCCGATTACGGTTTTCTGCGGCAAAACGAATTGGGAGAGAGACCTTTCAATATGTGATTAATCTGAAGTTCCCCTCGCTGGATGACATATTTATCCTTTGATATCAATATGATATTTAAAAATCAAGCTGCAAGGTCCTGTCTACATTTTGACAGCAATTCCCGATATAGTCCGAAAGCGTTGAAAACAGGGGAACCGGAAAGAGCAGTTTCGTAAACTTTTATACCGTATTATATTGTTTTTATAACGAAAATAATTTTCAAAAACTTGATTTTTTTCTTGACATAGCTGTGAAAAATTGCGGCGTTTTTTCTTGTGATATTAACAACTTACAAGGAGAATCGCCATGCCGTCACTTGACCAGTTTTTTCATAAGCACCGTAGCACCGTTAAAACCTATCGCCGGATTAAAATGCGCAGTCATCTCAATGCTGATACCTTCTACGCCCGTATACGGGAGGACTTTGACAGAGTGAAAGACCATCGAGCAAGCAACACTAAGATATCTCTTTCCGATACACTCATGTCCGGCTTTGCCATGTTCTGTCTTAAGGATCCATCACTGCTTGCCTTTGATGAGCGTCGTCAGGATGACCCGGATAGCCTGAACACCGTGTTCGGTATCAAGCGTATTCCCTGTGACAGCCAGATGCGTTCCACTCTGGATCCTGTTTCTGTGAGTGACCTCCGTCGTCCATTTAAGAGTGTTTTCGCTCAGCTCCAACGTGGCAAGGTCCTGGAGAAGATGACCTGGTTGAATGATCACTATCTCCTGGCTCTGGATGGCACCGGTATTTACACATCAGAAAAAATGGGCTCCGATTATTGTCTGCGCAAGAGAAAACGTAATGACAAGGTTGAATATTACCAGCAGATGTTTGCCGGAGCGTTTGTCCACCCTGAGCGTTCCGAAGTCATCCCTACCTGTCCTGAGATGATAATCAAACAGGACGGAAGCACCAAGAATGATTGTGAGCGAAATGCTGCAAAGCGATATCTGGCTGACCTCCGGCGGGAACATCCCCATCTCAAGATAATTGTCACCGAAGATGCTTTAAGTTCTAATGCTCCCCATATCATGGAGTTGCAAAAGCATGATCTCCGTTACATTCTCGGAGTCAAACCCAAAGACCATGAGTACCTGTTCCAGCTGGTTGACGAAGCGGCTGAATCCGGCAACATCACAGAGTTTCACCTTCCCGATTCGGAGAAAGCCGAGGTACATCATTGCTTTCGTTTTCTAAACAATGTTCCCCTGAACAAGAGCAGTGAAGGGTCACTCCTTATCAACTTCCTCGAATATTGGGAAACAGACGGTGATGGTAATGTGAAACGACGATTCAGCTGGGTGACCGATTTGCCAATCACCAGGGAAAATGCTTACGACATTATGCGTGCTGGTCGGGCCAGATGGCGCATAGAAAACGAGACCTTCAATACGTTGAAGAACCAGGGGTACAACCTGGAACATAATTACGGTCTTGGTAAACAGCACTTGAGCGCTGTGTTTGCCCACCTGATGATGCTCGCCTTTCTGGTGGATCAGGTGCAGCAGCTGTGTTGCCCGTTGTTTCAAGCAGCTCGCTCAAAATGCAGATCCAGAGGATCCCTCTGGGAAAAGATCCGCATCGTATTCAAGACGTTTTTGGCCAGGTCAATGGAGGAGATTCTGCACTGCATAGCCTGCGGTATCCCCAAGCAAAAAATGGAGATACAGTGGGAATAGAGACTGGCCCAAGAAATCAAGTTGTCAAAGAACAATCCCTTCCAGAGACTGTCTCTGGAAGGAAGAATGGAGACATGCGCTTAACATACAGCATTTTCTCCTAAAATAACCGTTTGTTGCCTGGTAAAGTACAAGTCAGGCAGGGAAAACTGTCAATGTGACAAAATTTTTACTAATATCTCGCTTTACTGCTGGTCAGCAGGGTAAAACGGGAGTTACTGACATTTTGATTTCCTTCAGCAAGTGAAATGCCTCCTGTTGCTTCTGTGTGAGTTGGGTATCAATGGTGAATGAAGACGTGCCGGCCTCCGCATCTCGGCTCAGACAGGTGTTTCGTACAATTGTCGCCAAGTTCCGAAGCAGCGATTGAAAACTATGCGCTATCGATCCATCAGTAAGCCGCTTGCTCTGCACCTTTTCTTCTGCCTGGGCAGAACGTT
>JAIPEF010000008.1 GCA_021737265.1 Desulfocapsa sp. | reverse complement strand
TGGAAGTAAGAGATCACTCCGTCCTTTCAGGACGACCTATGTTGTTGGATACAACCGGTGGCTAAAGCACACCGGCTATAACACTGAACCCCTGCGGGGTTTTTGTAAGGCAGTAGTTATGGGTAATAGGCAGTCCTAGTACGGCTGTAAGGCTTATATCTTCTCATCGAAGTTCATCCTCGAGGGAGTAATCGTGGATCCAGAGCGTATCTAAATTCCGTCATACCCGATACCAGCACTCGGGTATGACGGACGAACCCAAAACGACGGCACATAAAGGTTTACGCTGTACTAGCGTTATCTTTTACAGGGCAGAGGAAAGTAAAAATTTACTTTCCACACATTGCTGCAGACAGAAATACGACGCCATCAGTTTTCATTAAATAAAAACTTCAACACTCTCCCCTCCTGCACTTTTTTTCACCCCAATACCGTTCGTTGCTTGACAGAATATTTTTTATTAAGTAAATTTTATTGTTTTTCGACTCTATTTTGTAGTTTTTTTACACCCCTTCGCCCATAAAAAATGGCTCCGGGCACTGGAAAGACATCGATTTAACTGCAATATAAACAGGTTAGCGCCTACAAATTAATAACAACATTATTTACCTGACATGTTTGACAATCTGACAGACCGGTTAGAAGGAGTTTTCAGAAAACTCCGCGGCACCGGCAAACTCACCGAAGAGAACATCCAGGAATCCATGCGTGAAGTACGTATGGCTCTTCTTGAGGCAGATGTTAACTTTCAGGTTGTTAAAGATTTCATTGCCAGTATAACAGAGCAGTCTGTCGGTCTTGAAGTAACTAAAGCCTTGTCACCCGGGCAGCAGATTATCAAGATAGTACACGACGAACTGGTTAAACTCCTAGGTGGCAGTACCGAGCAGATTCGTCTTGATGGTCGCCAGCCTGTAACCATCATGATGGCTGGCCTGCAGGGTTCAGGTAAAACGACTACATCCGGCAAACTGGCCAGAATGCTAAAGGAAAAGGGGAGAAAACCTTACCTTGTTCCGGCTGATATTTATCGCCCGGCTGCCATTGAGCAGCTCCAGGTATTGGGTGAACAACTGGATATTCCGGTTCATCCTTCAACCACTGATCAGAAACCAGTGGAAATCTGTCGACAGGCCATGGAGGCCGCTGGCCGGAATGGCTACGACACCCTGATTTTTGATACCGCCGGTCGCCTTCATGTAGATGAAGATCTCATGGGCGAACTCAAGGAAATTCAGAGTGCCATACAGCTCTCCGAGGTTCTCTTTGTTGCTGATTCCATGACTGGGCAGGATGCGGTAACTGTTGCGGAGAAATTTAATCAGGACCTTGAAATAAGCGGTGTCATCCTCACCAAAATGGAAGGAGACGCCCGAGGCGGTGCCGCCCTTTCCATCAAAAATGTCACCGGCAAACCCATTAAATTTGTGGGTATTGGAGAAGGACTTGATGCCCTCGAAGTCTTTCATCCTGATCGTATCGCGTCCAGAATTCTTGGTATGGGTGATGTACTGTCACTCATCGAGAAGGCCGAGTCAGTAATCGATAAGAAAAAGGCGGATAAGCTGGCCAAAAAGTTGCGGCAGTCCACCTTTACCCTTGAAGATTTTCTGGAACAGCTCCAGCACATCAAGAAGATGGGCTCCCTGGATCAGATTATGGGCATGATCCCCGGGATCAACAAGCTTAAACAGTTGAAAGACGCTCCAAAACCGGATGAGAAGGAACTGACAAAAACTGAAGCCATTATCCGTTCCATGACCAAAAAGGAACGTCAAAATCACATGATCATTAATGCAAGCCGCAGAAAACGGATTGCAGCCGGCTCAGGGACTTCTGTCACAGAAGTCAACCGGGTAATCAAGAGCTACTCCGCCATGCTCAAGATGATGAAAAAGATGCGCGGAAAACCCGGTCTTATGACTGGCAAAAAAAGACGTAAGATGCCAAAAGGCATGAGAAAATAAATAGTTTTCAGCATATTACGCTGAAAGCAGTGGGAGCCGGCACGATGGCTCAACCTAAACATGAGGATATATCCGGAATGGCAGTTCGAATTCGTTTAACAAGATTTGGCAGGAAAAAAAACCCCTTCTACCGCATTGTTGTAGCTGACAGTGAAAGCAAACGCGACGGTAAATTCCTTGACGTTGTCGGAACCTACGATCCTCTCCAGGACCCTGCCGTTATCAAAATTGATAACACAAAATTGCAGGACTGGCTTGGTAGAGGAGCTTTGCCCTCAACAACTGTAAAGTCTCTTATCAAAAAAGCCCCTGCGGCCGAGTAATAGATTATGCAGGAACTCATCACTTTTATTGCCAAATCACTGGTTGACAACCCTGAAGATGTTCAGGTGACCGTCACTGAAGAAGATGACACCATTCTTGTCGATCTGGCTGTTGCCAAGGATGATCTTGGAAAAGTGATTGGGAAACAGGGCAGAACGGCCAGGGCCATGCGCTCTTTGCTCACTGCTGCTGCCGGAAAGGAAGACAAGAAATCCCGCTTGAATATCCTGGAATAATTCCAGATCAAGATGGTGGACAACTATTCCTTTCCCACAGAAGAATATGTGTTGATCGGAAAAATAGGCAAGGCTCACGGGCTTAAAGGTGAGTTGAAAATTATTCCTTTTTCCGGTGAATCACAAAGTATAACACAGCACAGGAAACTGACTCTGGTATCCCCTCAGGGCCAGCTATACCCTTCTGTCAATGTGCTCAGCACACGTGCCGGCAACAAAGAGGTTATTACCCGTCTTGAAGATGTTGCAGACCGCAACCAGGCAGAAGAACTCTGTGGTTGCGGAGTACTGGTACAGAAAAAAGACCTCCCCGATCTCGAAGGTGACGGATTCTACCTCCATGAACTGGATGGCATTCAGGTCAGGACAGAAGATGGTCGTGTGCTCGGGAAGGTTGATGGATTTTTTGACAACGGGGTTCAGGATATCCTGGTTGTAAAAGACACTAAAGACGAATTTCTGATCCCCCTTATTCCGGGTATGATAGTAGAACGGAATAAGGAGTATCTTGTCATTGCTCCACCGCCAGGACTGCTTGAACTTAATACCGGTCATGGCGACAAGGGGAATTTATCCCCATGATATTTGACATATTGACCATTTTCCCGGATCTTCTGGAATCCCCACTGAACGAATCAATCATTCGGAGGGCGAAAGAGGCAGAACTGATTCGAATTGGTATCACCAACATTCGTGATTTTGCAACGGATAAGCACTCCATGACAGATGACAGGCCATTTGGAGGCGGTGAAGGAATGGTCATGAAACCGGAACCGCTTACTGCTGCCCTGCATTCAGTGACAACCCAAAATGGGCCAGGCAGAGTCGTTCTCCTGTCTCCGCAGGGCAGGAGATACAATCAGCAGGTGGCAAAAGACTTAAGCAGGGAAAAGCATCTGATCCTCATATGCGGACGCTACGAGGGCGTAGATGAACGTTTTCGGGAAGCAAGCGTTGATGATGAACTTTCCATAGGTGACTATATACTCACCGGTGGTGAACTTGCAGCCATGGTCATTATCGATTCTGTCACTAGATTGTTACCGGGGGTACTAGGATGCACCGATTCTGCCGATAAAGATACCTTCAGCAGGCAGTTATTGAAACATCCTCAGTTTACACGGCCCCGGGAATTTGATGGGGCTGCAATTCCTGAGATACTGCTCTCAGGGGACCATGAGAAGATAGCTCAGTATCGGTTTTTAGAGTCTGTTCGCAGGACAATGGAACGCAGGCCAGACCTTCTGCAAAAAGAGTTTTTCAGCAAGGCAGAAGTCAAGCTGTTGAAAAAGTATCAGCTTTATGGCAAAGTAAAGTCGTTACAGACAAGGCAATGATTCCAGACCAGAGCGGTATAGACATTGTCCTTGTTCACCACCCGGTGGTCAATAAAATCGGTGAGATTATTGGTTCGGCAGTGACCAACCTTGATCTCCATGATATTGCCCGGGCGGCCAGGACATATGGTGTTGATAACTATTATATAGTTACCCCATATGAGGATCAGCAGAAACTGGTGAATGAAATACTTGAACACTGGAAAAGCGGCCATGGGGCTATTTATAACCCTGCCCGTAAAGATGCTCTGGAACTGATTCAACTGGCAGACAGCCTGGACTCGGTCATTGAGCAGATCACGGCACAGCGCGGCCATGCACCACTGCTGCTGACCACCAGTGCCAGGATGCAGGAAAAGACTTTAAGTTACAGTGACGTTCGTGCTAGAATCAGAAAAAAGGAGTCCACACTTCTCCTTTTTGGTACAGCCCACGGGCTTGCCCCTCAGGTGATGGAGATGACGGACTACAGTCTCCCGCCAGTGGGTGGAGACACAGGATATAATCATCTTTCCGTACGCTCTGCAGTATCAATCATTCTTGATCGACTGCTTGGCTTTGGGGAAAGGTAAGACAACAAGACAAAGCAATCCGCTGCATTTAGCAGCATAAATGAGAACCAACGGAAAAAATTATGAGTACAATTATTGACAGAATTGAAATGGAGCAGATGCGCCAGGATCATCCTGACTTTCGTCCGGGTGATACCGTAAAAGTTTATATTCGCATCATTGAGGGCAGTAAAGAGCGTGTCCAGATTTTTCAGGGCGTGGTCATTAAAAGGAAAAAAGGCAATATGTGTGCCTCCTACACTGTTCGCAAAGTTTCCCACGGTGTTGGTGTTGAGAAGACTTTTGCCCTACACAATCCACGTATTGAAAAAATCGAGGTTGCCAGCCGCGGCCGTGTCCGCCGCTCTCGCCTCTACTACCTGCGCAGCAGACGTGGCAAGGCAGCGCGTATCCGCGAGCGCGGTCTTGTGCGCTAAGAAACAGCAAAAATCTTCGCCTCAGCAGCAGACAGGACCCATTCTGTCCCTGTTTGATCCTCCCCGGGAGGACACGTATTTTCTCGAACGAAGCCTGCAGCAACAGGGATACTCTGTTGTTGCAGGACTTGATGAGGTCGGCAGGGGTCCACTTGCCGGACCAGTCGTCGCTGCCGCCGTCATTCTTCCCCGCACCTGTCAGCATACGCTCTTTCTTGACTCGAAAAAACTTTCCCCAAAAAAACGTCGCCTGCTCTTTGACCATCTCCATGATATTCCCGCATCTATTGGCATAGGCTTTGTCTCCCACAAGACTATCGACCGGATAAATATCCTTCAGGCATCTCTTCTGGCCATGAAAAGAGCCGTTCTTGAGCTGTGCAGACAAAAGTGTTCTCCTGACTTTCTTCTCGTGGATGGCAAATTTCCTGTCCCCATGGAAACTGCCCAACAACCCTTGATCAAGGGTGAAAGCCGTTCTGCCTCCATTGCAGCCGCTTCCATTATTGCCAAGGTTACCCGCGACACCATTATGGAAGAAATTCACCACCACTTTCCTCACTATAATTTTATTAAAAACCAAGGCTACCCAACCAAGGAACACCGCCTGGCTGTAGAAAAACATGGTGTTTCACCACACCATCGTCTGAGTTTTAAGGGAGTAAGAGAATTTGTCTGAACCACGCATTATACTTGGGAAGCACGGCGAAGATCTGGCTGCCGACCATCTTCTTGGAAGAGGATTTGAGATCATTGTGCGAAATTACAGGCAAAAAACAGGGGAAATTGATATCATTGCCCGTGATCGTGAGTGCCTGGTCTTCGTTGAAGTAAAAACCAGAAAGAATACTCGCTTTGGTCAGCCTTTTGAAGCGGTTACCAAAAAGAAACAGTCTCAGATCTGCAGAGTTGCCCTTGACTATATGAACCGCAACAAACTGCTTAACCATCCGGCACGTTTTGATGTTATTTCAATTCTGATAGATAAAAATGGAAAAGCTGCCATTGAGCATCTTGCCAACTGCTTTGAGCCTGGAGAAGGTTTTTTTTAGTGCCTGACTCCATAACTAGCTGTCATAAAACATATAAGAAACTGAGTAAATTTATTTGAAATCATTACCCATTTACATCTGCCCCCAAGGCACTTACACCCCTCAAGGGGGTACTGAACCAAGTCCCGACTTATTTCCTGTTTATTGGGGCTAGCACCTCTCAAACACTATGCTACCACTTGCCATAACAATGGGATGTCCTGCCGGTATCGGTCCTGAAATTATCCTCAAATTTTTCTCCAGGTTACCGGATCAGTCCTGTTTACCCATCGTGGTAGTCGGGGACAGGAACGTTCTGGAATTTTATGCTGAGAAGTTAGATATCGATTGTTGCATTAGCCCCTGGCTCGCTGGTGAACCTGTTGAATCTGGCAAAGGAAGAATCCCCATCTATGAGTCTTCCCGACTCAGCAAAGATGCTATTCAACCTGGAAACCCAACTAAACAGACTGCTGTTGCCATGGCTCATGCCATCACCTTTGCGGTTCAGGGAATAGAAGATTCACTTTTTTCCAGCCTCTGCACCTGCCCTATTTCTAAAGAAGCGTTACAGGAAAGTGGCTACCACTATCCCGGCCATACTGAAATGCTGGCTGCCCTCACCTCATCCAGTAATCAGGTAATGATGATGGCAGGCACATCTCTACGTGTGACTCTGGCAACCATTCATTGTGGGATTTCCCAGGTTCCCGCTCTGCTGAGCAAAGAATCACTTATACAACTTTTTAGAACTACTCACAAAAGTTTGCAGATCGATTTCAATATAGCTGCCCCTAAACTGGCTGTTGCCGCTCTCAATCCCCATGCTGGTGAAGGCGGGATGTTCGGTAGTGAAGAAGAGGAAATTATCATTCCAGCAATGAAAGAAAGTCGCACTGAAGGTATTGATCTTCATGGCCCCTTCCCACCCGACACTCTTTTCTTCAAGGCCGCACAGGGAACATTTGATGCAGTAGTCTGCATGTACCACGACCAGGGACTCATTCCATTCAAGCTCCTCCATTTTAAAGATGGCATAAATGTTACCCTCGGCCTCCCCATTGTCCGGACATCCGTTGATCATGGAACTGCCTATGACATTGCCGGAAAGGGATTGGCTGACCCGACAAGCCTTGCGGCGGCAGTGGAAATGGCACACCTTATAAGCACAAACCGCAGCCGTCATCCTGCTGCAGACAAGAAAGGGCACTAGTATGTCAACAGCGAGAAAAGGGCTACTTATTGTTTTTGAAGGGACTGATGGTACCGGTAAATCTACCCAGTTACAGCTTCTGGCAGAGGCTTTACAAAAGAAAGGTCTTCCAGTACTGACGACTCGCGAGCCAACCGAAGGTAAATACGGCCAAAAAATTCGTAAACTTTACTCCAATCGAGACACTGTCAGT
The DNA here is from genome assembly GCA_021737265.1 of Desulfocapsa sp. Lineage (GTDB taxonomy): Bacteria > Desulfobacterota > Desulfobulbia > Desulfobulbales > Desulfocapsaceae > Desulfocapsa. The sequence continues at coordinate 33,316 of JAIPEF010000008.1, read as the reverse complement.
CTTGAAGAAGAGTTGGATCTCTTTATTGCAGACAGGAAAGAACATGTCGACACGGTTCTGATGAAGGCCCTCACAGAAGGGAAGGTAGTCCTCTGTGATCGATACTTTCTCTCCACTGTTGCCTATCAGGGTGCTGCCGGTCTAGACCCTGCGTATATTCTGGCCCGTAACGACTTTGCCCCGACACCTGATCTTGCCCTGCTCTTCTATGCCCCCATTCAAACCGGAGTTCAGCGCATCACCGAAAGCCGGGGTGAACAACTGAATGATTTTGAAGAAGAGATATATCTGCAAAAAGTAGCTGCCCAATTTAAACAGCTGGAACTCCCCTATATCCGTCGTATTGATGCCTCCGGTAGCATAGATGTCATTCATCACCATGTACTTGAGATGATTCAACCACTTCTTGAAATGTTATGAACTTTAGGATACCAAACCTTCCATTTATTTTTCTCCTCTCTTACAGTCTGTTTTTCAACTGGGGGTGCGGTGGAGTTTCCCATGAAATACATCCTCCACAAGAGAATGGAATCGAGGAAGAAGATGAAATGACAGGGACTGAAAAGGTAGACAGCTCCTGTTCGTATTTCTATTTTTTATGGGCCACTCATGCAGAAAATAATAACCGGTTCAATGAGGCTGAAGAGGCCTATGAAAAGGCCCTTATCTGCGACCCTGACTCCCGTTATATTCTTCGCAAGCTCCCGATCCTCCTTATCAGAATGGGCAAGCCCCTTGCCGCTGCTCAACTACTCCGTACCACTATTGATAAATACCCTGATGAACTCCAGGCCAAACTGCTTCTTGCCCGTCTGGATATCCGTAATGGTGAGACAGAAGAGGCAATCAAGATCTACAATGAAATTATCAAACAGACCCCTGAAGATGAAACTATTCTCCTGCGCCTGGGTTTCCTCTATTCTGAACAGAATAATTTCAGTGAGGCGGAAAAAATTTTCAACCAGGCTCTCCAAATCAACCCTGAATCCTTTTTTGCCCACCTCTATCTTGCTCGTCTTGCCGTCCAGACAGGCGACTACGACCAAGCTGGAAGCTGGTATAAGCTGGCTCTTGACTTGAACTGGTCAGTGGGACTCGCCATTGAAGTAGCTGATTTCTATGGTGTTCTGGAAGAATATGACAAAGTAGAACACCAGTACCGCTCTATCCTCAAACAGCACCCGCAAGATACGGAGGCAGCTTTGGGCCTTGTGCACACCCTCCTCCTTCAGGATAAGGAGGAAATAGCCCTTAAAGAGCTTCAGACCCTACGGGAAAACAGTGATACCCCAAACCAGATAGACATTATCACAGCAAGACTCTATCTGCGTTCGGGTAAAATTGAAAAGGCCAGTGAAATCCTGGAGTCGGTTGCCCTCCAGGAAAATGAACCTGAAGCTGCATATATGCTGGCAGTAATTCATTACCAGGGAGGAAAAACTGATAAGGCGATGAGTCTGCTCAGGAAAATCGAACAGGAATCCAGTCAGTATGAGGATAGTATTTATCTCCGAGTACGAATCCTCATGGAAACCAAGCAGAACAAACAGGCCATAACCCTGCTCGAACAGACTCTCGCCAATGAAAATACTTCTACACCAGGCATGTACACTCTTCTGGCTTCACTTTTTATGGAACAGGGGCAGTTGCAGAAAGGGTACGACATTCTTGATACAGCCATTGAAGAGTACCCGAATAATCCAACTATCTACTTCGAATACGGTCTTCTTCTGGAAGAGGAAGGAAGACAGGCCGAGGCAATCGAGAGCATGGAAAAGGTGCTCGAACTTCAACCAGATCATGCCGAAGCCCTAAACTATATCGGCTACACCTGGGCAGACATGGATATCAATCTGGAACAGGCTCTGAAGTATATCCAAAAAGCGATTGAGTTAAAGCCCGGCAACGGATATATCCAGGACAGTCTGGGCTGGGTCTATTTTCGTATGGGGGATCTGGCCAGTGCCAAAGTCGAGCTCATGAGAGCAATTGACCTTGAACCCAATGACCCAAACATTCACGATCACATGGGTGATGTTTATCTTCAACAGGGGGACATTGAAAAGGCAAGAGAGGCTTACCAGAGAGCAGAAGAACTGTACCCTCACCAGGAACAAAAAAACCGGATACAGGAAAAGCTAAATGCTTTGCAGTGACATGAAGACCAGGAAGACGCGTTCCCTCCTTATTGCTGCTTTGGCTTGCATCCTCTTCTCTGGCTGTGCCGGTCAGCGCTGGGATGAGCCATTCCCTGAAGATGAACAAGACAAGATCGTTGAACTCATTTCAGCCATGCAGAAAGTGGAAAAAGAGTGTCCGGACAGTCTTGATGCGGATGCGCAGATGTTCTGGAAAAGTCCACTGGATGATTGGGCAGTGGAAGGCTATTTACAGCTTCTATCCCCATCTTTTCTAAAATTCATCATCAGTAACCCCCTGGGCCAGCCCGTTTTTGCGTTTGCGAGTAATGGCGATGAGTTTCAGATTCTAAAACCCAACCAATACCAGCATATCCGAGGCAATGTTCGCTCACTGGCCATTCGTAAAGAAATACCACAAATTCTGGCTCAAGGTGACTGGTTCGCCTATCTAACCGGACGACTCCCTGCCGGTTCACTTGAGGTAGTGGAAGTAAACCAAGATGCATCAGACAACAGTATCTGGCTACGCCTTTCTCCTGCAGGTTCCGACACCACACTGGAACACGCCTGGACTCATGTAGATCCTTTACAGGGGTTTGTTCTGGGGTACCTGTTCCTTGACGGGAAGGGAGCAACACTGGCGGAAATCGTCTATGGGAATCAACAGGACAGGGATGACAGCTGCACACCAAGGGACGAGATAACGATATCTGAACTTCCCTGGGGGGCGAAAATCATGATAAAATTGAAAGACATCAATGACAGAAATCAACTCGGTGAAAAAGAATTTTCCCTTCCGGTTCCAGCAGGATATACAACCCAGCTACACCTCTAATCCAGGTAAAGCGGATAACAAACCCTGGACTCTTTTCAGTACCCCCCGAAGGGTACTACTTCTTAGGAATAGTGAGGGCATCATAGGAGTTAACAATAATAACAAACAGGTTGTCTTCTTTAAAGAACACCTGTTGCAGATCATAATTTTTATTGGCCACAAGATCCAGGGTCACCCGAATCAAATCAGGCTCGTTAAGCTGCTCGATTCTCACTCGCCTTATATAATCACCATTGCTGGCTAGTTCTTTTACGACACCATCTCCCAGCCTGGTCCCAGTAAAATCACAAATAACCTGTGGATTTTCATCTTCCTCGCCACTCACCACCGGAGGATAAAAACCATTCAGTTTAAAAAGTACCATCTCGCCCTTGTTTGATGTGTTTTCAAAAGTAACGTTGGATAACAGGGGCTCAGGAGATGGATCACTTTCATCAGCGGCAGCTCCTGTTTCTTCAACCTTCTTATCAGAGTTCTCTTGCACAACTGGAGCGCCATCTACCACATCTTCTGCAACGACCTCTTCTCCAACAACCTCTTCCTCAACCACGTTCTCTACAGAAGCAGACTCAGGGGCCTCTTGTTGTTCAGGAACCTCTTCCTGTTGTTCAATGGCAACAACAAGTTTTTCTTCCTGCTTTTCAGGTACATTTGCTGAGAACAGCTGTATAGTGAGGACATTATGTACCTCATCAAACTTCTGTTCAAAATTAAAATCCCCGCCTGGAACCAGATCAATTACTGCTCTGGTCTTGTTTTCATGGCGACCCAGACGAATTTTTTGAACCATACTGCCTCCGGCATCAATGGTCACTGGAACAGTTCGGGCAAGTTGAGTTCCCATAAAATCAAAAACAACCCGGGAGTTGTCGCCACTTATGGAAAAGACTTTGGGCAGGTGGGGACCATTGAGACGAAAGGTGACAGACTCACTGTTTTCATCTTTCCCATGAAAACTCACTTCTTCTATCAAACCCTCTGCTGCCTGCAGAGATCCTGAAAAAAGAAAAAAACAACACAGTCCGACCAAAGAAAAGCATTTTATTAGACTCTGCATAAAGAAACACCTTATCAACGTGGCAGATACGCGAAGACTTCAAAAACTCTTCATCTGCATGACATATAAATAAATATTTTCGACTTCACCCTAACTTGTTATATTTAAAGGAACAAATCAGATACTCATTTAAATACATCATCCTCTCTTGTAAAGTCAACTTATTTTCAGTAAATGACTAGCAAAGAATCCATGAAAGATACGGCTTTGCCCTTGTCTGTCAACTAACTCAACTCTGTAGTACACTCATTGTAGCGCATATGAAACAAAACAATACCGCCAGAGAAATACTGCCTTTTGTCAACAAACCAGGACGTTACCTGGGTCATGAGTACAACGCCTGTGTCAAAAAGTGGGAAGAGACAGCTTGTCACTGCGCTCTGATTTTTCCAGACCTCTACGAAATTGGCATGTCACACCAGGGACTACAGATTCTCTATCATATCCTAAACAGTCAGGAACATATTCTTGCTGAACGGTGTTACTGCCCTGATAAAGATATGGAATCACTTCTTCAGTCACGTAATCTTCCGCTCTGTTCACTGGAAAGCAATCGACCTCTTCTGGACTTTGACCTTGTTGGTATCACCCTGCCTTACGAACTGTGCTACACTAATATTCTTACTGTTCTTGATCTTGCCGGCATTCCCCTGCGTTCAAAAGATCGCGGCGAAGAGATGCCCATCATCCTGGGAGGCGGCTCATGCAGCCTGAACCCGGAACCTGTTGCCGACTTTTTTGATGCAATTCTTCTGGGTGATGGAGAGGAAGCTATCCTTGATATAGCTGAATGTCTTCGATCCACCCACAAAGACAACCTGTCACGCACAGCCCTGCTTGAACAATTGGCCGAGATCCAGGGAGTCTATATTCCCTCTTTCTATCAGCCTTCCTACAAGGAAGATGGCACACTCGCGGAACTCAAGGTCCTCAATCCCAAATTTCCAACAGTCACAAGACGTGTTCTTCCTGATCTTTCCAAAACTGACCACCTCCTCCACCCCCTTGTGCCAAATTCAAAAATTGTCCACGACCGTCTTGGGGTAGAAATTGCCAGAGGCTGTACCCGGGGTTGCAGGTTTTGTCAGGCCGGGATCATTTATCGTCCAGTACGGGAACGAAGCCCGGAACAGATTTTCGACCTTGCCTGTCAGGGACTGGAACACTCCGGTTTTAACGAACTCGCCCTGCTCTCCCTTTCCACCGGTGATTACTCCTGCCTGGCCACCGTGCTGCCTCAGCTCATGGATCGTTTTGCAAATGAGGCCATCTCAGTTTCCATGCCGTCCATGAGGGTGGGAACCCTTACCCAGGGACTCATGGATGAGATCAAAAGAGTGCGGAAGACCGGGTTTACCCTGGCACCGGAGGCAGGGAGCGAACGATTGCGCCGTGTTATCAATAAAGGAATCAGTGAAGATGACTTGCTCACCACAAGTCGTGACGCATTCGCCCTGGGCTGGAAAGTGATGAAACTCTATTTCATGATTGGATTGCCCACAGAGACAGAAGAAGATATTGAAGCCATCGCCGACCTTGCTAAAAAGACGAAAGACATTGGTGCCCATTCTGCCGGCGGACGCCAGAAAATCAATATCAGCGTGGGCACCTTCGTCCCAAAACCACACACCCCTTTCCAGTGGCACAGACAAATCTCCATGGATGAAAGCCGGGAAAAGATCAACCTGTTAAAAAAGATTCTCCCCAGAAAAGGGATCAATCTGAAATGGCATGACCCGGAACAGAGTCTGCTTGAAGGGGTATTTTCCCGTGGCGACAGGCGCCTCTCCAGGCTTCTTGAAACTGCCTGGAATGACGGCGCACGACTGGACGGCTGGTCTGACTATTTTGATCTTCAGCGCTGGGAGACTGCTGCCGGTAAATGTTCTCTTTCTCTGGGTGATTTTCTCCGCCCAAGGGATCTTGATGAAATCCTGCCCTGGCAGCATTTGCACAGTGGAGTCGATGAGAGCTTCCTGAAGCAGGAACTCCTTAAGGCTCACACAGAAGAGTATACACCCGATTGCCGCTACCACTCCTGCCAGAAATGTGGCTTGTGTGATTTTAAAACATTGAAACCTATTGTCATCCAAAGCAATACTGATCAGGATAGAAAGCCTGAAGAGACAGGGCTACCAGTGCAGCAAACGGCCAAAAGCAATTTGCCACAGAGTGAAGGTCAGCATTTGCGCTACAAGGTCACCTACTCTCGTCTGGGAGACATCTGTTTCCTCGGTCATCTTGAGATTCTGCAGGTTATCTTCCGTGTCCTCCGACGAGCCAAAATCACCACCAACTTCTCCCAGGGATTCAACCCTTCTCCCAAGGTGTCCTTTGGCCCAGCCATGCCGGTTGGCACCCAAAGCATGGCAGAATATTTCATCATGGACCTGCCTGCCGCACTCCAAGACCTGGATACAACCCAATCAAGACTGAACCAACAGATGCCTCCGGGTCTGACGGTGAAGGACATTGCACTCAGTAACGGCTCCATCCCACAAAATATTGTCAGTAGCTACCAAATAACCCTCCACCCACCCCTGACAGCAGATGATGTCAATCTCTTCGAGCAATTCCTGTCCATGGACAGCTTTTTCATCAAGCGGAGACGAAAAGGAAAGATAAAGGAAATTGACATCCGGCCTCTGGTGGTCAAACTGGAAACCAAAGATGACGCCACAATCACTCTGGATCTTATCGGCAGGGCAACAGAAGCAGGAGCAAAACCCCTGGAAGTGGTGGCCGCAATAGTACAAAAAGATCAGGAAAAACTGCTTGCCTCTGAAATTATTAAAACCGGCTGGCAGGAGGTTGAGTCCCTTACAAAATAATTGCTTATTTTTTCAACTAATATTTCTTGATAAGATCATTAACTTGAGGGTACCTTGAGTAATTACAGTTCAATTTTATCCGGACCAGGGAATCCTGTTGCTTCAACCTGTGTCTCTATGGTAGGAATATGCATCAACTCTGGATAATATGCTTTTGAAAAACATTTCATTTCCATAGCCAAGTAAATCAAAAAGGTGAATACCATGATGACCAAAAAAATCGTTCTTCGCGATGATGAGATGCCGACCAGATGGTACAACGTAGCGCCGGACATTCCAAACGGTCTGCTCCCCCCTCTGGACCCTGGAACTAAAGAACCCATGGGACCGGAAAAACTTGGAGCCATCTTCCCCATGGCCCTGCTTGAGCAGGAGATGTCAGGTGAACGATTCATTGATATCCCGGAAGAAGTACAGGATGTCCTGAAAATATGGCGCCCTTCCCCTCTGGTTCGTGCCGGCAACCTTGAAAAGGTTCTGGGTACAAAATCTAAGATCTACTTCAAAAATGAAGGCGTTTCACCGGTTGGATCACATAAACCAAACTCCGCCGTTGCCCAGGCCTATTACAACGCCAAAGAAGGTATCAAACGCCTTGCCACCGAGACCGGTGCCGGACAGTGGGGCTCTGCCCTTTCCTTTGCCACCCAGAAATTCGGTCTTCAATGTAAAGTCTACATGGTCCGCGTCTCTTTTGACCAGAAACCCTATCGCAAATCCATGATGCACACCTTTGGTGCCGACATTGTGGCCAGCCCCAGTGAAGATACCAACATCGGTCGTCAGATCCGTGAGCAATATCCTGACACGGCAGGATCTCTCGGCATAGCTATCTCAGAGGCCATTGAAGATGCCGCCAGTCGTGAAGACACCAACTATGCACTGGGTTCAGTTCTCAACCATGTCATCCTCCATCAGTCCATCATCGGCCTTGAGGCCAAAAAACAGATGGAAATTGCAGGAGACTATCCTGATGTTATTGTCGGCTGCTGTGGTGGCGGCTCAAACTTTGCCGGTCTTGCTGTTCCCTATGTACCCGATTACCTTGACGGCAAAAAAATTCGTTTTGTCGGCGTAGAGCCTGCCTCCTGCCCATCTCTTACCATGGGTAAACTGGCCTATGATTTTGGTGACGTAGCCCAGACCACTCCGCTTTTGAATATGTACACCCTGGGACATGATTTCATTCCTCCTGGAATCCATGCCGGTGGCCTTCGATATCACGGTATGGCTCCAATTGTCTCTGCCATGGTTCGGGAAAACATCATTGACCCGATTAAGGTCCATCAGCTGGAATGTTTTGAAGCAGGTGTGATGTTTGCCAGGGCTGAAGGGATTATCCCGGCACCTGAGACCTGTCATGCCATACGTGGTGCTATCATTGAAGCAACCCGAGAGAAGGATAAGCCCCAGACAATCCTCTTTAACTTCTCAGGACACGGTCTCATTGATATGGCATCCTATGACAAATATTTTTCCGGTGATCTCCACAATTACGAGTATCCAGAAGAGGCCATTGCAGCATCCATGGCTAAATTGCCTAAAATTTAGTGTCTTACAAATTGTTTTCCTGCTTTTTGATAGAAAACAATTTGGTCAAGACACTTATCCAGGCTTATTGCTTGTTCACCAGGGTTAGTTTTCTTGTCTCTATTTCTGCCACAACTGCTCCGGAATGTACTTTTTGTTTTTCTTGTATTTTCCGGGGCAGTTTTTCTCAGCATCACCTCTCTTCTTGTTCCTCCTGTTACTCAGGCAGGAGAAATCCCCAAGATAAACCGATACATACAAAACGGCGGCTATGGGTTAAGCAGAAATGGGCAAGTTCTTTTCTCCAAAAATCTACAGAAACGTTTTATACCGGCATCAACCATCAAGCTTGTTACCAGTCTGGCGGCCCTTGAAATTCTCGGACCCGATTATCGCTTCAGCACCAGTCTTTTTCTCGACAAGAACACAAATCTTCATATTCTCGGCTCAGGGGATCCGTTCCTGGTATCAGAAAAAGTCAACACTATTGCACAGCTGATACGCGAGCAGGGTATCACAGAAATTCAAGATATCCTCCTTGATGACTCTGCATTTTCCCTGGAAGGCCCCACCGAAGGCTCCGAAAATTCGACAAATCCATACGATGCACAATGTACAGCCCTTGGGGTAAACTTTAATACCATCCCCCTGAAGGTCATCCACAAGGCAAAAGTACAATCTCCGGAACCGCAGACCCCCTACCTGCCACTGATGGGACAAATTGGTAAAGAACTTCCAAGCGGTTATCACCGTGCAAATATTGAAGCCTTTCCTCCCCAGGAACATCTTTCCAACACTCTTCTCTATTGTGGGCAGTTGTTTAAAACTCTTATGCAGAGAAACGGCATCAAAGTGAAGGGGATAATCAAACACGGTCAGGTTCCTCAGGATACCCCACCGTTGCTGAAATATACTGCGAATGAAACGGTACGCGATCTGGTGCAATCCTGTCTGCTTTCTTCCAGCAACTTCATGGCCAACCAACTCTACCTTGCAGTGGGAGCAAAACAATACGGCTTTCCTGCAACATGGGAAAAGGCTCAAAAGGCAATGAAGAATTTTATTGACACTACCCTTGGCCTTTCTCCTCAACAAATCAAGATGGTGGAAGGTTCGGGCCTGTCAACAAATAATCATATCACCCCGGAAGCAATGCTTCTGGTTTTAGAAAAATTCAGACCCTACGCCTCACTGATGCCTGAAAAATATGGAGTGCTCATGAAGTCTGGTACGCTAAAAAACTCCGGAGTTTTCTGTTATGCCGGATATATTCCGAAAGGAAACAGCACTAGCCCTTTTGTTATCCTTCTGAATCAGAAAAAAAACTCCAGAGACAAAATACTCACCATCCTCTACCAACAGTAATCTTGCATAACACTGCAAGTTAATTGCCCAACCCAAAGAATTAGCCACAATGTAGGAGTGCCAATTTTATTGACCCCAGATGTTTCGTTCCCTCTCCATGAACCTTGAATTACCAGACACCATGATTGCTCCCACACCCCTCAAAACCAGAACCCGCCATCCTTGCCCACATATAACATACTAATATTAAAGCATATATGCCAACACCAATAAAGCTCCATTTTTTTCCTCTCTTTTTTCCTTTACCGTTCCAGCAAAAAAGAAATATTTTTCATTTGCACCCCATAACACATAAAGGGTAGACTGTTGGATTAACAGTTCGAAGAAATAGGATATTATTTACAACATGGCACATACTATGCTGTGTACTTGAGAATGTCATAAATTACGCAAAGAATTCTGTCTTTGCTCAAACCCATTTTTAAACGTGGAGGGATTATGAAGAAAAGCATTTTAAAGTTTATTCCTTTTTTCATCATGGCATCGTTTCTGGTGACCGGATGTAATCAAGGAACCAAATCAACATCCACTGCAGCTAAACCTGCAGTAAGCACCGAGGCAAAAAAAGATCAAGGTCTAGTTTACAAAGGAAGTGTAAAAGGTAAATCAAACAAGGCCAAGAGTATCTCCATTGTTGTTGGCAAAGGCAAAGAAGCCAAGACCGTCATGGTTAAATTTGACGATAACACCAAGGGGGTTGAGAATGCCGACCCAGGCCACGCATCAATTATTTTTTATGAAATGCGTGATGGGCAGCCCTGGGCCACAGTGATTAAGCCCAAACTTGCCAAACTGCCAGAAGGTGTAACTGAAATCAAAACCGAAGAGCTCCAATCGTTGATTGAATCCAAGGCCGATTTCGTACTCATCGACGCCCGCCCTGGAAAGCGCTACGCAGCTTCCCATTTACCAGGTGCCATCAATCTTGGGACAGAAGAGTATAAGGCTCAAGCTGCCGATGTCCTGCCAAAAGACAAGAACAAGCTCCTCATCATGTACTGCGGGGGCCCCACATGAGGCATGTCAACTAAAGTCGCCGGTTCGGCGAAAAAAGATGGCTACAAAAACGTTAGAGTTTACCTCGAAGGACAACCCGCCTGGATCAAAGCCGGAAGTCTGGTTTATGCCAGCAAAGGAAATATATCAAAAGGAAATATTGTTCTCATTGATCTGCGTACCAAAGAGAAATCAGAGGCTGGACGGATTGCCCGTTCTGTTACTATTCCCTACGAAACCCTGGAAGATCGCCTTGAGGATATCCCGAAAAAAGCACCGATTGTTCTTTACAGTGATTCGGCTGAAGAAGCTGCTGATGCAGTGGAAGATCTCCGCGATGAAGGCTACAAAAAGGTTGCCCTGGTTGCCGGAAATTATGCTGGCTGGCTAAAAGCAGGTGGAGCCACCGTTACAGGCCCTGTTGTCACAGAGATCACCTGGAAAAGAATTCTTGGTGAAGGAGAAGTTGGTAAAGCTGATTTCCTGAAGGCAGCAAATGGTACCGACCCCAACGCGATTATTCTTGATGTAAGAACCACGGATGAAGCTAGTGAAGGTGGCTTTACAAATGCCATTGCTGTGCCACTGGATCAAATCGGTTCACGCCTTGCTGACATCCCAAAAGACCGGAAAGTATATGTTCATTGCACTACCGGTGCCCGTGCAGAGATGGCAGCTGAAGAACTCAACAAAAATGGCTACAAAGCATTTTTCCTGGTCGCCGATGTTAAATGTGAAGGGAATGACTGCAAAATAGACGATTAAAAAAAGCCTCAAAACTGCCTGATGGCATCTATCAGCTTTCAGGCAGTGTTTCACCCTTCTGAATCGATGTTTTACAGATATCGATTCAGCCTTTCTTTACAGGGGATAGAGCGTGATCGCCACCTCTATCTCCTGTTTTCTCATCTGCGGTAGTTCAAGCCCAGCCTTACAATCATAGTAGAAAGATCAATTATTGAAGAATGCGGTAGTGATTGAGATGCCCCCTGGCAGTTTCAGTAGCCGCCAAACAGTCAGAGAACCTGGTGTGGTCCATAGTATTTTACTGTTTCGATAAAGATGGTCAGCTCACAATCTATTTAAATCTTGGACTGCTCAGGTCCGTTGATTACCATTACGATAGGGCAGCTGCCCAGGAGCCTGACCGAAAATGCCCTTTTTCCCCAACTCTTCGTTGCTTGTGAAAAATAATGCTCGGAATATTATGTATATGCCTGTGCTTATTTTTCACAGATGCCTCGATTTGAGAAAAAATGTCTATTCTCGGACAGGCTCCTAGTACAGCGTAAACCTTAATCTGCCGTTTTGGGTTCGTCCGTCATACCCGAGTGCTGTTATCGGGTATCCAGGAATTTAGCTACGCTCCACAGGGGGTTCATCAACCGCGGAGTCAGTATCAGAAGTACCAGCAGAGGCTAAAGCGGGCAGCGCCGACCAGCTGTGCTTGAAGTTGAATGTGTAGCTTAAACTCAGTGGATTATTGTCTTGACTCAGGGGTCCACTTTAAGCAGCCATATCAACAATATCTTTTGGCAGTTGTTTTTTTACCTTAACCCCGAGTTCGGCAAAACTTTCCGCCTGGCGAATTAGATTACCTTTGCCAAAAGTAAGCTTGTTCATTGCCGTATCGTAAGTTGCGTGTACCGCGTCTAATTGTTTTCCAATTTTTTCAAAATCTTCTAAGAAACCTCTTAGCTTATCATAAATCAGTCCTGCCCGACCTGCGACTAATCTGGCATTTTCATTTTGCCTTTCATAGCGCCAGATATTCTCAATAGTGCGGAGGGTAGCGAGCAAAGTTGTGGGCGTTACCACAATAATTTTGTTTTCAAATGCAGTACTGAAGAGTTGTTCATCCTGTTGAAAAGCAGCCATGAAGGCTGCATCAATAGGCATGAACATCAATACGAAATCAAGAGAACGCAACTCTTTAAGACTTGTATAATCCTTTTCGCTTAATGCTTTAATATGATTGCTTACAGATTGAACATGAGCCTTAAGGGCGGCTTGCTGCTCTCTTTCATCACTACCATTAACATACTCATTGTAGTGAATGAGAGAAACTTTCGAATCAATGATAATGTCTTTTCCTTCCGGCAAGTGTACAATTACATCGGGTTTCAAGAGGTGATTATCCGCGTTACGAAAGCCACCCTGTGTCTCGTATTCAACCCCTTTTCTCAAACCAGACTGTTCCAACACTCTTTCAAGAATCATTTCGCCCCAATTCCCCTGAGCTTTTTTGTCCCCTTTTAATGCCCTGGTAAGGTTTTTTGCTTCTTTATTCATCTGCTGGTTGAGGTTGTTCAGTTGGCTTATTTGTTCCTGTAATGTTGTTCTATCTTTTGAGTCTTCATGGTGGATTTGATCGACACGTTTACGGAAATCACCTAATTGTTCCCGCATTGGCTTGAGCAAATCATTCAGATTGGTAATGTTTTGGTCAGAAAATCGTTTTGTTTTTTCTTCCAATATGGTGTTCGCCAGGTTTTCAAATTCTATTTTCATCCGGTTTTTTGTTTCATGAAATTCTTTCAACCGTTCTTCGTTATTTTTGGCCTGCTCATCCGATCTTGTTTTTAGCTCTGAATAAGCGGCTTTTTCATCAGCAATCCTTTCAGTAAGACCATGAATATTCTCTTCTTTTTCCGTAATAGCTTTTTCCAGTTTCACAAGGTGACTGTTGCGTTCTTCCGCCTTGGCACGGGCAGCAGCTTCTTTTTTGTTCTCTTCACTCAATCGTTGGATTTGGTCTGCTTTTTCTTTTAGTTTTTCATTGATTACAGGAAGTTGAGCTGCCTCTGTTTTATATTTTATTTTTTCCTCTGTTAATAATTTTATGACACCTTCTTTTTTATCTATTTCTTCGTCAACATCTTTTATGTCCTGAAGGATTTCCTGCTTATCCTGTTCACAACTTTTTAATTTCTCCTCCAACACTAACTGAATCCCATGGGTCTCCGTTCTTGCTTTTTCAGCTGCAGATTCTTCTATAAAAGCAATACGGCTTTTGAAAAAAACATAAACTATTCCGGCTCCTATACTCATGCCGGACAATAAGAAAATTGCGGAGTAGAAGGTTTCCATTTTGTCTCTTTATTTGGGGGAGAAATATCTCGATGCCGACTTGTTTCAAAATAGTTTTGGAACAATGACAATTAAGATATGCCTTTGTTGACGGCCTGTTTCGCATCCATTTTCTTGCCAATCTGCCAGGCATCCACCACCGAGTAAAACCAGCAGCAAAACAATATCAGCAATGCGATTTTGATAAAGATTGATGACGCATAGGTGGAAATATCGGCGACGATACTCATAACCTTCGGAATGGTAATTACCTCTCCTCTTGCAGCAAGATCCTGTAGAATAAGCACTGCCTGTCGAACGACACCCGTCACACAGAGAAGTCCACTGATAAAAGCCACGACAAAAAAGACAGCACCACGTACATATCGTGCCAGTAAAATCTGCCCGGCACCTGGAAAGATAAGAGCTGAAAACAACATTCCCTTGAGACCATTATTCATGACTCCTCCCTTTCCTTTTTCAAAGTACTCTTGATCCACCCTTCACGAATATTGACCTGATGGCCGCCATCCACCCATTTTTCACAGCTGTCTTTTATCCTTTTCATGGGATAGTGCTCAACCGACTTGTCCACTCTGCACACCCCTGACTGGGTATCTTCCAGTCTAAATTTACGACAACTGAGGCATATTTTTTTCTGAACATTTATCATATGGTTACCGAGGAGTTTCTTGTTGAAAAAATTGCAAACAGGGAAATTCCTTTTCCTGTTCAAAATAGCTTTCCGTTTCTTCCATGTCTACCACAGAGGGTGAAAAACCATACTTCTCAAGATACCTGACAAAGACAGCTCGGGAATCATGTCGGATCTCATGGTCACTGGTGAGAGAACAGTTATAAATAATCCCCTTTACCTCAATGCCCCTTCCCTGTGCCAACTCCAGAGCGGCAAGGGTGTGATTAATTGAGCCGAGTCGAGGGCTGGATACAAGAACCAGGGGGTATTTCTTTTTTTCCAGGTAATCAAGAAAAGTCATCTCAAGGGTAAGGGGAACCAGAAGACCACCGGCGCCCTCCAGTAGAACATGATCAAAGCGGGCAGTCAGCGTATTGGTACTGTTCTCAATCTCCCTGATGTCGATTCTGACACCCTCCAGTTCAGCAGCCAGGTGCGGGGAACAGGCTTTTGCGAAGACAAAGGGGCAGGTTAGCCCACTTTCGTCCTCAGAAAAAAGGTCCACCTCCATCAGCTCCCGATGACGCAAAATATCCTCAGCTATACCTGAGCATCCGGTCTGTACCACTTTCTGGGTGATCACGGAATGCCCCCGCGCCATCAAGGCCTTTGCCATAAGGCCTGTGGCAACAGTTTTTCCGATGCCTGTATCTATGCCGCTTACGCAGGTAACTACACCCATCAGCGCCTCCTGGCCACAAAACAGGAAGACACATAACTCACTGGCAATCCTCTCTCTTCGCCAAACTCCTGCAGATAGCCATCTATAAATCGGCGAAGCGACTCTTTACTCCAGCGATATTCACTGACTCCCCCTACCCCAGTTTTCCGGATATGACCCATAATCTCACGCACCGATGGGAAGAAGATTTGCTCCTGAAAATGATCATGCCCCTCAAGGATAAAATCCTGTTTTAACATAGCAATAATCTGAGAATGTGGGTAGTAATTCAACTCCACTGAAGTAAGCTGGGAAAATTCTTTCAAGGTTCCGGGTCCGAAGAGGGAAAAGGCCAGGTAAGTCCCGGTCCCAAGTTCGCTGCCAAGGCGGCTGAGAAAAGAGGGGAGATCACTGAGCCATTGAAAGGTGGCCCCGGAGAGGACCAGGGAAAGCTCTGCTGGCAGATCTATTTTTTCTATATCCCCAAAACAGGAATTAAGCTCTATAGTACTATTCTTTTCCAGCCTGGAAAGGACCACACCCTCAAAATCGGGGACCAGATCATTCAAAAAAAGACTTGCAACCGGTTTCTCCCGACAGAGCATCTCCGTAAGCACTCCGGTACAGCAACCGACTTCCAAAACGGATCGAAACACACTGTCGGGAAGATTTTCAAGCATCTGGAGGAGGTGGACTGCCATCCTGTTCTGGACAATTGCCGCCTCATCATAGGTGGACAGACTGCGACGAAAACATCGTGCTATATTATCCTTATCAAGAGACAGAACCATCCATGCACCTTCAGCCTTCGGCCTCACCAACAATCTCATCCCAACTCCGGTAAGAGTAAAACAGAAAATGGTATCCGTCGAGCCGCTTCACCATCTTTTCCGGCCAGAAGTTCAATTGATTGGAGGTGGGCATGATAAAATCATGGTCTGCCACAAGAGTCCTCTGGTAGAGAGACTTCTCTTGCGGATTACATCCGACAGTTTCCAGAAGAGCATGTAACTCTTTTTTCTGATTTTCCACACTGCGTGCGGGCTGCTCTCTTACAAATCGACGATAGCTTTCGCGATCCCTGCACATCCGGTGGTAAAATTTTAAGCGTTGCTTTTCGTTAAAATGCTCCAATGTGGACTGGGCAACATCTTGTGGAATTCCAAACCGGTCATCAATAGGACAGAGTGTTCCATTCGCGGCAAGAGTTGTATGCAACTGCTGACGGTATGGGGCGAATATCTGCTGTCCGACCCATACCCCCATGGACCAGGCAATAAGAGCCGTCTCTTCATAACTGTTAAACAACCCTTCCAGGTCCTGATCCGGCACAAGGTCAACATAATCATACAACATGAGGACATCCCAGTCATGACTTTCAAGGCCGGCAAAAGGGCGCTCATCCATACCCCAGCCATTACAGAAGATAATCAGTTTATTGCTCTCTCTCCTATACAACCACTTACTTTTCACTTTTTTTTGCGCCTCTCATTGCGGCAAGTAATTCAGGAAGTGCTTGCAGATCCTGCCACTGCATGTTGGCACAAAGAGACAGCCGAAACCGGGCACTCCCCTCCGACACAGCAGGCGGGCGGACCGGAAGGATAAGAAAGCCGTGTTGCTGCATGGCCTCTGCCTGGTGAAGAGCCCGACTATCCTCACCAATCAGGATCGGTACAATATTCGTGCTGCCCCTTGTCACTATTCCCTTTTCCTGCAGTTGCAGACGGAGTTGTTTTGAAATCTGCTGCAGATGATACCGTTCCTCTTCCATACCAAGCATATGGAGAAAAACGAATCGGTTCCAGTTCAGGGTTACAGGCGGCAAGGCAGTTGTAAAAATAAATGATCGGCTGTGATTGATGAGAAAATTCCGAATTTCACTGGAACAACAGACAAAGGCACCGATGGAGGCCAACCCTTTGCCGAAAGTCCCCACCAGGAGATCAACGTGACCGAGCAGACCCATTTCTTCAACCTTTCCCAGACCTTTTTGTCCGTACAGACCAATACCATGGGCCTCATCGACATAGAGTGCAGCATTAAATTTCTCCTTCAACTCAACCAGATGCTGAAGATCAGCCACATCACCATCCATACTGAAAACGGACTCAGTAACAATCACCACCTGATCATACTGTTCCCGATATTTTATCAGCAGGCTGCGTACCTGTTCATAGTCACAATGATGAAAACGCCTATGATCAGCACGTGTGAGGCTGAGCGCATCATGGATCGAGGCGTGGTTGAGCTTGTCAGAAAGGATCAGATCACCCTTCCCGTACAATGCCGGCAAAATACCGATATTGGCATGGTAACCCGAGTTAAAGAGAAGGGCCGCTTCACTCTGATAGGCGGAAGCTAAATCATGTTCAAGATCATGAGCAAGCTGACTGTCACCGGCAAGCAGCCTGGATGATGCGGCGGTCAACCTGAAATCATCTGCATTTTCAGAAGATTGTGACTGATAAAAAGTTTCCCGCAACAAAACATCTTCCCCAATCCCCAGATAATCATTGGAACTGAGATTGAGAAGAGGTCTTCCATGGTAGTTGACAATCCCTGGACCATCATGGCCGAGAGGCTTCAGGCTTCGTAATCGCCCTTTTGCCTCAAGATCCTGAAGTTTTTTGGAGTAACGGGAAATCACAGCTGCTGTTCCTCCGCCAGCACCTGGCAGATTGCCCCGGTCAAGCTCTGGAGATCCTCTGTGCTCATGCAGTATGGCGGCATCACATATACCAGGCGTCCAAAGGGCCGAACCCAGACCCCTTTCTCGACAAAGGCTGGCTGGATGCTCGCCATGTCAACCGCCTCTCTCATCTCCACTACACCAATTGCCCCTAAAACCCGAACCTCTTTCACCGTTGCCAAGTCACGACAGGGTGCAAGTCCCTGCTCAAGTTTCTGCTCAATGGCTTTTATTTGTTCCTGCCAGTTGGACTCAAGGAGCAGCTGCACCGAGGCATGAGCCACAGCACAGGCCAGAGGATTGGCCATGAAGGTGGGCCCATGCATAAAAACTCCGGGATCTCCCTTTGAAATCATCTCCCCAACGATCCTTTTGGTAAGGACTGCGGCAAGGCTCATATACCCACCGGTGAGTGCCTTGCCAAGACAGAGAATATCCGGCACTACATCTGCATGTTCACAGGCAAAGAGCTTTCCGCTCCGGCCAAAACCGGTGGCAATTTCATCGGCTATAAGCAGCACATCGTACTGGTCACAAAGTGCTCGCACCCGCCGCAGATACTCAGGGTGGTAGAATCGCATGCCTCCTGCTCCCTGGACAATGGGTTCCAGAATCACAGCGCAGAGTTCATGGTGATGTCTTTCAATGAGTTCACTAAAAGATACAATATCATCATCCCGCCATTCATCCGCAAAAGCACATTGCGGTTTATCTGCGAAAAAATATTCGGGTAGAACACCAGTAAACAGGCTATGCATTCCGTTTACCGGGTCAGAGACAGACATGCAGTGAAACACATCACCATGGTAGCCTGAACGGATGGTGAGGAATTGTTTTTTAGCCGGCTTTCCCGCCCCGTGGTAATACTGGATGGCCATCTTCATGGCAACTTCCACGGCGACAGATCCGGAATCAGCAAAGAAGACCAGATCGAGACCAGCCGGAGTGATATCCACAAGGGAGCGGGCCAGTTGCACAGCAGGCTCATGGGTGAGCCCGCCAAACATTACGTGGGAAAGACGACCAGCCTGTTCCTGCAGGGTTGCTGTGAGTAGAGGATGGTTATAGCCATGAATCACTGACCACCAGGAAGCCATGCCATCGATGAGTTCACGACCGTCAGTAAGACGAAGACGAACACCAGCAGCAGATTCCACAGCATATACGGATAGCGGAAGGGTAATTGATGTGTATGGATGCCAGAGATGCTCTTTATCGTAGGCCAGAAGCTCTTCAGGAGTCATTTCTGCGCCCCTGCCTGGAAGCGATCAAATCAAAGTCAAGTTTCTCCAATTCTTCCAGATCACGTTGCACCCCGGAACCTGCGGTGGTGAGGTAATCACCGACAATGGCACCATTTGCGCCTGCTGAAAACATTTTGTACTGATTTTCCCCGAAACGTCCACGACCACCGGCAATGCGGATAATTGCCTGGGGATTGATAAGACGAAACATTGCCACACAGCGCAGGACATCCTCGAGGGGAAGAGGCTTCATGGCTGCCAGAGGGGTGGAATCAATGGGGGTAAGAATGTTGATGGGAATAGAAAGCACCTTCAATTGCCGCAACTCAAAGGCCAGTTGCAAGCGCTGGATAAGGGTTTCCCCCATACCGATTATCCCGCCGGAGCAGATATCCATACCGGCAGTACGGGCAATCTGCAGCGTTTGCACCTTTTCCTCCCAGGTATGGGTGGAACAAATGGAGGGAAAAAATTCACGGCAGGTCTCAAGGTTACAGTGATATCTGCGAACACCAAATGCAACGAGTTGTGCGGCAGTTTCTGGAGTAAGAAAACCCATGGAGGCACAAAACAGAAGATCCGTTTCCTCCTCCATGGCCTTATACATCTTCCCCATACCCTCGATCTGCTCTGGTTTGAGGCTGCGACCGGCAGTGACAAGGGAGAGACGTTTTATTCCGTAGGCATCATTTTCCCGGGCCTGGGCAAGGGCAGTGTCTTCATCAATCTGCTCGTATCTATCAATGTCTGTATTATAGCGGGAAGATTGGGCGCAGTAACGACAATCCTCTGAACATTTTCCGGACCTGGCGTTAATGATGGAGCAGAGGTCAAAATGCTTACCATGGATTTTACGGGTAAGCTCAACGGCAGCATGGCATAATTCCGCAAGGTCGGCCTTTTCTGCCAGGACTGAAGCCTGTTCAAAATTGATTTCTCCGCCCTGATGGATTATCTCTAGGCAGCGTTCTATCATATGGATACCAGTAAAGGATCACTCATTGAGTATGCTCCTGAACAGTTACCATCAGCCCAACTTATCCATACATTTAGCCAAACCTTCCGGCGTATCAAATTGCAGTGCCTTGTAGCTATAGCCTTTAGGGGCAATTTTACGCATCATCCCCTTCAGCACAGTCTTCGGGCCCACTTCAATGAAGGTATCGACACCCTCATCAATCATGGTGCTGATAATTTCAAACCAGCGCACCCGGGAGGCTATCTGACTTGCCATCATCTCTTTTATTTTATCTGTATCCTGCTCCGGTTTTGCAGAGACATTAAAATAAACCGGAGTCGCTGGTTTGTTAAAGCTTACCCCGCTCATAAAATCTGAGAAATCAGGAACGGCCTCAGCCACCAATGGGCTATGGTTGGCAACGCTTACGGCAAGAGGAATGACACGGGCCCCATCCATCGTAGCAATCTTTTCTACACTATCAAGGCCATCAATACTTCCGGAAATAACAATCTGCAGCTCTGTATTATAGTTTGCGGCAGTCACAATTCCAGCACCGCTGCACTCTGCAATAATTTCTTCAACCTCATCTATGGTTTTGCCGATCACAGCCCGCATCCCCCCGGGATTTTTCTGTCCCTCTCGCTCCATCAACGCACCACGTTTGATGACAAGACGGATCGTGTCTTCAACACTCAACACTCCTGCAGCGCAGAGAGCAGAATACTCTCCAAGGCTATGCCCTGCAAAACAGGCAGCGGAAAGCGAATCACCCCAGGCCCTTTTGAGACCCTGATAACAGATGAGATTGGTCACGGTGATCGCAGGTTGAAGATGGATCGCCCTGGTCAGTTCTTCCATGGGACCTTCCTGACATAGGCTTTCCAGGGGAAAATCGCAGACAGAGGCAGCCATTTTCATGATGGCTGCACAATCACTGTCCGAATCGATGAATTCACGTCCCATCCCAAGAAACTGGGATCCCTGGCCGGGAAAAAGTACTGCTATTTTCATTGCTGTCCCTTATTGTTCTTCCGTTTTTCTTCCAGAAAATTTGCCACTAAAAACAGACCCACACCCACCGTAATAGCAGAGTCGGCCACATTAAATGCCGGCCAGTGATGACCCGCGATATAGAAATCCAAAAAATCAACCACAGCACCTATGCGTACGCGATCAATCACATTACCAATGGCCCCTCCTGCTATCATTGCCAGGGCCGGACCGTAGAATGGATGACTCTTTCGCATCCGGTACCAGGCAATGGTTAAGAACACAAGGGCAACAGAAGCCAGACAGAGGAAGAAATAATGCCGCCAGGCAGCATCCACTCCTGCCAGGAACCCGAAGGCTGCCCCCTTGTTAGTGAGGTAGGTGAGACTGAAAAGGCCCGGAACAATCTCCAGAGACTCGTGCAAATGGAAACTGTTTACAATCAGCACTTTGCTTAACTGATCAAGTGCAATCACCAGGATCAGCAGAAAAAAACCTAACACTGTTACCGCTAAGCCTCAAGATCCATGGCGGTAACCACCTGCAGGCAGCGCAAACAAAGTTGTGGGTGTTCAGCATCAGTGCCCACAAAGGTGGATCGGGTCCAGCAGCGCTCACATTTTTCACCCTTTGCTGCGCGAACGGCAACGGCAAGTCCAGGAATCTCCTCACTAACGTGGAAAGCCAAATCAGCCAGACTGCTTCTGTCCGCACAGGGAGTCAGTGCAGAAATGATGCACACATCCTTGACCTGCGCCCATTCCTCTTTGATAAAGTCTGTCCATTCCCCTTCAATCTCGAGCAGTACCTCTGCCTCCAGAGGATGGCCGACGATCTTTTCACGACGCGCTGTTTCAAGGGCTTTGGTGATTTCAGAACGAACCCGAATCAATTTTCCCCAGCGCTCCTCCTGTGCCGGGTCCCTTCTTTCAGGAACAGGAGAAGGAAATTCAGTAAAAAAGATACTCTCCTCCAGTGGCGCATTCTCATCCAGGCCCTTAAAAGATTCCCATGCCTCGGCAGTGGTAAACGTCAAAACCGGGCTCATCAGTTTCAGTAGACCTCCAAGAATCTCGTGCAATACCGTCTGGGCAGAACGGCGTAGAGGTGAATCTGTGCCGGAGCAGTAGAGCCGATCCTTTAAGATATCCAGATAAAAAGCACTCATTGTAGTGCCACAGAAGTAGTTCAAGGCCTGATGAATGGGATGAAACTCATATTGATCGTAGGCAGCAGTCACTTTCTCACGTAACTCCTCAAATTTTCCAAGTGCCCAACGATCAATTTCCTCCATCTCCTCAAAAGCCACGCTATGGCTTTCCGGATTAAAATCAGTCAGATTACCAAGCATATAACGGATGGTATTACGAATCTTCCTATAACTGTCAGCAACCTGTTTGAGGATATCATCAGAAACCTTCACATCATCACGGTAATCTTCACTGGACACCCAGAGACGGAGAATCTCCGCCCCGAATTTCTCAATCACTTCTCCGGGGGCCACCACGTTACCAATGGATTTGGACATCTTCTTTCCCTGCCCATCTACCACATAGCCGTGGGTCAACACACCCTTATAGGGTGCATGGCCTCTCGTCCCGACAGAGGTAAGGAGAGAACTCTGGAACCAGCCGCGATGCTGGTCACTGCCTTCAAGATAGAGATCAGCTGGTGACCGCAATTCTTTACGTGCCTCGCAAACCGCAGCATGGGAGGTCCCGGAATCAAACCAGACATCAAGGATATCTTCTTCCTTTTTAAATTCACTTGCTCCGCAACTCACACAGGTAGTACCGGCTGGAAGAAAGTCGGAAAGTTCATGGCGAAACCAGGCATCAGCACCTTCCTCACGGAATAGCTCATCAATGCGCGCAACAAGGGCCTCATCTTTCACTACCTCGCCACATGACACACAACTCACCACAGTAATGGGAACGCCCCAGGTCCGCTGCCTGGACAGACACCAGTCAGGCCGGTTTTCTACCATGGAATGAATTCGCTGCATTCCCCAGGAAGGTGTCCATTTCACGTTTTCAATCTCGACGAGTGCCTTCTTCTGCAGGTCATTGATCTCCATGGAAATAAACCATTGGGGAGTGGCCCGATACATGACCGGTTTTTTACAGCGCCAGCAGTGGGGGTAACTGTGAACGATTACATCTTCATGGAGAAGGGCACCACTGGCAGCCATGTCACTGTTAATGGTTTTGTTGACTTCCGGAACCTGCTGTCCCGCATACTGAGCTGCCTCTTCAGTGTAACGTCCTTCACTGTCAACGGGCGAGAAGATCTCGAGATCATAGCGAAGGCCGGTGAGGTAATCGTCGGCACCATGACCTGGGGCCGTATGAACACAGCCTGTTCCCGCTTCCAGGGTCACATAGTTGGCAAGCACCATCAGGGAGTCACGGTCCATGAAGGGATGGCGACACTTCCGATTTTCCAGTCCTTTGGCAGAGAATGTGGCAGCTACTGAATAGTTGCTGATCTTCATCTCCTCCATTGCGGATTCCACCATTTCTTTAGCCAGAATCAGCGTTTCATCCCCTACATTTACCGCCGCATAGTCAAAATCTGGATGAAAGGCCACTGCAAGGTTGGCCGGCAGGGTCCAGGGGGTAGTGGTCCAGATCACCACGGATACCTTATCACCTGCAAGCGCTGGATCAATATCGGAAAGATCTTCCTCTACAGGAAACCTCACATAGATAGAAGGTGAACTGTGATCATAATACTCCACTTCAGCCTCAGCCAAGGCTGTGGTGCAGGTTGAGCACCAATAGACAGGTTTTTTATTGCGAATGACCGAGCCGGAAAGAAGGAACTTATTAAATTCCCCGGCAATGCTGGCCTGATAATCGTAATTCATGGTGAGATACGGTCTGTCCCAGTCACCAATCACTCCGAGACGCTTAAACTCCTCTTTCTGGGTCTTAATCCATCTCTCAGCATACTTGCGGCAGGCACCACGCTTAGACAGTTTGGGAATGGAATTTTTCTTCTCACCCAACTCCTGGTCGACATTATGTTCAATGGGCAGACCATGACAATCCCAGCCCGGAATATAAGGGGCCTGAAAGCCAGCCAATCGTCTGGATTTTAAAATAATATCTTTTAAAATCTTGTTAAAGGCAGTACCAAGATGGATATGGCCGTTGGCATAAGGAGGGCCGTCGTGGAGGACATAGAGAGGTTTGTCTTGAGCATGTTCCTGCAGCATTCCGTAGAGGTCTTCTTTTTCCCAGCGTTTAAGATACAGGGGTTCTCTCTGGTTCAGATTCGCCTTCATCTTAAACTTGGTCTGGGGCAGATTCAGGGTATCCCTGTAATCCATAATAATCTCCTTTTATACACACAGTATTCGGTTAGCAGTCTTGATTTTGCGGCACGTGTTTTATGATATCAGTAAACGACACCAAAACCTTTAAAAATACCAACTGGGTTTGAAGATGCAAGGGGAAAGTGGCAAAAACAGATGAATATCCCTTTAAATTTGACATACGTGCATGCCTTACATTAGAGTAGGAATGAAATATTTCTGTAATTTATTTTCATTTACTCCAAACAGAGACCAGGTATGACACAAGTAATCGCCATGGCAGGTAAGGGTGGGACCGGAAAAACCACCACCTCGGCCCTGCTGACCAGATATTTACTGAAGAAGAAATTGACCCCTTTTCTCCTTGTTGACGCGGATGCCAATGCCAACTTAAATGAACTCCTGAATCTTAAGGTAGATCTCACCCTTGGCCATATTCGCAAGGAGTTAAAGAGTGAACTGCCACCCAACGTCACCCGTGATCAGTTCATGGAGATGAAAATTCATCAGGCACTCATCGAAGAGAGCGGTTTTGATCTCCTTGTCATGGGACAACCGGATGGCCCGGGATGCTATTGTGCAGCCAATCAGTACCTGGCAATGACCATGGACAAACTGGCAAAAAATTATAAGTATATCATCGTCGACAATGAGGCCGGCATGGAGCACCTGAGCCGCATGAACCTGCGCTCCATCGACTACCTCCTCGTCACCTCAGACCCTTCAGCCAGAGGAATACTGACGGCAAAAAGGATCTCAGACCTCACCATCCCCCTTGGCCTGGAAATAAAAAACCAATACCTGCTGGTCAACCGTGCTCCCCATCCGGTGCCCCCTGCTCTCCAGGAGAAAATTGACGAGGCTGTTGCCGATTCCGGTATGGAACTGGGCGGCATTATCCCATCAAGTAATGATCTTATCGATCAGGAACTGAGTGGTGAATCTTATCTCGGCCTTGATGATTCAGCAGAAATCATACATACTGTTAATGAAATGTTTGACAAAATCTTTTCCAAATAGGTCCATTTCCTTCACGTGTCCAGTCAAAAAACCATCATAGAGCAACAGGAGTTGTCGGGCAATACCATGATCGAAATGATCAAGGTGGGCCGAAGTTACCTCCCTGACATTCAAGCACTCACTGATATTTCATTTGCCGTTGCAACTGGTGAGATGTTTTTTTTAATTGGCAGGAGCGGAGCCGGAAAAACAACACTGCTCAAACTGATCTGCAACATGGAGACACCTACAAACGGGCTCATTGAGGTCGCCGGCTACAATATAAATAAACTCAAAGGAAAAAAGCTTGCCTTTCTCCGCCAGAAAATCGGTGTTGCCTACCAGGATTTCAAACTGCTGAGTGATCGAACAGTGGCTGAAAACATTGCCATTAGCATGGAGGTCTCCTATAAAAAACCACAGGCCATCAATCAACGTGTCCGGGATCTCCTCGACCAACTGCAACTTGTAAACAAACACGATACTCTCACCTGTGAACTTTCCCGCGGAGAACAACAGCGTGTGACCCTGGCCCGATCCGTTGCCAACTCACCCCGTCTGATCCTGGTGGATGAACCCACCGGAAACCTGGATGCATCAACCACCGAACGGGTTATGGAACTTCTCACACGATCCAACAAGGCCGGCGCCACCATTGTCATAGCCACCCATGACGAATCCATCTATCGTGGAAGCAATAAACGAGTCATGGAGCTGCGCGACGGGAAAATCCACTCGCTGGCAAGGAGTAATCATTGATGAATTTCTGGTTTACGGTTTTCAGACAGGCTGGTCGAAACCTACGCCAGACGTGGGCCTCTCAGTTGATGACCTTTTTGACTGTCAGCCTCTCTGTTCTCATCTTTGCTTTTTTCTCTCTTGTTTATACAAATATGCTTGGAGCCGGGAGTCGCTTAAATGAAGACCTGCGTCTTGTGGTCTATCTGGACGAAGAACCGGGTCCTGAGATGCAGGAACAACTGCGTCGTAAAATTAAAAAATTTGATGATGTTGAAGAAATTCGCTTTATTTCACGAATTGATGCCTACTATCGCTTTGCCGATCAGCTTGGTAAAGATTCCGATGTGTTAAATGACATTCCTGAGGATTTCCTCCCTGCTTCCATTGAAATTATTCCCATGAAAAGCCTTCGGGGCTACAACCAGGTAAAGCTCTTCTCAGAATATCTGGCAAGCCTTCCCGGTACAGAAAAAGTACAATATGGGCAGGAATGGGTTGAACGCTTCTATTATTTTACAAAGCTGCTCACCATTGTGGTAATGCTCAGCGGTATGCTCCTCATCCTCACAGCCGTCTTCATGGTTGCCTATACCATACGGCTGACCATTATGAACCGTCAGGACGAACTGGAGCTTTTAAAACTTGTCGGTGCGACAAACAGCTACATCAGGACCCCATTTCTTCTAGAAGGCATTCTCCAGGGGTTTATGGGCTCAATCATTGGCATGTCAGCCCTGTACGCCCTTTTCCGCTGGATCAGCTTTCACTTTACAGGTCCAGGCCTCCTGAACCTTTTTCAGTTTAATTTTTTTCCACCCATTGTTATCTTAGGTATTATCTTTAGCTCCATCTGCCTCTGCAGCTATGGCAGTTACACATCCATACAGAAATTTCTGAAAATGTGATGTCCCATCTCACCGCAATAACGCAGCTCAAAAAATTCCTTGTCCAATCGATGGGCCTTATCCTCGCCTGCTCCATACTGTTACTGAACAGCTCTGTGGGCCTGGCAGAGGATGACCGCAAAATCGAGAAACTACGCATTGAAGAAGGAATCGACAAATACCGCATTAATATCAATAAACTGCAGGACGGAATCAGTCAGAAGCAGGATCAGATAGAATCATCCCAAAAACAGGAACGAAATCTTTTAGAGGAATTGGCCCAGATCGACCATAAGCTGCAGGAACAGAAGAACAAACTGGATGACCTTGAAAAAAAGATGGTGCTGCAGCAGGAATTGATCACTCTCAAAGAGGTTGCACTCGAAAAATTGCTGAAATCCAAACAAACTGTCCAGAAGCATCTCCAGAGGCGGATGAAGTCCTATTATAAAATGGGTACGATCGGGATTGCTAATGTAACCTTTTCCACGGAAAGTATACCACTAATGCTCAATTTTCGTGATTCCTTTACAAGCCTGATTAACTATGACAAACAAACCTTGGAGGAATATCGTCAATCCATTGCAGAACTCCAGCAATCCAAAGATGCTTTGGCGCGGGAGAAAGCTGTTCTTGGTGATTTCATAAACCAGGCAAGAGAGAAACAGGATGGTATCAACCGCACGAAACTTGAGAAAGAAGCATTCCTCACCCAGACTAAGACTCAAAAAGAATTACTTAATCGGGCCATTAAAGAGATGGAGCAGGCTACTGATTCCCTTGTCGCATCACTTGAGACTTTAGAAAAAGAAAACAAACTCTTCGATCAAGGCTTCCTGCTGAACAAAGGAAAACATCCGTCTCCTGTCCATGGGAAAGTCATCGCACTCTTTGGCCAACCACGTCAAAATCAACTTGGTATTGCAGGGAATAACATGGGGATCACCATCTTGGCGCCGGGAATGAACAGGGTCGCTGCCATTTTTGATGGAGAGATTCGCTATGCCTCCTACCTGCGTGGATATGGTAACACGATCATTATAGATCATGGCCACAAGTACTTTTCTGTTATCTCAAGACTTGAAAAACTCCTCAAAAAGAAAGGGGATAAGGTTGAACAAGGTGACCTCATCGGGCTTACCGGTGACACCGCTACGCTCATGGGTGAGGGAGTTTATTTTGAAATCCGACATGATTCAACTCCCCAGGACCCTCTGGATTGGCTTGACAAAACCGGGCTGATCCTGCCATAATTTATGGGCCATTATATATAATCCTCAAAGAAGTATGCATACAAACCAGGCTTATCTCCTGTTACCCGGGATTAGGATAAAATCTTTCAAAATGGACAACACGTGAAAATATCAGCATTTCTTTTTCTCATTCTCTCAACATTCATCACCCATGCCAGCGTCTCACAGGCAGATATCTCTCAGGATCAGCGTGAGGCTACGTACCACCAGCTGGAAATATTTGCAAATGTACTGAGCATACTCCAGGAGAATTACATTGAAGAGATCAATGCCGATAGCACTATCGAAGGAGCGATCAGTGGTATGCTCCTCTCGCTCGATCCTCATTCATCCTATCTAACGGGGGAAGACTTCGAGGCGCTCCAGGATGAGACACGAGGAAATTTTTCAGGGATAGGTGTTGAGATAACAATACGTGACGGAATCATCACCGTCATCTCCCCCATTGAAGGAACTCCTGCAGATAAGGCAGGACTAAAGGCAAAAGATATCATAGTGAAAATAGATGGAGAACCAACTAAAAACATGCCATCTATGAAGGCTAGCAAACTGTTACGGGGCCCCAAAGACAGTGAAGTAACCATCTCCATTTACCGTGATGGCTGGCAGGAGCTGAAGGAGTTCACCATTGTCCGCGACACCATTCCCCTCCAAAGTGTAACCGGTTTTTTTCTTGAGCCCGGCTTTGCCTATGTCCGAATAACCAACTTTCAAGGGCAGACCACAAGAGATTTAAAAGAAACCCTGGCTGACCTGGAAAAGGAGAAACAGATAAAAGGGTTAATCCTTGATCTGCGCAACAACCCCGGAGGTCTGCTCGACCAGGCCGTCTCCGTTTCAGATATCTTCCTTGAAAAAGGACTTGTGGTATACACCACTGGACGTATCCCTGAGCAAAACATGACCTTTCAAGCCCATGCCAATAACGGGCAGAACCTGTATCCCCTGGTCATTCTTGTAAACGAAGGTTCGGCCAGTGCATCCGAAATTGTGGCAGGCGCCATACAGGACCATAAGCGTGGTGTTATTGTGGGAACCCAGACCTTCGGCAAAGGGTCAGTACAAACCATTCTCCCCATGCCTGGCGGCTCTGGACTGAGACTTACCACAGCTCGCTACTATACCCCAAGTGGTCGATCAATTCAGGCCACTGGCATTGTTCCTGATGTGGAGGTTCCACATATTCCTGACATAAACCAGGAGAATGAGGAGGAGGAACGAATTCTCCCCGATTTCTTAAGAGAGGCGGATCTCAAGAATCATATCTTAAACCGTGAAGATTCAGTTGATGCCTCTTCAGCTTCCAAGGAAAAAAACAAAATAGAACAAGAAGAAAATAGAATAAAAAACAAGCTGAAAAGAGACAACCAATTGCGATCAGGCCTCAACATTCTGAAAAGCCTTAACCTCTACACAGAGTATAAAACAGACTCTGATGAGAAGAAGGTAAACATCTCGACGATACGTATTTACAACAAAACTCCCAACGAACCCCTCAACGAGAAACTTAACGAAAACCTCGACGAAAGCCAAAACCTCTAAAACCCAAGTTCTTTAAGAAATCGTCCATCCTTCGACCAGTCCTTTTTGACTTTGACCCAGAGTTTTAACAGGACTTTCTGACCCAGCAATTTTTCTATATCCTTGCGCGCTGCCGTGCCGATACTCTTTAATTTCTGACCACCTTTGCCAATAACTATCCCTTTCTGCGAACTTCTTTCAAGAACGATGGTCGCATGAATAGTGGTCATCTGCTTTGTAGTGTCTTCCTTAAACGATTCGATGGTCACGGCACATGAGTAAGGGATTTCCTGCCCGGTCAACAGAAAGACCTTTTCTCTTACAATCTCAGCAACCAGAAAACGCTCGCTGGCATCGGTTGGTATATCTTCTGGAAAATAGCGGGGACCAAGGGGAAGCACGGTTAACAACTCTTCTACAACTCTCTCTGTTCCTTCACCTGTTAAGGCTGAAAGTGGTAAAACTGCGTGAAAGGGATAGAGCTCGGCATATCGCTTTATCATTGGCAGGAGTCCCTCTTTTACCAACAGATCCACCTTATTCAAAACCAGGATAACTGGAGCCACCACCCCATCCATCTGTTCCATCATCTCACGATTTTTCTCCTTCTCTATTTTTTCAGGCAGCGGTAGAGAAACATCGATCATATACAGAATAGCATCAACTTCATTGAGGCTGTCCATGGCAATACGGACCATTTCCCGATTCAAAGGCTGACGTGCCTTGTGAAGTCCGGGTGTGTCGAGAAGTACAATCTGATAATCATCCCCATTTACCACCCCGAGAATGCGATTTCTGGTGGTTTGCGGTTTATGGCTGACTATGGATATTTTCTGGCCCAGCAAATGATTCATCAGGGTCGATTTTCCGGCATTGGGAGGTCCCACGATCGCAACCATTCCAGAGCGTATACTTTCTTCCATAAATTCCATCTCAATCAATTCTACAATCCTCGCTTGTAAGAAAAAAACCAATTTTTAAGTGCCCTAAATACAAAATCACACTATAGTAGATTGTTTATGCTCTGCATAGAAACAAAGTAACATTGCAAGAGACTCTTTTTTTTTCATCAAAGCAGAAGGGCAACAATTCGTGGCAAGTACAGGGAAACTCATAGAATATCTGGATGGAGGAAAATTTCTCTGCGCCTATGTCACAGCTATCCAGGGCAAACGCCTACGTCTTATCAATCAAAACGGCAGGGAATTGAGCCTGCCCGCGTCCCGTGTGGTCCACATCTCCGAAAGAACACATCCTCTGGAACTGCCACGCGAAGAACTGACCCGTCAGCTTCAGGAAACAGCAGAAACAAGAAAGCAACTCATGGAGAAAATCAATCTCCAGGAGATATGGGAACTCACGTCAGAAGAAACTTCAGACATCTTCCAACCAGCCTTTCTCGCTGAACTGAGTTTCGGCAAGGATGCGGATGATGATATAGTTTCAGCCTTTCTGCGCTCTGTTTTTATTGACAGGCTCTACTTTAAGTACAGGGAAAAGAGAGTTATTGCCCACTCTTTCGAACAAATTGAGCAGTTGCGCCGCCAGCGGGACAGGGAAGAAAAACTCCAGACCCTTATTAAAAGCGGTGCCGAATTTCTTCAGGAAATCGATAACGGAGAGAAAATTGATGCCCTCGACCATGAACATGGTGAAGAATGCCTGGACATCATCCGTGATTACTACCTCTTTGCTGCAGACTCCAAACAGGCTGATGTTGCAAGAAAAATTCTGAAAACAGCAGGCCTGACCAGGCCACATGATCCTTTTCACCTTCTGGTTAAAGCAGGAGTATGGGACAGCAATGAAAACATCCCCCTGCTGCGTAAAGAATTGCCTGTAACATTCCCTTTGCTGGCCATTCAACAGGCTGAGATGCTGCTTCAACAGAGCTCTGATAAACTGTTCCAGGATCCGACTAGAAAAGATTTTTCCCATTTACGACCTATCACCATAGATGGTGCAACCACACTTGATTTTGATGATGCCCTCACCGTGGAAGAAGAGAACGGAAACTTTCTGGTTGGTATTCATATCTCAGATGTGGCCCACTATGTGCAGCCTGAAGATCCACTCTTCCTTGAAGCGATGCAGCGCGGGACGTCCATTTATTTTCCTGAAGGACAGATCCCCATGCTGCCGCGGCATCTCTCTCAGGGAATATGCAGCCTTATCCAGGGCGAAACACGAGCTGCACTGAGTTTCATGATACTCCTTTCTCCGGATGCAGAAGTACTCAGAGTCCGTGTGTCTCCGTCGATTATTAAGGTGGCAAGACGCCTCACCTATGATGAAGCCGACGCCATGATCAAGACTGATCCGGAACTGACTATCCTTAACGACCTGCGTATGAAGCTCCGCAACAGACGCTTGGAGAATGGAGCCCTGCTACTTCCCTTCCCCGATGTGAATATTCACGTGCACGATGGCGGAAAAGTTCAGGTAAGCCTTGCTGACACTGACACCCCATCAAGAACACTGGTCTCGGAGATGATGATCCTGGCTAACACTGAAGCTGCCCGCTACGTAGCGGATAGAATGGTTCCAGGTCTCTTCAGGGCACAAAAACCACCAAGACAACGGGTGGTCCACGGATTGGACAATGACCTTTTCCTCAACTCCAAACAGAGAAAAATGTTATCACGGGGCGAACTACTCATCAATTCCCAACCTCATAGTGGATTGGGAGTCGAACAGTACACCACCATCACTTCACCCATCCGCCGTCTTCTCGATCTGGTCATGCAGCATCAGATCCATTCTCTGGTCCGACGTGAGGAGGTTTGCTTTACTGAAGAGATGTGCAAAGACTTCACATCTGTCATTGGCCGCACACTGGCGAGAGCCAATGAGGTTCGCCAGCAGCGTCACCGCTACTGGCTACTCAAATATCTTGAGGCCAGACAGGGAATTCCTCTTACTGCGCTGGTGCTGGAATCAGGGCCAAAACGAGTCTTTCTTCTTCTCACTGACATCCTGATGAATATCGACCTTCCAACTCCGGCGCAGACCTGCCCGGAACCCGGTTCCAAGGTGACGGTGAAAGCAACACGGGTGGATCCACTGGACAACACGCTTCGTTTTGAATGGTGATCTGCAGATGATGCCTACTAATGATTTATGGGAAGCGCTGGGAGAAGTTGAGGAAGATGACGTTCCCCATGTATTGACAAAACTCTTCATCATCTATGAGGAACAGCTAAGCCGCAAGCCTGATGATGAGGCTACGCAGCTTTTCTTTAAGCGCCTGAGGCAGGCTCTGGAACAGGTGAACGGTTGCAACCTGAATCGTCGTTAGTAGACACATTCCGCATTAATTATACCCCGCCATATTCATTTCGCACTCAATCTGGCTGTTACAGACGAAAACAGGTGTGTTCAGATTTGATCTTCACAGTCTATATACGTAATAGATCCTGATTTTTCTTTTAAATTGTAGTGTTACCTGCCTCTATTCTCTGTCATTAGAATCTCTGCTGTCAAGTTTTTCCTTCGATGGTAGCTCCATCAAGGGGTGATTCCGAGAATGG
>JAIPEF010000144.1 GCA_021737265.1 Desulfocapsa sp. | reverse complement strand
ACTCGTAAAAACCTCAAACCTAGGATGGCTAAGTAAAAAGCTCCATATGCGAGGCGCGTATTTTTTATTTAATTTCGGCGTACTAAGGTACGTCGAAATTAAATAAAAAATGCAGCAACGAAGCAGATGGAGAGTTTTTGCGACGCCATCAAACCTGATTGTATACCTGTTTATTGTGTAACTTCCACAGCCAAAGTCAAGGGAAAAGAAAGGAACGTGACCTGGCAGAATACAGGGTGGCAAATGGAGAGTAAACAGGTTTCATTTTGTTGACAAAAACATACTCTTCAGGTAAGTTATAAGTTTCATTGATGGAAAGTATCAATTAACGTGGTGAGATAAAGTGATCATCGCTGGAACCTTTATAAGATAAGAGTTACGAGTTAATCCATGGGAAAGTCATCTACTGCACTTGATTCAGCATTTAATGCGGAAGTTACCGCCCTTCCGGGTGGAGAACATCTCAACAGTTGTTTTGCCTGCGGCGCCTGTAGCGGAATTTGTCCTGTCAGCCAGGCCATTCCGGAATTTGATCCGCGAAAAATCATTCACATGATCCGGATGGGGATGAAAGAGCGTCTGCTTGAGTCTGATATGCTCTGGTACTGCTCCGGTTGTCGTTCCTGCGTTTTTGTCTGTCCCCAGGATGTCAGTTTTGCTGATATCATGGGTGCTGTCAACAAGCTGGCCTTGAAAGAAGGGTATGTGAGCGAAGAAGAATTGATTGAGAAAGGCAAAGCTGCCAAGGTTGAGCGTGATCTCTGTGTTGCCTGCCTGACCTGTGTTCGCACCTGTCCCTGGGACATCCCTCAGATTGATAAACTGGGCGTTGCTGCTATTAATGTGGAAGAGTGTCGTGCCTGTGGAATCTGTGTGGAAGAATGTCCTGCCAATGCCATTACTTTAAATGAATCCAAGGATGAGCGTTTACTAGCTACCTGCGGCATCTAGAAGTAGGTTGATAGGCTGAAGAAAGAATTATATTGATATTACGTTTAGCAATCCTGTAAAAACTAAAAATTATCGATGGCATAAATACGACGCCATTACCTTGAAGAGGATAAAGATGAGTTTTGATCCTGCTATAACCCTGTTCAGTTGCCATTATACCTCCCAGCAGAGCTGTGCTGAAGAGGGCAAGGAACTGGAACAGTTGGGTTTTCCTTCCAGTATCAACCTGGTCAGGGTTCCATGTACCGGCAAGTTGCAGGTAACGACCCTGCTGAAAGCCTTTGAAGACGGTGCTGATGGAGTCTATGTCGTCGGTTGCCCGGAAGATGGTTGTCATAATGTAAAAGGCAGTATACGTGCTGCAAAACGTGTTGCCGCCGTCCGCGAAGCCCTGAAAGAGTTGGGTGTGGAAGGTGAACGTGTTGAAATGTATCATCTTCCCCGTGGGTTGCATCCTGAGTTTGTGGAAAAGGGGAAAGAAATGGACAGCCGTATTCGGGATTTAGGACCCAGTCCATTCCAGAACTAAAGGTGAACGTTTCCTTTTTTTGTAGTTAGATAAGATTGATGGCGTCGTATTTATGCCCGGTTTTTTGGGTGAAAACTCTCCATCAGATATACGTGGAGTAATGAAATGATTATTGCAGAACGAAAGCCAATGGCAGAAATCATAGAAATGGTTCAGGACTGTAAGAAGGTTCTG
This sequence comes from Desulfocapsa sp., assembly GCA_021737265.1. Taxonomy (GTDB): domain Bacteria; phylum Desulfobacterota; class Desulfobulbia; order Desulfobulbales; family Desulfocapsaceae; genus Desulfocapsa. The sequence goes on along the minus strand of JAIPEF010000144.1, from coordinate 5,818 downwards.
GTGCTGGCCTGTCGTGGATGTGTCACTGTCTGTTCAGCGGGTGGAGAGCGGGAGGCGGATATTCTGGCTTCACTCATTCGCCTTGGTATGAAAAAAGGTGGCAAAAGCATTGAAGTCTTAACCGGCAGTCTGGTGCGGCAGTGTGACCGTGAGTATATTGATGAGATTGATCAGTGGAATGGCGAATATGATGCTGTTGTTTCAACGGCCTGCGGAGTAGGAGTCAACTTCATCTCAAATCTCCGTAAAGAGACCATGGTCTATCCCGCACTGAATACCACTTTTTTCGGGGGTTCTGCCGAACAGGGTGAATGGACTGAACAGTGTGCCGGATGCGGTGACTGTGTTCTTCATCTCACAGGTGGATTGTGTCCTGTTGCACGTTGTGCCAAGAGCCTGATGAACGGCCCCTGTGGAGGTTCTGTCGATGGCAGGTGCGAAATCCATAGTGATGTGGAATGTATTTGGCAATCCATCTATGATCGTCTTGGTTCTTTTGATAGATCTGCTCAGATGGAGGTTATTGCCCCCATCCGTGACTGGTCCAGTGCCGGACATGGCGGGCCGCGTAAAGTTGTGCGCGATGACCTGACTGTGTAAGTAAAACAATATGTTGATACCTGAAATCTTTCAGGATTTTTAAAATCGCTTTGGTGCCTTTTTGTATGGCATGAAAGCGATTTTTTTTGTTGTAACTCCTTCAGCAGTGCTGCAGATTCCTTCCACCCTTGTTTGCATATTTTATGAGTAGCGATACGAGACAAGCAATTCATCTGAAAACAGCCCAGGATCTCATCCTGAAGGCATGTGCTGTTTTGCCCGAAGAACTGGTTTCTCTGGCTGAGAGTTTAAACCGTATCCCCGCACGATCACTTAAGGCCCTGGAACCTCTGCCCGGGTATGACCAGTCTCTGCGGGACGGCTATGCCGTTTGTCGTCAGCCTGGGAAATCCGGGGAGAAACGGAACGGAAGTTTTCAGGTTGTGGGCGAAGTGGCAGCTGGTGATACCCGGCAACTTTCTCTGAAGCCGGGCGAGGCGGTACGAATCATGACCGGAGGACTGATACCAGGACATTGCAGAGATGTTGTTCCCCAGGAATCTTGTACCGTTGTAAATGGTGTCCTCAAAGTCCCTGCCCGTTATTCCAAACAGCAGGGAGCCTTTATCCACAGCAAGGGAAGTGAAGTGGCAAAGGGGCGGGTACTTGTGCCCAAGGGAACCGCAATTGTGCCGGAACAGCAAATCCTCCTTGCTGGAGTGGGCTACGATACTGTACCGGTTATCAGAAGACCGAAGGTCAGCTTTTTTTGCACCGGCAGTGAACTGGTAACGGGTTCAGGTGCATTGTCTGCCGGCCAGAAATTTTCTGCCAATACCCACCTGCTGCATGGGTTGATCAATCTGTCCGGAGCTGTGGTGCAGGAACAGAACAGCGTGAAGGATGACTCGGATGCTGTGGGGCGGGTTTTGACGGAAATGAGTCGGTCCGGATGCGACATAATTATCAGCACCGGCGGCATGGGGCCTGGAAAATTCGATCTGGTAGAGGAGGTTTTTTCCCGAATGAAGGGGGATGCCATCTATCGCTCCCTGCATCTGCGCCCTGGTAAATCGACACTCTTTGGAAAACTTGGCCGCACGCTTTTTTTTGGTTTGCCCGGCCCCCCTCATGCAGTACATCTTTTGTTTAATGAGTTGGTTCGACCAGCGATTTTAGCCCTGCAGGGAGCAAAGCGTTGCCATCCTCTGGAGACGAAGGCCTACTTGCTGGAAGATCTGCATCTGCCAAAACGCGGGTTACCCCGTCTGAAAAGTGGTGTCCTCAGCCATGAGGATGGACAGTGCCGGGTGCGACCGGCAAAGAGCGGTGAACCTTCAAACTGCTATATTTTCTGTTCGGCCGCAAGACGACGACTCCGGAAAACAGAAAAAGTGACGGTTCATCTGCTGTATTCCAGCTGACATCCCGGACAGAAAAAAGTTGCCCGGCCACCAAGTTTTGTCTTCTCAACATATTCACCGCATTGTGAACATGCCTGTCCTGCTTTTCCGTAAATAAGAAAGTTCATCTGGAAGTACCCTCCTTCACCGGATGCCCCTGCAAAATCACTGATTGTGGAGCCACCGCAACTGATGGCATGTGTAAGCGTTTTGCGCATGCTCCTGAATAGCTGTTTCCATTCCCGCTCTGTCAATGACGATGCTGCCCGGGCAGGATGGATGCGGCTGCGGAACAGTATCTCATTGGCGTATATGTTACCGATTCCTGCCACCACATGACTGTCCATGAGATACTGCTTCACTGCCTGTTTTCGCCCTCCAGCCCGCTGCATGAGATAAACAACTGAACAGGATCTGGAAAATGGCTCAGGCCCGGTGGCTGCAAAAAACTGTTTTACTCCGGTCTTTGCCTCTTCTGCTGTAAACAGGAGTACAGCGCCAAATCTTCTCGGATCGTTGAAACGCAGTTCCGTGTTGTTGTCCAGTAGCCAGCAGACGTGGTCATGTTTTTTTTGGGCTGTCCCGGCGGCAAAGATTCCCAGATTACCGCTCATTCCCAGATGAATGATGAGGCCTGCACCGCTCTCCATTCTCAGTAAAAGGTATTTTGCCCTTCGGGTGAGACCAGTGATCCGGTCATCGCAGAGTTCAGTTCTCATTGCCTTGCAACCCACAGGAAAACGGAGATTTTTTCCGGAGCAGCAAACAGCAATAATCCTTCTCTCCATGAGGTGGGGCAGCAGCCCCTGACAGGTTACTTCTACTTCCGGCAGTTCGGGCATGAGTTTATAGTTGAGAGTTGATGGTTATTAGTTGGAAGTAGTGTCATGTCTGCAGCAGAGGGCTAAGCAATAGTCATTGTCCAGGATCCCTGCCGCTACTGGGAGAAGAGTTTCAGGACTGTTTGTTCTGGAGAAGAGCAGCAAGGCATTGTTTTCATCCTGGGGGATGAGCTGCTGCAGTATGAGCTCATGAAAGCCGGGTATGCCACCCGGGCTGAGCATCTTTTTAACAGCCTCTTTGCCGGTCCAGAGCAAAGTGAGTTGTGACAGGATGGAGAGTTGAGGAACAGTGTGCTGCAAGAGTTGTTCTTCGCCATCGATGCAAAAGCGCTCCTTTACCCGCAGCAGTTTTTCAGAAGAATATTGTATGTCGATGCCGCAGTGAACGGGGCTGATCAAGGCTGCGGCAAATTCTTTGGAATGGGTGATTGAAAGTTCAGGCAGGAGAAAGTTGTTACCTGTGAACTCAGTAAAACAAGGTCTTCCCGACTCTTCGTTCGTTATCCTGCATTGAGGGTAGGGAGGAGGCTCCTCCATTTCCTTCTGCTTACGGAAAAAGATATGCAGTGCCTCCTTGGCACAGATTCTCCCGCCCAGCCATTCCCGGTTTCGTTTTATATGGGTCAGTGCGGTAAGCTGTTCCCTCTCTTTTTTATGCAGCCAGAGACTAAGGTCTTGGCCCGTGAGCTGGTCAATGGTTGCCAGTGGCAGAATGGCAACAGAGGACAGGGATTCCGGGAAAAGATCCTCACTTAGCTCTGCAAGTCCTGCAGGCAGGGCTTTAAAAAATATCGACGACTGTCCGTCAGAAATTGTCATAAATTATGTCCTTGCATTTTCACCTATTTCTGCTAACTAATTGAGTAGCGATGTTTAAGTCGTTAGTTTTTTTACTCAGGGGAACCAATGGATACTGCCTTTCATCTGACAGGATATGATTTTGTTATTATTGCTTTACTGCTGCTCTTTACTGCACGTGGTCTATGGGTTGGATTTCTGCGACAGGTCACCACCCTGGTAGCCCTGTTTGTCGGTTTTGTCATTGCCGGCCAGTATCATGACAAACTTTTTCCTTTTTTACGAGGGCTAACAGAGAATCCTCATGTGGTTTTCTGGGCGTCCTATGCAATTGTTTTCGCCATTACCTACGTCATTGCCATGCTTTTCGGTAAAGCCCTGGGCAAAGTGGTGGAGCTCACTGTTGCCGGCTGGTTTGACAAACTCCTGGGCGGAGTGCTGGGTTTTGTGAAAGCAGGAATCGTGATTATTCTGCTCAATATGGTCCTCTCCGGTATCCTGGCTCCAGAGAACACTATGCTTCGTGATTGTCAACTTTGTCCTTATGTAAAACAGGGGACAGACTTTTGCCGTGGCCTGATCAAAGATGACACCATGCGACAGGCATTTTTACAGAAAGAACCAGCCATATCTGAGAAAGACCCTAAGCCCTCAGCAGATGGTGTCCGTCCCTTTGTTCCCACTGAATTTCCTGAAGGCGCCCCCCCGCCTCCCCCTGCTTCGGTAGAATAGCGCCAGTTTTTTGGGCGATACCCCTAGATGGTAACCCAGGACAACAAGCTGGTTGAGAAGAGTGGTTCGAATCGGGCCAAGATTCTGCCAGCGTCTACTTGAGGTGGTGACTGTTTGCCGGAGGGTAACGATATTTCCTCTCTTTTTTGCCCGTTTGACAAAGACGTAATCCTCCATGATCTCAATCTCCGGAAATCCGCCTATTGCCGGAAAGTCTTTTTTACGCAGAAAGAGCGATTGATCTCCATAGGGCAGTTTGAATAACCCGGCACGTATATTTGCTCCCTTGCATATGAGCTTAAGGAGGGGACCCGCTTGCTCCACATTGAGAGAGAATGCTCCCAGGATGGTATCGGGATTTGTCAGGCATTTTGTTATGGCCGTTGCAAAATCCTGAGGAAGGATGGTATCTGCATGGAGAAAGAGGAGCAGAGGAGAAACAGCAGCCGCTGCACCCAGATTGAGCTGTGCCCCACGCCCCTGAGTTGATACCTGTACCTGAAACCCCAGTTCTTTCGCACGGGTAACCGTGTCATCCGTACTCCCCCCGTCAACCACAATGAGCTCAGTTGTTATTGCTGCAGCAGGCTGAAGGTGTTTGAGATTGTGTGCTTCATTCAGCGTAGGAACAATGATGGAAATATTGAAGGTCTTCAGCGTCGTCGATGTCATGAAGTTTTTCCAGTATGTGGAAGTCTAATCCAAGTCTTTCTGCCTGTTCTACTGTTTTTGCAAACACCCTGTCGCCACCCCAGGGGATTTCTCCAAAGAGCTTCCTGCAGATATACGGAGTGACGGTGCCTCTTACGCCAATGAGATAGTAACCGCCGTCATGGGCAGGACCCAGCACCACATCCCTCTGTTTCAGTGCCTGTAGAGACTCAGCCAGGATGCTGCCGTTAATATCCGGACAGTCAGAACCGAGGAGGATACAGTTTTGTGTTTTGTTCAGACCATGGGCGAGTGCGTCTGCCATGCGCCGTCCCAGATCTTTTCCCTGTTGTTCTTTATACTGGTAATCACCGCCAAGCCATTTTTCCATCTCCTGGCGTGATCCCCCATCATGGTAGATAATAAACTCTGTATTGTTGTCCCGGATGAAAAAATCAATCAGTGTCTTCAGGGTATGGGCTACCAGTTGCTTATGGATGCGCATTGCTCCCTCCGGTCCTAGCCGGGGGATGAGCCTGGTTTTACATTTTCCGGGAGAGGGGAAACGAGTAAAATAAATGACAAGATCTTGAAAAGATGGCATAATTCTGAAATCGTTATGGCGATGGCTTATGATGAATTAATGTGTAGCGTGGATTATATAAGAATATAAGAAAAAAGTATTTTGTTTTCTGTTCTGTACAACTTATAATCTAAACAATCCACCGTCTGAAGACGGTGGGTTTAAAGAGGACTGAAAGTCCTAATACCGGCCCCAGGCCGGTTGACTCATTCAATATCAAACTTATCATTGGGATCTTTTTCAAAATGGTGTTCCAAATACTCCTGAAT
>JAIPEF010000143.1 GCA_021737265.1 Desulfocapsa sp. | reverse complement strand
AAAAATAATAACTACAGATTGAGCATGGATGAAATTGAAATCAAGGTTCGCGTAGCGACCCGAAGGGCTTGACCTTTAATTCAATTTCATCCGTGCTATTTTACTTGTTTTACCCACAGATTCGTCTGAAGAACCTTATAGTAAGGAAAAAAAGAGTTCTTAATGAGTAGTTGACAGGCGGCCAGTTGGCAGCAGTAGGCAGCAGCCCCCCTACACCTGACACCCTATACCTAAAACCGTCCCTTGCCCTACACCCTCTTTCTCACCACTCTCCTTTTTGCACCGTTAGCCTTTGGGAGCGTTGAAACCTGGTCCATTGCTCTTGTTGAGATTCTTGTCTTTCTGACAACTCTTTTCTTCTTTTTCCAGGTAAGTGGCAACCGTTACCCTCTATACAGAGTTCCTGGAATTCTTCCCCTGCTTCTCCTGCTCTTCTGGATTTTTTTACAACTGCTCCCCTTGCCTCCATTCCTGGTAAAAACAATTGCCCCAGGTATTTACCAGTCCTACGCCCCGATACTTGCAATTCAAGACAGTAACCAGTGGATTCCCCTTACTATTCATCAAAAAGACACTCTCCTTGAATTCCTTCGTATCAGTTCATACGTTCTCTTGTATTTCCTTACGGTACAACTCTTGACAAAAAGTGTGTTGATGGCCAAGACAGTTAGAATCATTGCTTATTTTTCAATTGCCATTGCTTTTTTAGCCATCCTGCAAAGCTTCACCTCGCCCAAGGAAATATACTGGTTTCGCCCCACTCCGAGCAATGCAATGGGGCCCTGGGTGAACAGAAATCACTACTCCGGGTTCATGGAGTTAGTTCTGCCCTTACTTTTGACTCTTTTTTTCTTTTACCGCCCAACCATACCCAACAAACAATCATTACGAGCCCGGCTTGTTTCTCTTATTTCTCCACCAGAATCTAACATTCGCTTTTTCCTGGGGTTCGGTATCGTTCTTATCCTCGCCTCTGTGTTTATCGCTCTTTCCCGTGGCGGTATTATTTCCATCACTTTTGGTGTGTTTTTCTTCTTGTTCCTCCGACACAGAAAAACTCCCGGTTCTGGGAATGCATTACCATTAGCACTTCTCGGCACTGTATTCCTGGCAATAAGCTGGTTCGGCTGGGATCCCATCCTCTCACGATTTAACTTTAATTTAGAAATAAATAGTTTCACCGGTAATCGCCTGCAAGTCTGGCAAGACTGTATCCCCCTTATCAAAAACTCCCCCCTAACCGGGTCAGGATTTGGTTCCTTCGTCCACATTTTTCCACAATGTAATACTCAGTTGAGTAGAGCAATTTTCGATCATGCTCATAACGATTATATAGAACTTTTAACCGACGGTGGACTCATTGCTTTTCTCCTTGCCGCATGGTTTGTTATCACTATTCTCCGCCACGGATTACAACAACTTGCAATCCGAAGGGAACCCTACTCCATTCTTCTCATCATCGGTGCCCTCACGGCTATTTTTTCCTTTCTTCTCCACAGCATAAGTGATTTCAATATGCACATCGGGTCCAACGGCCTCTATTTCTTTTTCCTCTGCGGCCTCCTGGTCTCTGCAGGCAACACCCGCCTGCGATATCACAACACCCCGACCCTTCTGAAAACTCTTTCGCCAAAATGGAAAGCATCCCTCCTTTTCGCTTTTCCCCTGCTTCTCCTTACCGTAACCTTCCAGGGAGGAGTACTCCGCGCTAACAAGCTTCACCAACAGGCCTTACAAACATACATCAACCCGCAACTCTCTGAAAAGATTTTTGAAAAACAGCTTCTGACAATCAACAAGGCAATCCAGGCAGATCCATTGGAAGGACGCTACTCCTATTACAAGGCAAACCTCTTCTACTACCTGCAACAAGACCAAGCAGCATTTGAAAATTATTTTCAGGCTGCCGTAAAAGATCCCATGGAGGGGATTTACCTGCAAAGACTTGGCGTCAGCCTCCCCCCCTCTGAGGCTACCAAAGCCTCCCTTCTCATGAAAGAAAGCTACATCAGGAGCCTGAACACAAGCAAAGAAGATATGCTTTTCACATGGGCAAAATGGCATCTGCTCAACAACCGAAAAAAGGAGGCACTGCCTGTGCTGCAACAGGGATTAGAGCGATTCCCGGGACTTACCCGAAAACTGGCCTCCCTTCTCATGAAAAAGCAAGTGGACAAAGAAGATATCCGCCTAATCCTTCCACAAAGGGTCGACAACTGGATCCAGTTTGGAACAGATATTGAAAAGCTGGGACTGACAGAAGAATCGGAGTTTTACTTTCGCCACGCTCTGGATTATGTAAGTCGGGAAGAAACAGTAAGTCCCAAGCATTTCATACAGATATATAGATTCTACATGAAACGGAGTCAAACAGATGAGGCCATCGCTGTCCTCCGGCAGGGAATCGAATGGCTGCCGGACCATGCTCCATTCCACATCTTCCTGGGGGATTATTATAAACAGCAGAATAGTCCCTACCAAGCCGGGAAAGAATACGAGAAGGCCCTGTTCCTGGATCCGGAGAACAAAAGTATCCAAAAAAGAATACAATCTCTCCAGTAAATTCGCTTTTCCCAGGAGGCTGTCCGAGAATAGCGTAAACCTTAATGTGCCGTTTTGGGTTCGTCCGTCATACCCGATTACTCCCTCGAGGATTACTTCGATGAGAAGATATAAGCCTTACAGTGTACTAGCAGTTTAAAAGCGAAAGGGAACATCTCCAGCAGAAATTAATCTGTTACTTCTCATAACAAAAGAAAGTGCGGCAAAAAAAACATCCATACCGTATAATATGAAGATATTCTTGAATCTTAAGCCACACAGCTTGAACCGGTTTCTATCATAACCTGCAAAACGGAAACGTTCAGATAAGATCACATTCAACTCATGTCTCTTCAACTAGCCAACAGATTAATTACCCATTTCAGGCTGTTCACAAGTCTGGTAAAGAACTCCAGGTTCTGGGTTATCCTTTTGGCAGATGTTGTCTTATTGGTCTTCGCTCATTACATTAGCTACCTCATTCGTTTTGAAATGGGGCCACATGGTCTTGATTTTACTCGTTTTACTCCTCTTTTACCGCTATTGCTGATCATCAAGCTTCCCATCTTTTATTTTTTCGGCCTTTACCGTGGAATGTGGCGTTACACCGGGATGCACGACATGTTCAATATTCTCAAGGCCACCATACTCTCCTCAACCGTCATCATTACTTTTTTATTATACACAAATCGCTTTGAAGGATATTCGCGCTCTGTTTTTTTTCTCGATGCCCTGTTTACCTTTCTCTTTATTTATGGGAATCGCATATCTATCCGTTTTTTTTACCAAAAAACTCCAGGCCCCCGCAGATTTTTTACTGAAGGGAATACACAAACCACAAAACGTCTCCTCCTGATTGGCGCTGGTGATGCCGCAGAGAAAGTCATCAGGGAAATACAGGATAATAAGGCGCTCCCCTATATTCCTGCAGGCCTGGTTGATGACGACCCAGCCAAGGTTGGTATGAGACTCCATGGCGTACCCATTGTCGGTACCATTGATGACCTGAAGGAACACGCAAAACGCGTGAACGCCGAGGAGTTATTGATTTCCATCTCCTCGGCCTCGGGTCGGGAAATGCAACGATTCGTCAGAATCTGCCAGGAATCAAAATTGCCCTTCAAGGTTCTGCCCGGTCTCGGTGAGCTCATTGACGGCAAGATTTCCCTGAAATCCATGCGCGACATCTCCTACTCAGATCTCCTGGGCAGAGCAGAGGTACGGCTGGAGCAGGATAAAATCGACAGCTACATCAATGGCAGGGTCGTGCTTGTTACCGGAGCAGGAGGGACCATCGGTTCCGAACTCTGCCGCCAACTCCTTCGCTTTTATCCAAAACAGATTATTCTCTTTGATGCGGGTGAAGAAAATTTATACTCTATCCAAATGGAACTGCGGTATGAATATAACTTCAGCAATGTCGCACTGGTTCTTGGTAAAGTTCAGGATCAGGGCTTACTGGAAAAGGTTTTTCAAGAGCATAAACCATCCGTTGTTTTCCATGCCGCAGCCTACAAACATGTCCCCCTCATTGAAAACAACCCCTGGCAGGCGATACAAAACAATGTCTTTGCTGCCCAGCTCCTGATAGAAACATCCATTGTCCATAAAGTTCAGCGTTTTGTGCTGGTCTCAACCGACAAAGCCGTACGGCCGACCAATGTCATGGGAGCCTCAAAACGGCTGACCGAACTACTGATGCTGGCCTATAGCAAAGACCAGTGGGATGGCAGTTTTTCCCCTGCCCGCTCGCGCTTGAAAAAGGAAACGGACCACCTTTCACTTCCTCCAGGAGCGGTCGCAACCCACAACACCATCTTCATGGCTGTCCGCTTTGGAAATGTCCTTGGCTCCTCAGGATCGGTAATCCCGCTCTTTAAAAAACAGATACAGCTAGGTGGCCCGGTTACGGTTACTCACCCGGAAATCACCCGATATTTCATGTCCATTGAAGAAGCGGCCCAACTCATTCTCCAGGCTGGAGCCATGGGCCAGGGGCAAGAACTCTTTATCCTGAAGATGGGTGAACCCATTAAAATCGCGCAGATGGCAAGAGATTTGATCAAACTTGCCGGCCGTGAACCGGATACGGAAATAGAGATCAAGTTCACCGGCCTCCGGGAAGGGGAGAAACTCTATGAAGAACTGATCACCGAGGGCGAAGACATTGTCGGAACCGACCATGAAAAAATCATGGTCCTGCGAGGGAACGGCAAGACCTGCTCTGATCTCTACCAAGGACTTGAGCAACTCCAGCAAAAGACCAAAGAACATGACAGTCGTGGCATTAAGGAGATTTTACAGCAACTGATTCCTGAATACACCCCGGATTATAATGTGTGATGAAAAACTAAGGGATTAGGACTAAGGACTGAGGACTTAGGACTAAGGACTTAAACCTTAGTCCTTAGTCCTTAAACCTTAGTCCTTAAACCTCAGTCCTAATCCCTTAAACCTTAGCCCTTTTTTACTAATGAAAACACAAAACAACATAAAAATTGCCGTAATCGGTCTGGGTTATGTCGGCCTCCCTCTAGCAGTAGAGCTTGGAAAGAAATACCCAACCCTTGGCTTTGATATCAAAGAAGCACGGGTACAGGATCTCTTAAATGGTATTGATTCCACCAAGGAGGTAAGCCCGGAAGAATTGTCCCAAGCCGGTTATTTACAATTTTCCCACCTGGAAAAAGAGCTGCAAGACTATAATTTTTATATCATCGCTGTCCCAACACCAATAGATAAACACAAGCAACCGGACCTGCGCCCACTGCGGGGTGCCAGTTCACTTGTCGGGCGAGTCCTGTCTGGAGGCGATACTGTTGTCTATGAATCAACGGTATACCCAGGAGCCACCGAAGAAGTCTGTGTTCCCCTTCTTGAAAAAGAATCCGGCTTGGTTTTCAATAAAGATTTCACCGTTGGCTACAGCCCGGAACGCATCAATCCCGGCGACAAAAAACATAGTCTGACAACAATCACCAAAGTAACTTCCGGATCCACCCCGGAAGCGGCAGAGTACATAGATTCGATTTATGCAAGTATTGTAAAGGCAGGCACATACAAGGCAAGCTCCATTAAAGTGGCAGAAGCCGCCAAGGTTATCGAAAATACCCAGCGGGATGTAAACATTGCCCTGGTAAACGAGTTGACTCTGATTTTCAACCGTATGGGAATCGACACCAACGAAGTCCTGGATGCTGCGAGTACAAAATGGAACTTTCTCCCCTTTCGCCCGGGATTAGTTGGTGGACACTGCATTGGAGTTGACCCCTATTACCTCACCCATAAAGCCCAGGAAACCGGTTACAACCCGGAGATGATTCTTGCCGGTCGCCGGATCAACGACAACATGGGAATCTATGTGGTCTCTCAGGTGATCAAACTCATGCTCCAAAAACAAATCCTCGTTAAAGGGGCAAGAGTGCTCATTCTGGGGCTCACCTTTAAGGAAAATTGTCCGGATGTACGCAACACAAAAGTTGTGGATGTAATTCGTGAGTTGGAATCATACGGAACACAGGTTGACGTCTATGATCCATGGGTTGATAAAGAGGAAGCACGGCGAGAATATGGGATTGAACTCATTGATAATCCCTCCCCCGCATCCTTTACTGCAATCGTCCTCTGTGTTGCCCACACCGAGTTCCAGACAAAAGGTATTGAATGGATTAGATCACTGGGGAAAGACCCGTTCGTACTCTATGATGTGAAAAATGTCCTGCCCGCACAATCCGTTGATGGCAGACTCTAAGTTTTTTTGATTAGTATTTTTTAGTTGATTGATTTGTTTCAACCATGGATAAGCTCGTGGATCGGTGCGCTCTCACCCAAGCAACCAATCAACACGATTTGAAGACCTCAACTGTTGGCAAGAAGCATTGGACGGGGTCATCTTTGCATGGCTTATAGTTACAAGCAAGAGTCATGCAAAGACCTGCCCCTTGTGTGATTGGATATAGGCAGCCAGGCTTCTTGCTTTTTGCGAGCGATACAGCTCGGCATATTCTTCAATTCGCTTGGAATTTAACTGGGAAAGATCGTTAATATCCATGCGCAAATTTTCAACAAGATACCTTTCAACATTTTCTCTGGATCGTAACGGCAGTCCTCGCTCACTTTGAATCTTATCGGTCAGCGCCTTTTCAGGAACAGCTATCAGGTATGTGCCACCCGCTGTATTCTGCAATAAATCCATGCCGGAAGCAAATGCCGCCATGGGAATCTTCCAATAACTGAATTCACCAACAGGAGTAGAAAAACGACGTGAGCGACCTGTAGTAACAGATGTCACAGTGCGAACCTGCTCCGGAATCAACCCATAAAATTGTAAAGTATATTCCAGGGAAATGTACGATGGCCCATATATCAAGTTGGCAAGTGTCTCGAGAGAGTAGGGATGCCGTCTCCACCCCTTTCCCGAAAACATAGACCCCCTTTTTACCCGAATGATTACCCCCTGCTTAATCAGCGAGGTGATCTTATCCCTGGGAGCAGCGTACTCAGCCAATACACCGGACAGAGTTTGATAATCAAACTCCTCCTGTGGGATCTTTTCTTTCAAGTTGAAAGGCTGCATGGTTGACTCCAGGATAAATTTGAGGTTCCTTCCTCCATGCAATTTGACATAGTATGAGAAAATCGACAACCAAGTTTGACCATCAGGTATACGATCACAACAATCTCCAACCATACCCGGAGGCAAACAACGGCTACTCGTTCTGCGTTACCACCGGGTCGGCAATACACACCAGTATTTCATCGGGAGTCTGGTTGTTGGGTTACGGTGCTAAAAGATGCACCTAACCCAACCTTGTATGATCAAAACTAAAGAGAATATTGTGTTAATGAGGTTAAGTAAGATTATAGATTTCACCGGAGAGGCCGTCCCAACCTAAGGACTGATTATTAACCAGATCCTGTATGTAGATTGGCCCCCCGCCCTATTCGCCAATACCGTGGAGTATCTGAGGC
>JAIPEF010000142.1 GCA_021737265.1 Desulfocapsa sp. | reverse complement strand
TTGTGAAAAATAATGCTCGGAATATTATGTATATGCCTGTGCTTATTTTTCACAGATGCCTCGATTTGAGAAAAAATGTCTATTCTCGGACAAGCTCCTAGTACACTGTAAGGCTTATATCTTCTCATCGAAGTCATCCCCGAGGGAGTAATCGGGGATCCAGAGCGGAGCTAAATTCCTGGATACCCGATAACTCCACTCGGGTATGACGGACGAACCTAAAACGGCACAATGAGATCAACAACCGACTTTATTTCTCAGCTTTTCCTGCCGCCAGGCCACTCTGTAAACTTAACACTTAACACTTAACACTTAACACTTGTAACACTCAACACTCAAAACACACACTAAACACTATTTTATATAATTCCAAATTTTTTCAGCCTGTAGCGGAGCGTGTCACGACTCATATGGAGGCATTTGGCTGCTCTGGTCTGGTTTCCTTTGAATCGAGCCATGGCCTGGCGAATAAGCTCTTCTTCCACATCGGTAAGGGAAATGCCGTCCGGTGGCAGGTTAATATAGCTTCCGGAAAAAAGTGCAGCCTTGTTGTTTCGTGTTTGTTCATCTCTTTCCAGATCTGCTATAACACACTCGCGTATTTCTTTGCTCAAATACTGTGGAGTGAGCATTGTTCCGTCTTCCAGCATCATAGCCCGTTCCAGAGAGTTGCGCAGTTCCCGTACATTTCCAGGCCAATTGTAATGCATGAGGCACTCAAGGGCTTCCGGGGTCAGGCCTGCTATCTTTCTGCCGTATTCTGCACCAATCCTTTCAATGAAATAGGCAGCCAGTGAGGGAATGTCTTCTTTGCGATCTCTCAAGGGAGGCAGGTTAATGGTCATGACGTTCAGGCGGTAAAAAAGGTCATTCCGAAAGGATTCCTGCTTGACCATTTCCTTCAGGTTACGGTTGGTGGCAGTGATTATCCGTACGTTCGTCTCCAGATTTTCGTGGCCACCCAGGCGGCGATAGGCATTGGAGTCTATAACTTTCAAGATTTTGGCCTGCATGGTGAGGGCCATATCGCCTATCTCATCAAAAAATACCGTGCCGCCCTCAGCTGCCTCAAATATACCTTTGTAGCGCTGTCCCGCATCGGTAAAGGCCCCTTTCTCATGACCAAACAGTTCGTTTTCCATAAGATTATCAGGGATGGCCGCACAGTTGGTCTCTATGAAGGGGTCTTTGCTTCTGGCAGAATGGTGGTGGATAGCCCTGGCCACTAGCTCTTTGCCCGTCCCGGACTCTCCAAGAATTAAAACAATCTTGGCATCGGTTTCGGCACAGACATTGATTAATTTAAAAACCTCAATGATTTTTGATGAGTTGCCAATGAGATTGTCATAATCATATTGTTTCCTGAGTTCCCGGGAATAGGAATTGACAACCCTGTTCAGCCGTTTTTTCTCAAAAGCCTGTTCTATTACGTGCCTGACGTGCTGAAGGTCAAAAGGTTTGCCGATATAGTCGTCAGCTCCTTTTTTCAGTGCATTGACTGCCGAATCGGCATCGGCATAGGCGGTGATCATCAGGATGATAATATCCTCGTCCAGTGCCTTGAATTCGGAGAGCAGTTCTAGACCGTTGGCGTCGGGTAAGCGCACGTCCAGCAGTATTATTTCCGGATTAAAGCGGTTGAACGAGTCACGTGCCTCTGCTCCAGTCAATGCCGTCTCCACAGTGAAGCCAGCTCCTGTAAGCATTTCACTGAGTGACCAGCATACCAGCTTTTCGTCGTCAACGACCAGGATTCGATTGTCACTCATATTCTCTTCAAAACCATTTCAGTTTATAACTGTGAATCCCGCTGCCGTCATTCCCGAGTCCCTTTATCGGGAAAAGAGCTGTCAGCATGTGACCCTATACACCAAACTTCCACATACTGTTTTTAACATGTAACGCCGTCTTATGCATCCAGTGATTTTCCAGTTATGTATAGTGGCAACAGTACAGTGAACGTGGAACCAGCTCCAGGCTCACTGTCAACGGTTATCGTGCCTTTGTGTTGTTCAACAATTCTGGATGCAATGGGGAGTCCTAAGCCTTTTCCGTTGCTCTTGGTGGTGTGAAATGGGTTAAAGATGGATTCCAGCATCCTGGAATCCATACCTTTCCCTGTATCCTTAAAACAAATTTTGATTCTGCCATGGGGGGAACAACAAGGGGTGGTACATTTTGCTTGAGGGTGTGTCTGGCTGCTGTAATTTTCGCAGGAGCTTGTAATTTTTAATTCTCCGCCCTCATCCATGGCATCTATTGCATTGTGAATAATATTAAAAAAGACCTGTTGAAGCTGTCCCTCGTCACCCATCACAAGATGGACCGTATCACAACAAAGATCCACTGTGATGGCTATGTGTTGGTCAGGCGCTTGGGTGCTGAATAAAAGAACCGTTTTGTCAAGTACCTCTTTGAGGTTAATACGCATGAATTTTGTCTTTCCTGGTCGGGCAAAATGCAGCAGGTCATTAACAAAAGAATCAATTCGTTTTACCTGTCCCAGTACTTCATTGAAAATATACTGATGTTGACTTTCCTCCTGGTAGTTCTGGGAAATAATCTGCAGGGCACCGGCAATACCGGCCAGGGGGTTTTTGATTTCATGGGCCACTCCAGCTGCCATTTCTCCAAGTGACGCCAGTTTGTCCATCCTCGCCAGACCCTGCTCAAGGGTCTTTCTGTTCGTCAGGTCACGAAAAGCACAGCTTAACCCGAAGACAGTATTGTCCCTGTCGGTAATAATGGAGAAACAGACTTCTGCAGGGAAAGTTGTACCATCTTTTCTTTGGAGGGAAACTTCGGGTAAGACTCCCATATCTGCCTGAATGGCTTGTATGAGATCCACATACGAATACTGGTTGATGATCTGTTGGTCGGCAAAAAAAATGTTTACCGGCTGGCCGGGCAACTGTTCGCAATCATATCCTAAAATAGTTTCAACTGCCTTGTTGGCCTCGGTTATTTTCATCTCTTCGTCAATGGTCACCAGGCCACTGCGTAAGTTTTGAAAAATATTCCGGTAAAACCTCTTTTTTCGATTGGCTTTGTCCTTCTGTTCCCCAACAGTATCAAGGATTCCCTGCTGATTGACGATGCCTTTCAGGGACAGGGCCGCATGGTTTACAATGGTGCTGGCGTGGCGGATGCGGTCAAATGAGATATCAGTGCCGGATTGTCCGTTATCAAGAAGTACATATCCGTAAAAAGCCTTTCCGTTACACATCGGCAGGATAAGAAAGGAAGGTGTGTCACCAAGAAGAGAAGAGATCAGAGTGTCCTGTGCATCAATACTTTTGATGGAATACGAAGTGGATTGCTCATCACTGTTAAGCGTATCGTTGACGGATGGGCAGCGGGTGAGGTACAGGTTGATCTTCTCCCTGCGGTTTGGTTGGTGGTCGTCCCGGGAAATGTTGCTGATGATGTCGTCCCTGCGGGAATGGACATCTGTCGTGGAGAGGGCCTCCGGAAAATCATATACTGCCAGAGCTTCGCGGTTGGTGAGGACTTGCTGGAAGAGACCGTTTACCTTTGCCAGAGGCAGACTGTATGTATTGTTGGGTGAGTCTTGAAATCCATAGGCAGCCTGGCTTTCAAGAGATTCAGTTGCAGAGTTTCTGCTCAAAACCATGATCCGTTCAAAACCGATAAAATCTACCAGGTCCTCAATCAGGCCATTGTAAAGGGGTTGCGTGTTGTCTGACTGAAGCATCTTTTTTACGTTTCCATAAAGGAATCGGAGATCGTGCTCAGCGGCTGTTTGTGTCATAAGAATCTCGTGGAAATAGCAGAGGTATGCTATTGTTATTGGGTATTGTCGTTGTATTTTTAATTCGTTGGGTTCAAGCCGGGGGAACGATTTTAAAAGGCACCTTTCGGTTAGGGATAATCGCTGTTCCGGTCCGATACTGGCGATTTGATATGCAAGTTCTATTCCAATGGATCAGGAGTCCCCAGGTCGTTGTGTTGTCGTAGATGTGCCCCACGATTGTTATCCGGTGTATTATTGATTTGTGCTGAACCAAAAATGTTGTATGATACAATGGTCCGGCAGGGCCATTTGACCAAATAGGGGCAAATGGCCCACGCATCCGGTGGGCTCACCTTCGCTCGGACAAGCTCCCAGGGGGGCAGATCTGTCGGGGTGATGTTGGAAATATCTTCAGATACTCATGAAACTGCGGAGAAACGGCTGTTGGGGGCCAACGCTCACGGGGAGATAGCCGGTTGGGGAGGGCAATGGTACAGACGGTAAGGAAAAACGCTGAGCAGGGAGGGCGGCCCATGTTTTTCCTGATAGACGGAACATTTTTTGCATAAAACCTCGGTTAATGTACTGCGAGAATAAAAAAAAGATGGTAAAGGGAAACAGTGAACTATATTGCCGGGTTAAGGGATTATAAGACGGTTTTTTAACTGTTCCACGTCAGTTTTTGTCAGTGCTTTAAACGAAAAACAAAAAAGTTCATTTTTATCTACATACTATTCACAGATTAAAGGAGAGAAAATGGTAACAGGAGAAACAGGAAAAAGACTTTGGCAAATGGCTTTACCCGTATCGGTATCAGCATTATGTCTGTTCGGTCTACTATGTTGCAAAGGTGCAACGACAACGCATTATGATGGAGAAGGTGCAACGGCTAAACCTACCGCGAAAAAGGTGTCCGCACCCGTCGCAATGGAAGAAGAGACCGGGTTGCTCTCAAATCGTGACTGTGTTAAATGCCACAGTCAGGTCACCTCGGTTATTGCCGCAAAGGGTGAATCTCATAAAACAGAAGTCACCTGTCAGGATTGCCACGATGGCCATCCGCCCGAGATCAAGGAAGTCATCCCTAAATGTAGTCAATGTCACTCGGGTGCATCCCATTATGAACTGAAGGGTTGCCTGACTTGTCATTCTAATCCCCATACTCCTCTGAGCATCAGTCTTGCCGACAATCTCACGGCCCCCTGTCTGACCTGTCATGAGGAACAGAAACCTCAGCTTGTGGAGTTTGTAAGCGCGCATAGTGATCTTGACTGCACAAACTGTCACCAGGAAAAGCATGGTATGGTTCCCAGTTGTCTTGACTGCCACGATGAAGGGCATTCACCGGAAATGGTCCAGGCCGATTGCTCCAATTGCCATCAGGCCCATAAACCGTTAGCAGTAGGCTACAACGATGATCTTGCGTCCAAACAGTGTGCTTCCTGTCATACTGTGGCTTTTGACCTGCTCATGGCCTCAACCACAAAACATCATGATGTCAGTTGTGCAACCTGCCATAAAAAAGAGCATAAAATGGTACCCAAGTGTCAGGATTGTCATGGTGAACCCCATCCTGCAAGTATTACCGCTAAATTTCCAACATGCGGAAGTTGTCATAATATTGCCCATGACTTGAACAAGTAATAAAAATCGAGAAGAAGGTCGAAGTGGGTCGGCTGGTATGTATTCCAATAGAGCCGGCCCATTTTTTTAACTACCAACATGCCATCTGAAATGATTCATTGCGGATGGTTACAAAAAAAGGGGTACCTGGAAAAATTAGATATCCGCTTCGAATACAGGAAACATAAAATTTCCGGACATAACGTCCACATGTTGGTGAGATGGCCTCAATTTTTATTTTCTCGTGACGCAGTAGTCGAAACAAAGAGTAATTTTTCAAGGTGACCATAAGTCTGAGGAGTAAACTGATGCAACGTAAGAGATATAAAGCGCTATTCATTGCAGTGCCACTGGCCTTATTGTGGACCCTGCCGACTCATGCTCAAGGAAAAGAACAGTCCGTCAAGGGTGATGTTGCACAAAATCTGTACAGTGCCGATCCGCAACCATTGACTCCGGTACAATGCGGCCAGTGTCATCCTGCCATTTATCAGCAGATAAAACAGGACGGGAAGCGGCATCAATTTGAATGCGTGGAATGTCATCAGCAGTTGCATGCCTATAACCCTATACGGAAGAACTGGTCGGAGATCATGCCTCAGTGCAGCAGCTGTCATGATCTGCCCCATGGAAAGGCATTTACTGACTGCCTTAAGTGTCACAGTAATCCCCACACGCCGTTGACCATCCCCTCGGACAATCTTGCTGATTCATGCGGGACATGTCATGCAGGCCCCATGGCCGAGCTAACCCAGTTTCCCAGCAGTCATACAGAGCAGGGCTGTGCCACCTGTCACACCAGTCACGGCTTAATTCCTTCCTGTATGGACTGTCACGAGCCCCATGTGACGGGCCAGAAAGTGGATTCGTGCAAGGCCTGTCATCCGGTGCATAAGCCCCTTGAGGTCGTTTATGATGTTTCTCAGTCTTCAACCACAACCTGTGGCTCCTGTCATGAAGGTGTGTATGGAGAGTGGTCGGGAACGGCCAGTAAGCATGGGGAAGTCACCTGTGCCGCATGTCATAATAAGCATGGTCTGATTCCGAATTGTCAGAAATGTCATGAGACACCACATGATGCGAACTTGCTGAAAAAGTTCCCTGTATGTCTTGATTGCCATATTAATGTCCATGATTTGCCGATAAAGAGAAAGTAGTGAACATGATAAAATCTTCTAACGAACAAAACTCCCTACAAGCAACCAGATAGATTTTTGTTCGTTGGAAGATAATAAAAAGAAGAGAAGGAAAACTGATGAGTTCGGGACCGGAAATAACTAAGCGACTGTCTACTATTGTTTTCATCTGTATGGTTTTATTTACGGCAAGCCCGGTACTGGCAGGCCCGGTGGTCCTTTTTGACCAGGGACACGGACAGCAATTTATGGTTGAGCAGGAAATCCCGCTCGGCCTGTCACAGTTTGCCGGTCTTTTTACTGAGCAGGGAGCCCAGGTGAAGACGTCAGATGTTCCGTTTTCGATAACAGGACTGGCAGACATTGATGTTCTCATTATCTCCGGTGCCTTTGCCCCTATCAGTAAAATTGAAGCTGAAATGATCATGGCTTTCCTGCGTCAAGGGGGGAAAGTGGCCATGATGACCCATATTGCCTCCCCCTATAAGCATATTTTCTCAAACCTGGGGATCTCTTTTTCTTCCGGTGTGGTCAGGGAACAGGAAAATATTATAGGCAACAACCCAACTGATTTTCTGGTGAAAGATCTTACTCCCCACTTTTTGACCAGTGGGTTGGATAACTTCAGTATTTATGGAGGCTGGGCACTTCTGGCACGGAATGATGCTGTTCACAGTGTTGCCCGGACCAGCAGCAGGGCGTGGGTGGATCTCAACAAAAACGATACCCTTAACGAGAAGGATGCTGTGCAGGCATTCAGTATGGTGCTGGCAGGGCAGGTTGGAGAGGGTGCTTTTGTGGTGTTCGGTGATGATGCGATATTCCAAAACCAGTTCCTGGTAGAGGAAAATCTGATCCTTGCAAAAAACCTTGCGACCTGGTTTTGCGGTAAAGAAGGGGAATTAGCGCTTAGCTTATAGCGATTGGCGATCAGCTATCAGCCAACAGCTAACAGCTAACAGCTAACAGCTAACAGCTAACAGCTAACAGCTAACAGCTAACAGCTAACAGCTAACAGCTAACAGCTACCAGCTACCAGCTACCAGCTACCAGCTACCAGCTACCAGCTACCAGCTAACAGCTAACAGCTAACAGCTAACAGCTAACAGCTAACAGCTAACAGCTAACAGCTAACAGCTAACAGCTAACAGCTAACAGCTAACAGCTAAC
>JAIPEF010000007.1 GCA_021737265.1 Desulfocapsa sp. | reverse complement strand
GGCTTTAACAACAAAGCAAAACTGACCATCAGAAAATCTTACGGTTTTAGGAGCGATAAACTACGGGAAATAGCCCTGTATCATACGCTTGGTAATTTACCAGTTCCTGAAATCACCCACAGATTTGTCTGAAGAGGCTACTATAATAATCATAATACCCATAGTAGCCGGAATCATGCTTTGATTTAATCAGTCCGTTAAGAACAACACCAAGGATAGTTGCTCGCACGTCATGCAGTTTTTTCAGGCCTGATTCAATCATGTCAAAGGTGGTTTTACCGGAACGGGTTACCAGAAGAGTTCCATCCACAAGACTACTGAGAGTCAGACTGTCTGTAACGCTCTGAATCGGCGGCGAATCAAGGAGAACATAATCATATTTCTTTAGCATTTCACCAACAAGAAGTTGCATTTTTGTTGAATGGAGGAGTTCGGCAGGGTTAGGAGGAACAGGGCCGGATGGGATAAGGAAGACAAGCTCATTCTCACTGGCACATATGGGGCTTTTGTCAGTATTTCCTGAGAGGTAGCTGCTCAGTCCATGGGAGTTTGGCATGCCGAAGAGAGAGTGCATTCGCGGCCTGCGCATGTCGCAGTCGATGATGAGAACTTTTTTATTGTTCTGGGCCAGTATCCTTGCCAGATTGCTGGTTGTTGATGTCTTTCCTTCCTGGGGAACCATGCTTGTGATGAGTATGGAACGGGGAGGGTGGTCAGGGGATGAAAGGAGCAGGCCGGAACGAATGAGACGATAACTTTCGGCTAGAGGTGAAAGTGGATTTTTTAGGAGGTAGGTCTCAATGTGGTCAGATTTACCCTGAAGCTCTTCGACCGATCCCAGAACTGTAAGGCCGAAACGTTTCTCAATTCCTTCTCCGTTTTTGACGGTGTTGTCCAAATATTCGAGAAAAAAGGCCATCCCTATTCCCCCCAACAGGCCAAGAATAAGACCCATGGCAATGCTTCGTTTTTTGTCGGGTTTGGAGGGGGCTTCAGGGAGATCCGCCTTGCGGAGTACCCATATTTTCACATCCTGGGTCTGTTCCGTGACAGTAGCTTTTTTGATGCTGGAGGTTAGGGAGTTGTAGAGGGCCTGGTTCATGTCAACTTCTCGTTTCATGATTGAGTATTGCATGAACCGCTCATTTACATTGAGCATATCCGTTTTTGTCTTAGCGATGAGCTGCTTCAGGTTTACTTCACGTGCCTTTGCAAGCTCATAGGAGTTCCGTGTTGCGTCTACAATCCTGTCGATTGTTGATGTTTTTTCTCTTGTTAACAAATCATGTTCGGTCCTGGCTTTGATCATTGCAGGATGTTTTGGGCCATATTTTTTTGAAAGATCTCTTATCGTCTGGTCAGTGAGGGAGATTTTCTGGTGTAATTGCTGCAGAGTTTCATTGCTGGTGAATACTTTGAGTGTTTCAATTTGTTTATAGTTTTTTGCCGAAGTTTGCAGCAGGTTGTAGAGGGTTTCATATTCCTTTAACTCTGCCTGGACCTTTGTCAATTGTGAACTCAGTTCAGCAAGTTTTTCCGGGTAGGCTGAATTCAGTTTGTTTTCAACTGTCACTAAGTCATTTTTCTTCACGTACTGGTGCAGGTTCTTTTCCGCATCAGCAAGTTTCTGTCTCTCTTCCTCAGCCTTATTAGTCATCCATTGTTGTGAGTAGCGACTGGTTGACAGCTTTATCTCGAGAATTTCATCTATGTAAGCTTGAACGATTGAATCAACAATGAGCTTGGCAATGACGGGAGTCGTATCACTGTAGCTGATAAGAACGGTTTTGGTGCCTTTCACAGGTTTTATGGAAAGGTTGTCACGGATACGTGCAGCAATAATCTCGGCATCAGTCTTTGCAGCAGGACGATTCAACTGCTCTGCGTTATTGGGTGCATCGGTCGTTTGTTCGTTAGGTTCCAGTGAAAAGATGCTGCTGACAAAGCCCTTTATTGATGAAAAAGGTGAAGAGCGATTAGCTTTTTCATTGTTAAAAAAGTAATGCCTGTATTTTGTATCCAGCTCCAGCCTGTTAACAACCTTGAGAGCAACATTGGTGCTGCGAATGAGCTCCAGCTGAGTTGCCATAAAGTTCGGATCGTAAGATGAGTAAATTCCAGTATCCAGGGCACTGGGGCTTAAATTTCGTTCAATGAGAACATGTGATGAGGCGGTATAGATGGGAGTAGTTGTGTACGTTCTTATAATAGTAATGAGTAATATGATGACGAAGATCGTGAGGATTGTAAGTTTACGCTTAGTGATGATACGGAGATAGTCTCGGAGATGGGGAATCTCCTCCTCAGCTGTCTGATTTATGTGCTGCTCTGGGGCAAAGCTATCGTTCATGATTTCTTACTATGAGATGAAGAACAGAATAGTGATTGAGATAGAGTGATCACGGTAAAATACCTGGGGGCGTTAAAATGAGTAACTTAGAAAAAGCTTTCGGGAACAACAATGATATCGTTTGCAAGAACTTTGGTTCCCAGGTCAACATCTTTTAGTACGGTCTTTTCATTATCAACCAATCGAATAATGCGGACACTGGATTGAGAGGCCTTGCCGGTAAATCCGCCCGCAAGGGTAATCAGCTTAAGGACGGTGGATCCACTGCTGCAGGGGTAAGCACCTGATGAGCCGACAAGCCCGGTCACGTAGCATGTTCCCCCTTTGGGGATAAAGATACTGTCACCTTCGTAAATCACAATATTCTGGGTAAGGTCACCGTCTTCGATAAGGGCACGTATGTTGATGACGATGACTTCCTGTTCCGAATCAGTTGATCTCTTGATGGTAGCCTGATCACCAACTCCCTCTTTTAACCCTCCAGCCTGAGAGATAACCTCAAGCAAGGTCATGGGACCTTCTATCTGGACAATTCCTGCGTTGTTGACATGGCCCAGGATAGTAACTTTCTTTGTGCGGAACTTCTCAATAAAAATGGTAAGCTGAGGATTTAAGATGTAGTCGCCGGCCAGAAGATTTGTGAGTTTAGTGGTGGCTGCCGAAGTTGTCAGCCCACCGACCTTTACCGGGCCGATAAGGGGCATGACGATGAAACCGTTGCCGTTTACCCGGGTTTCGGTAAGGAGATCCTCATTGTCATAGACACTGATCTTTAAGACATCACCTTCTCCCAGGATATAATCTTCCGCATATCCACTGCCGCTTAAAAGAGTAAGCAGGCTGAAACAGAGGAAAAGGAGCTGTCGAAAAGAGACCGGAGAACGATCTGCAGATTGAGTAATAGGTTGCATTCGGTAACGGAAGAGAATGATCTCTCCAGATTCTCTTTTTAAAAAGCGGAATTCAGGGAAAGGTAAACCGTGTTTGTCTTGTAATCAAAAAGGTCGTCTGTGGAGTCTCTCTCGCGATAACTGTATGCCAGTTCAGTCATCAGCCATTCACGGAATGTATACTGTAAGGAAGGTCTGATTTCAAAGAGGTCATCCTCGCGCGGTTGATCAACCATCTGGTTGTAATCAGCATTTTCGTATCCCAGGGCTAAAATTCCTTGTAAACGTTCTGTTAGCTCCTGGTGATAGGTGAAATCTCCGGCAAAAACTGTTTTGCCAAGGGCCAGTGAGCTATCGGATTCCTCAAATTTATGACTTAAAGCAAGGGAAACGCCCGTCTTCATTGAAAACTGGTAAAGAGAGGAAAGTTCCAGGGCAACTGTGGAGTTGTCATCTGAATTGAATGTTGTTTCAATACGTTCATCTTTGTAATCCCGTTGTTGATAACCAGCCTTTAAGTCGAAGGTTAATTTCTCGGTGGAGATCCAGTGGACCCCGCCGTATATGTGATGTTGCTCGTTATCCTGATACTCCGCTGAGTCGTAATCCAGAGTAATATATTGATACTGGAGGAAGAAGCTGGTTTTCATACTGTAGTTAAACGCACCAAATGCGGAAAGTGAATGGTCAGTTCTGTCCATGTATTCATCAACAGTGTCGTTGTTGCTAAGAAGAAAACCGGAATATTTCGCACCGGCACTGAATTTATCTGTTAAATCCCAGTCAAAACCAGTGTAGAGAAGATTTGAGTCAAACCACCGATCGTCATCCGCAGTATCGTTTCCTATGTCAAAGCCAATTCGGGCACGACGATACTGATCCGTGATATAGAGGGTTAACTTGTTTCCGGGTTTGTATTGCAGGCTTGCATTGAGATCACCACCAATGAAATCATTCACCGATTCTTCAGAGTACCAATCAAACTTCATGGACCCCATAAGGGTGGCATTGAGCCAGTCGTAGCCATCAGTACGCAGGGGAGCCATCATAATACCGCTTGCAGAGGTGTTCCTGACTGAAACGGCTGCGGGCATATCTTCTGCCTGTCCCATTGTCAGCCAGAATCCTGGTGTGATTGATAGCAGGAGGTTTTCCGTAGTGTCATGATCGACATTATACAAATTGTCTGTATATTCACCGGAGAGCACCAGGGTAGGGTGAAAGTACTTCTCGATTTTGGTTTCCGCGTCTTCATCGTAGGTGATGATTGTGTCGTCGTAGGAAAGAGGTGGCGGCTCGTTCTGTGCCACTATGGCCATGGTGTCAATATTCAGGTTATATGGGTTTGCAGCGTTTGCATGGAGAGGCTGGCTGAGAAGTAAGGCTAAGAGAATACTATGATATCTGTACTTCATCTGTTTCTTCCTGAATTGGATTGTTGTTTAAAAGGATATAAGAAAAAGAGGGGAGCCGCCTGCAAGAAATATGCTTTGCTCTTCTTCTCATCACAGGACACTTCCTGATATGATGGTGTTACTGAGAAGGTTTATGGGGACTCGCGTAGCTGCCACCGGAGGCGCTGTCAGCAGAATTAGGTGCCCCGATAAAAACAACTGATTGTGTGGGATTTAGCGGATCAAAACATTCTTCTGTAGCTTTTTCGTGAGCAGTAACAACTATGAGTTCCGGGATTCCGATTGTTTGGCAGGCAGCTTCTATATCTTCACCCTCAACGCCGGCGCAGTACAGGGATTTTACTATATCCTGTGCCAGCAGGCCGTCAATGGTAAGGCCCTGATGGATGATGCTTTCCGGTGTTACCCCTTCTTTTAATACCTTCTCGACAGCTACCTGAATACCCTTATCCTGGTATGTAGAGTCAAAAATCTCTTTCCATTCTGTGTCTGTTGCACTTGCTGTTGCTGCCCAGAAGAAAGAAAGAAGCAGAACAATAGAAATGGTTTTCATGATTTCTCCATTTGATATATGGTAAATAAAAGTCTAACTCTTTTAGCCTGGATTTTTAATTTATCAGAAATAATAGGGTAATACAACAGATAAAACTTTAATTTATTGTTAATTGGGAATTATAACTGTAATTTATTCCTCTCCAATGTCTCTATGTGGTAATATTCCCACTGAATATATCGGAGTGAGACCATGTCCTAAATTGTCATTTCACCGAAGTATCATGGTTACTATAAAGAATGAAGAATGATGGCGTCGTAAAAACCTCAACGTCGGGTATAAATACGACGCCATCAAGAATAACAATAAAAGTTCTGGCTGAAATATTGAAAAAAAAAGATTCCTTATTTGAACTGGGTAATGTCTTACCGCAGCTTACCCGGCAGCGTGGCTGGGAAGAAAAGCTTGATCTGCATTCCATCTTTTTGCGTTGGCAGGAGTTACTGGACAGTGACATAACCGACCATTGCCGTCCGGTAAAAATTGTAAAAAAAATTTTGTGGGTGGAGGTTGAGAATTCCGCCTGGCTCCAGCAGCTGCAGTTTCAGACAGTGTTGCTTCTGGAAATTCTGAACAAATCCTTACGCATCTCCACCTTGGGGGGGCTTCGCTTTTGTCTGGAAGAGAGGGAAAAGGATGAAAAAAAAAATGGGCCTTCTCTTCGCTACGTCCAGCCTCCGGCCAAGGATGTTGCGGCCTTTGAGCGGCAGGTGGAATCGATTTCGGACAAGGATGTGAGAGAATCTTTAGTTCGTTTCTGGTACTTGTCTCAGGCGTGCAGGAGAGAATAAAGACAATTTGCAGTTTGCAGTGTTCAGTCGTCAGTTTTCAATCGGTAGTTAATCACTGCTTTCCCTGCTTGCGTCCAAAGCTAAATAGCAATAGAATGGAATTCTGTTCAACTTTGATAAACTCGTAAAAACCTCAAACCTAGGATGGCTAAGTAAAAAGCTTCATATGCGAGGCGCGTATTTTTTATTTAATTTCGGCGTACTAAGGTACGTCGAAATTAAATAAAAAATGCAGCAACGAAGCAGATGGAGAGTTTTTACGACGCCATCAACTTTGATGGTGTCGTATTTGTAGCTTTTCACCTTAAAGAAGGGATATAGTACTCAGCTATCTGCAATTGTAAGCTGTTGCTCAATTAACTCACTGACATTCATGAATAAATGGGGTTTTTCCTCTTAAAATATGACTCTCTGTAATACTATCTTAGATGCAATCGGCAATACTCCTCTGGTTCGCATTAATCGGCTGAACCCTACTCAGGTTCCTATCTATGGAAAGCTGGAGTCTAAAAATCCAGGTGGATCAGTAAAGGAACGAATATCATTGTCCCTTGTTGAGGCGGGAGAGTCCAGCGGCGAGTTGACAGAGGATAAAATCGTCCTTGAAGCAACCAGTGGTAATACCGGCATCGGTCTGGCCATGGTCTGTGCCGCAAAAGGGTATCGCTGTCAATTGGTCATGCCCGAATCCGCATCCCTTGAGCGTCGAAAAATCATGCAGGCCTATGGTGCTGAGATTCTTCTTACACCGGCAAAAAGGAGTACTGATGGTGCTATAGAGAAGGCCTATGATATGGCCCGCGAGTTTCCGGATCGTTATTATCTGACTGACCAGTTTAATAACGAAGCAAACTGGATGGCCCATTATCAACATACCGCACCGGAAATATGGGAGCAGACAGAGGGGAAAGTAACCCACGTGGTTGCTACTCTGGGCACATCCGGGACAGTGATGGGGCTTTGCAAGTGGTTTCATGAAAAGCATCCTGATGTGAAAATTATTGCGGTAGAGCCCTTCCTTGGCCACAAAATTCAGGGACTGAAAAATATGAAGGAGTCCTATCGGCCCGGAATATTTGACAAGTCTTTGCCGGACAGCATAGTTAATGTTCATGATGAGGATGCCTTTCGCATGGCTCGGCTTTTAGCCAGAAAAGAAGGGATGCTGGTCGGCATGAGCAGTGGTGCGGCCATGTATTCTGCCCTTGATCTGGTCAAAGAGCTGGAAGATGGATTTGTTGTGGTCATTATCCCGGATGGTGGTGAACGCTATCTTTCGACCCCCCTTTTTACCAGAAAAAACAAGGTGGAAGAAAAAAAAACCAGCCTCTGTTTTTTCAACACCTTGACGAAAAAGAAGGATGAATTCCAAGCGCAGCAGGAAAAGTCGGTCACCTTTTATACCTGCGGGCCAACGGCTTATGAACCGGCCAATCTTTCTCTGTGCAGACGTTTTGTGGTGTCGGACCTCATCACCCGCTACCTTGAGCATAAGGGGTTCGAGGTGAACTCCTGTATGAATTTCACCGATCTGGATGATAATACCATTGAAGGGGCAAGGGCTGCCAAGAAGTCGCTGCAGGAATTTACCACCAAGTATATTGATGGTTTTATGGAGGATATTGAGGCACTGGCTGTAAAGCAGGCAACAAATTATCCCAAGGCCTCCGAGCATGTGGCTGACATGATCGAGATCACCCATGAATTGCTGCACAAAGGCTTTGCCTATGAAAAGCACGGTTCAATCTATTTTGATATTTCAAAATTCAAGAATTACGGGCGCCTTTCCGGCATTGATCTTGGTAAGATTCAGTTGGGGCGGACGGTTGACCTGGATAACTATGAGAAGGATAATCCCCGCGATTTCACCCTGCTCAAGCGTTCCACCCTGGCAGAGTTGAAAGAAGGGATTTTTTATGAGACCGACTGGGGAAATGTTCGCCCGGGATGGCATATTGAATGTTCTGCAATGTCGACCAGATACCTGGGTGAGACCATGGATATTCATACCTCCAGCCGTAATCTGATTTTCCCCCATCATGAAAACGAGATAGCCATTGCCGAAGCCCTTACCGGCAAACCTTTGGCCAGGTACTGGCTCCATTCTGAACTGTTGCTGGTGGACGGGAAAAAGATGTCTGCAGAGGCCGGTAATATAATCACCTTAAAAGATGTTATGCTGCGCGGCTTTAGTCCTCGTGATGTTCGCTTTATGCTGCTTTCCGTTCACTATCGTAAGCCGATTAACTTTTCCTTTCGCCGGCTGACCACTGTGCGGACAGCCCTGCGCAGGATTGATGAATTTACCTGCAAACTGCTCTGCCTGCCCCCCGGCAAACCACATCCTGAAGTTGCGGCCTATGTCTCAGCCATGGAAGAGCAGTTTTTTGAGGCCATGGATGATGATCTCAATGTGTCAAAGGGGATGGGTGCTGTGTATAAGTTTATCAAGCAGACTAATCCGATCCTCCATGTCAATCATCTGGATGGGGACCAGAAAAAATATATTCTGGAAAGCTTGCGTAAGATCAATGAGATTCTGCATATCTTCCGTTTGAAAGGCTGCCCACTCGCACCGCCTGTCAATGCGCTGATTCAGCGGCGGGAAAAAGCCCGCCTGGAGAAAGACTGGCAGGCAGCGGATGAGGTACGGGATGAACTGATTCGTCGTGGCATTCAGATCATTGATACAGCTACTGGTCCGGTCTGGAAACCTGTGGGGGAAGATTGATGAGCGCATACCTTGAAAAATTGCCTATTCGCCCAAGCTCTTCGTTACAGCAAAATAAAAAATGCAGCAACGAAGCAGATGGAGAGTTTTCACCCGAAAAAAGGGTACTCTTTTCAGTCCTCCCTTGCGGGGGATAAATACAACGCCATCAAATAACACTGTCCCTTCAGGACAGGTGGTGAGGTGGATTCAAGACCGGTGGCTCACGCACACCGGCTATAATACCTGACCCCTTCGGGGCCTCCGACACCCATACCTGCGGATGAGCAACTTATGGGTAAAGAGCACTCCTGGGAAATTGCTATAAGATTTTAAGATGCGACTGTTCATTTTTTTTTGTCCATTAGTAACTTCAGAGACAAAATGTACTATCGAGGATATATCTCGATCATCTTATCATTCTTCCATTCGCCAACATATTTAAAGCCACCGGTAAAAAGCAGAGTTCCACGGCCATGCTTCATTCCATTCTTCCAGTTGCCTATATATTGGTTGCCGTTGGGCATGTTTATCGTTCCATAGCCGTGCATTTTTCCATTTTGCCACTCCCCGACAAAACGGCCTCTACTTGCAGATTGGTAAGTGCCATGCCCATCCCACACTCCATTTTTCCAGTTGCCGACATAACTGCTGCCGTCTGTTTTGCGAAAGGTTCCGTAGCCATTCTCCTTGTCATCTTTCCACTGTCCGGTGTAGGTGTCGCCATTTCCATAAATTAACGTTCCATGGCCATTTTTCAGTCCATTTAACCACTCTCCGGTATAGTGCTCTCCGTTTGACTTGGTAGCTACACCATGACCATTACGGCAGTCACCCCTTATGCAGGCATCAACGTAAAGTTCACCTGACGCTGTTATGAAAACTCCCTTTCCAACATCAACATCTTCGCGCCATTCACTTTCATAAGTGTTGCCATTGCCATAAGTGAACCGGCCCGGTCCATGCTTTTTCCCTTCCTGCCAGGTACCTTCAAATAGGTCACCATTGGCAAAGGTGATTTGGCCTTTGCCGTCTACTTTGTCATTTCGCCAGTTGCCTTCATAACGATGTCCATCAGCCCTGGTGGCAATGCCGTGACCCTGTTTCTTTCCAGAGACCCAGTGGCCTGTGTACGTATCGCCATTTGCTTCGGTGAAGGTTCCCTGGCCGTGTAGTTTTCCTCCCTTCCATGTCCCCTGGTAGTGTTCGCCAGTATCGAGGATGAGTGTTCCCGTACCATTGGAGCAATTTCCTTTTACACAGTTGGAGCCACACCCTGTTAGTGAAAGGGGGCAGCAAACAACAATGAAAAAGAGAAATCGACACGCCAGCTTCATAATATTCCTTTTGTCCGGTATTCCCTGTTGCTATGCAAACACCATACGCTATCTCAAAAAGGATAAACTCGTAAAAACTTCGATTTCTGATGGATAAATACGACGCCATCAAGAAGAATTCTATCAGAAAAGGTTGGAAATGATAAGGTTAAGGCTCTTTTGGTTTCATGTTTTGTTCCGAGGGGATGACATGATATCTGTCACAGATATTTGTTACACCCTGAAATCACATAAAAAGCATAAACTAGGATTGCCTATTAAAATGGCCTCGTCAAGTGAATAAAATGATCTTTTCAATAAAAAAAAAGCCCATGATTGACGAACTGTTTCAGGTATTGCAAGTGTGAGGAGACACTATACATTGTACTGTACAGGGTACCCGGAAGAATTAAAAGGAAGGAAATATCTCTTTCAAGAATGAGGTTGATTTTTTATGTACGATATCGTATAGCAGAGGGGAATATGCGCCAATAGCTCAGCTGGATAGAGCAACGGCCTTCTAAGCCGTAGGTCGCAGGTTCGAACCCTGCTTGGCGTACCAGTAAATTCAAGGAGTGAACCAGAGATGGCCGGCTCCTTTTTTTTGTCATTCGCGAATAGGTGGGAAGGTATGGTCCTGGCGCCAGAAAAAGAACAGTCCTGTCTTTACTTTTAATGTGCCGTTTTGGGTTTGTCCATCATACCCGAGTGCTCCCTGCTTAAAACATACTGGGACAAGCGTTATCGGGTATCCAGGAATTTAGCTCAGCTCTGGATCCCCGCTTAACTCCCTCGAGGATGACTTCGATGAGAAGATATAAGCCTTACAGTGTACTAGTGTGGTCTTTTTTAAATTGAATTGTTTCAATGGCTGCGTGGCTGAAACTCCAGACTCCAATATCAGACTCTGATTCAGATTTGTCTCTACACTGTGCCTTTAGCAGGGCTTTTTCAATTCTATCCATCAAAAAGTCAGCATCTTCAACCGGCTTTGAAATATAATCAACGGCACCGTAGCGAAGGGCACTAATCACATCATGCTTTTCTCCGGCGCCTGAAAAAATAATCACTGGTGTTCTTGGTGACTCTATAGACACCGCCTGAAGCAGAGCAAAACCACTCATGACGGGCATTTGAAGGTCTGTCAAAATCAATGCCGGCCGCACCTGCCTGAAAATCTTCAATGCCTCGTGTCCATCTTCAGCTTCCAAAGGTATATAGTCATTTTGTGCAATAAACCATGCAACAGTTTTACGTAATATTTTGTCATCTTCGGCGATTAATATTTTGGTTTTATTGTTATTTTCCATGATCTTGCTCCTTTTTCACCAACTTTTTTCGCGTAAACTCTGACTTCACAATCTAAACTCTAATTAATTCTAGACTGGGAAGTTGCTCACGATCATACTTACACGTTTGTGGTGCCTCCTTTATGTGGTTAATGACGATGTCAATTATTGAGTTTGGCAACCTTGTCACTGTCTCAATACTATTTTGAGAGGTAAATGCTTCAAGCTTTACTGTTTCTTTTGCATGATGCATGCCATAATCTGCGGGCTGGTACTCAAAACGTATAAACAGATTGAAAACAAAATGTTAGGTGAGGAAGGTGTTGGGGGTGGCAATCAGGGAAGGAGGAAATTGTCAACTATTGTGTACGATGTAAACGTATTGTTCATCAATAAACCCTCCACTTCCAGGAGGACCCTAAGAGGTTCAACCGTTCCTGCGTGAATTATTCAGAAACTGGTGGTGATTTCCTGGATGGCCGATAACTCCATTTGGACAGCCTCCTGATAGATTGCTGAACTTGCCCGGAACAGGTGCGGATTATTTGCCGTTGGCTGTGGTGGAGTACAAATCGTACTTATGAAGGAGTTGGTAGAGACGGGTCCTGGAGAGTTTGCATATTCTGCAGGCCTCTTTGATACTTCCCTTTGAATGAAGCATTAATTGCTGCACATATTCTTTTTCCCGGCATTCTTTGTTCTGCCGCCAAGAGGGGAATCTGTCGAATAGAGGGGGGCCTTCTGAACTGGAAGGGCTTGGTTGAGCGCCTTGAATTCCTGCCTGGGCCTGTAAAATACGAAATTGCTTCGGAAGGTGATAGGAAAAGAGAGTCGGACTCTGAATAGCGTTGGCGAGCACCAGTTCGAGAACCTGGAACAGCTCTCTGATATTGCCAGGCCAATCGTAGGCAGAAAGGGCCTCTATAAAATCAGGGGCAATACCCTTTGTTTCCCGGCCGTAGCGTTTGCAAAGCTTTTCAATATAAAAAGTGGTCAGTTCCCGAATATCGCTAATCCTCGTCTTAAGAGGTGGTAGGGTAATGGAAAATGCCTGCAGGCGAAAAAGCAGATCACTGCGAAAGGTTCCCGCCTGCACGCACTCTTCAAGATTACGGTTGCTTGCCGCAACCAATCTGAAATCGCTGTGTTTTTCCCGGGAAGAGCCAACGGGACGGTAGCGGTGTTCCTGCAATACCCGCAAAAAAGTTTTCTGAGTATTTAAGGGCAGCTCTCCAACCTCATCAAGAAAGAGCGTCCCTCCGTCAGCATGCTTGATCAACCCATCCCTGTAGTTGTCGGCACCGGTGAAAGCCCCCTTGCTATATCCGAACAGCGTGGATTCAATGAGGGTTTCCGGTAAGGCAGCGCAATCAACGATAACAAAGTTACTCTGCACACGGTTGCTGTTTTCATGGATTGCCCAGGCAAAGAGCTCTTTGCCAGTCCCTGTTTCACCTGTTATCAGGACACTGACCTCACTGGCAGCAGATTTGGCAACCATGTCCAGGCAGGCAGCAATCTCGTTACTGCTGCCTATGATATCTCCCCTTTTCAGTGCGACCGGTATCTTCTTGATTCGCTTGGTCTCCTCCCGGTACTGAAGGGCCCTGGTAAGATGGAGAAGGAGATCTCTGACAACGTGTGGTTTCTCAATGTACGCCCAGGCACCACTGGTGATGGCTTTTTCTGCTCCATCGGGGTCACCTTTTCCTGTCATGATAATCACTTCCGGTGACGAAGGAGCAGCTTTAAATTCTGGCAGGAATTCCAGACCGTTGCCGTCTGGCAACTGTACGTCGAGGAAGACAACGTCAAAATCATCCTTTCCGACCATATTCACCCCGTCGGTCAGTGTCGAAACACCTGTGGCGGCATGTCCAATACGATCCAACTGGTCGACGAGCATGGTGGAGAGCATGGCATCATCATCAATCACCAGGATTTTAGCCATTATCCAGCACCTTTCGCACTCTTTTAGCCAGCTCGCTTTTGATAACAGGTTTCATAATATATTCCCGGATACCCATTGCTTTGGCTTTTTTTTCATCCATTATCTCGCTGAAGCCGGTACAGAGAATTATCGGTATACCGGGTTTCGCAGAGAGTATTTTTCGGGCCAGTTCCGTACCGGTGAGTACCGGCATGGTCATGTCGCTGATAACCAGGTCATAGGCCTCGGTATCCCGTGTAAACTCTTGTAAGGCCTCGGCGCTGTTCGCAAAAGAGGTGACATTGTATCCGAGTTCAGTGAGCATTCGCTGTATCATCTCTGCAAGCTCAGCTTCATCATCCACCACAAGGATACGTTCCTTTCCGCCAACAACAGGAGTGCTGTCCTTCTCTTTGACAGATTCCTCTATGCCAACTACGGGAAAATAAAGTTGAAAAATGCTTCCCTTGCCTGGTTTACTGGAAACGGTTATCTGTCCTCCAAGCTTTGTTACTATGCCATGGACAACTGCCAATCCCAGGCCGGTACCTTCACCTCGTGCCTTTGTGGTAAAGAAGGGATCAAATATTTTGGCCATGGTGTCTCTGTCCATTCCATGGCCGGTGTCACCAACCCTGAGAATCAGGTATGTACCGTCTTTGACTCCAAGTTCGGTCTCAGGGGATTCGACCTCCGATAAAGAAACACTCAATATCCCGCCTTTCCCAAGCATGGCAGATTTGGCATTGGTACAGAGATTGAGTAAGATCTGATGGATCCGGGTGGAATCTGCCAGAATCGGAGCGCAGCTGTAGTCAATATCCTCTCGGATTTCAATCGTTGTCGGGATGGAAGCATGGAGCAGTTTCAACGTCTCTTGGATGACGTATTGGATTCGAACCGGCTGTAATTCCTGTTCTCCCTGGCGGCTGAATGTCAGGAGCTGTTTCACCAGTTCTGCAGCCCGGTTTCCTGCTGTGATCACTTTTCCCAGGTCTTTGGCCGGTTGACTGTCTGCGGGAAGAGCCCCTTTTGCCATCTCGGTATAACCAAGAATTGCGGACAGGATATTGTTGAAGTCGTGGGCGATACCGCCAGCCAGTGTACCGATTGCCTCCAGCTTCTGAGACTGGTGCAGTTCGGTAGTTCTTTTTTTCACCTCTTCTTCAAGATGGTTCTGGTATCGTCTGTTCTCCTGGATCATTTCGGCCCGTTCAAATGACTTGGTAACGGCATGTTTAAGCAGGGCCAGGTCAGTGATCGGCTTGGTGACATAATCCCATGCCCCCAAGGTTAAGGTCTTGATAGCATCACTTATGGAGCCCGCACCGGAAACAATAATCACTGGTATTTCGGTCGTTTCTTTGGTTATGGCCTCCAGTACTTCCAGGCCGTCCATTCTCGGCATGCGTAGATCGAGCAGGACAAGATCCGGCGCCTGACGACGAAACGTATCCAACCCTTTCTGTCCGTCTTCGGCCTGGAGAACATGGTAGCCCGTTTCCTGCAGAAAAGTAGTAATACTTTTGCGCATCAGGATATCATCTTCAACCACCAGGATTGTTCGTTCTGCTTCGGTATTCATGGTCCACGCCCCATTCTCAGAGTCCAACCTGTCAATGAGTACCTCATCCTAACTGAAGAGCTATGCAAAAGTAAAACGATTTTCCTTGAAAAGCCGCAGACATGCGTCAACTACCGCAGGATCATAATGGATGCTCCGGTACTTTTGAATCTCTTTCAGGGCTCTTTCTACGCCCAGGGCCCTTCGATAGGGGCGAGGGGATGCCATGGCCTCAACTACGTCAGCTACGGCCAGTATACGAGCCTCAAGAAGAATATCGTCACCGGCAATACCCTGTGGGTATCCTGAACCATCCAAATGCTCGTGGTGTTGATAGATAATGGTTTTGATGGGCCAGGGGAAGTCAACCTTGTTTTTGTTGAGGATGTTGTAACCCACCTGGGCGTGGGTTTTGATCAGCTGATACTCAATATCCGTCAGCTGACCGGGCTTGGTAAGAATTTCACTGGGAATCGCCACCTTACCAAGGTCATGAATGAGGGCAGCCAGGCGAAGACCTTCTGTCTGTTCCTCTGACAGGTTCAATTGTCTGGCAATGGCAATGGAAAGATCCGCAACTCTTTGTTGATGGCCGGCAGTATAGGGATCCCGAACTTCAACTGTGGTTGCTACAACATCAATGATCCCCTGCAGTGCAATTCTTAACTGCTGCTCACTGAGCTGGAGTTTTATAGTCCTTTTCTCCACTTCTTTTTCAAGATGCTGCTGGTAGCTCTTGTTTTCACGGATCAGTTTCAGCCTTTCGAGAACATTTTCAATTGCATGCTCAAGGACGGCCATGTTGCTGATGGGTTTGGTGAGAAAATCCCAGGCACCGAGCTTAAGGGCCTTGATGGCATCATCCATGGTTCCAACTCCAGAGACAATGATCACCGGAATGTCAGGAGACCCACTTGTGATGGTGTCCAGAACCTTCAGGCCGTCCACTTCAGGCATCCGCAGATCCAGCAGCACGAGGTCCGGTTGGCCCTGTTTGAATTTTTCCAACCCTTCACGGCCATTTTTAGCCAGGATTACCGTATAGCCCTTACCCTCAAGGAAAACAGCTTCACTCTTGCGAATAATCGGGTCATCTTCAACGATTAAAATAGTGGTTTTTGTTTTATCGATCATAATATTTTCTCGCGTAACAGTGACAGGTCTTCTTTTTTTCTGATTACGTTATGAAACTCAGCCATTAACAAATTCCTGGATCCCCGATAACAACACTCGGGGATGACGAGAGCTTGCAACCCGCTGATAGGAATATAAAAAAACAACTGGATTTCCACAGACAACCTCTGGACAATCCCGATAAAGAAACTCGGGAATGACGGCAGAGGGATTCACAGTCATAAGCTGAAATAAAGTCCTTGTGTGCAACATGTTACAGGGATGTTGGGAGTGCTGGAGCCGTAAGCAGGGAGCTCAACTTTCCTGATTGAAAGGCAACTCTATGATAAATGTGGCGCCCTTACCAGGCTTTGTTTCTACCCATATTTTCCCATTATGCTTCTTGCTGATAATGGCGTAGGCGGCTGACAGCCCTAGCCCGGTGCCGACGCCTACGTCTTTTGTGGTAAAGAAGGGGTCGAATATCTGTTTTCTTGTTTCATCATCCATCCCCGGCCCATTGTCTTCCACTTCAATACGTGCAGCCGTACCTGTATGCAGGGTTCGCAGGCTGAGGCAATGCTCCGTGTTCTCTGTCTCAGCCATGGCCTGGACTCCATTTTTGATAAGATCCAAAATGACCTGTTCGATCTCGACTCCCATACAAATGACATGAGGAAGGTCTTCAGTATACTCCTCAATGATTTTAATATTGATGATGTCATATTTTTTTCTCAGGTCATAGTCTGACTTGGCCAATATTAAAGCTTCTTGAATGAGCTTGTTGAGATTATGTGAAGAGATGATTCCTATGGAAGGACGACTGAATGCAAGCAGTCTTTTTATAATTATTGATGCATTCATGGCCGAGCTTCTGATGCCATCAAGAAAGAAATCGAGCTCTCGTTTCTTGAAATAGGCCTGGACAGATGATAAATCAATCCCACACGTTGCCGCCACTTCCCGGTTTTTGGGAGAATCCGGGTCAAGTTCCATTTGAATGATTTGGATTGACTGGAGGATTCCGGAGAGAGGGGTGTTGATCTCATGGGCAACACCTGCGGTAAGCCCGGCAATATTGTTCATTTTTTCGGAGAGGAGGAGACGTTCTTCCGCCTGTTTCCAGAAGGTGATGTCCTTGGCTACGTGGACGATATATTCAATTTTACCCTGATCATCGAATACTGGTGCGGCCGAGAGCAGAAATGTTTTCCCCAGTTTCTCATGAAATATCTCCCGCCCGTAGGGTTCATAGGGTTTCCCGGTTTCAAGCATTGGGCAATCCGAACAGGCTTCTTGTAAATTATAAAAGATCTCATAGCAGTGCTGGCCAACAATTGCATCATGGGGAAGATCCAGGGTAGTGCAGGCTGCCTGATTGGCTTTGATTATACACAGTTCAGTATCCTGAAGGGTGATAAAATCGCTAATAGAGTTGAAGGTTCGGTGCCACAGTTTTCTACTTTTACGCAGCGCGTTCTCAATCCGTTTACGCTTGGTGATAACCTGGAATACACAATAGGCCTGTTTAACTGTTCCATCGGGTCCATACTCGATGTAGCCTTCAAAGGATACGTCCAGGTAGTGCCCATCTTTGTGTCGTATCTTGAGTTCTACGTCTTTTATATAGCCAGGCTCTTTAAATACCGAAAAATATTTTTCAAAATGGGGTTTCCAGTCCGGATGGAGAAAATCTCCAAACCATTTCCCAATCACTTCTTTCCGTTCAAACCCGAGAGTCCTGAGCCATGAGGGATTTACCTCAATAAAACAGCCATCACCATCAAGGGATTGATATGATAAAGGGACATTGTCATAGAGGGTCTTGTATTTCTCTTCACTGGTCGTTAACTCATGGGTTCGTTCCTTAACTTTTCGCTCCAGATCCCGGCGATATCCTTCCACCTCCATGATAGTTTTGTAGGCGCGCAGAGCGGATACGACGAGCGAAAAGAGTTTATCAACGGTTAATTCTGTCTTTGTTACGTAGCCGTCAATGTCATAAGATAGAAGAACTTCCCGCTCCGGAGACTCTCCTGGATAGCCGGTTCGTAAAATAATACGGACAAAGTGGTTGCCCAGCGTTTCCCGGACGAAATTTGCCAATTGTAAACCGGCAGTAGTGGATTCCATCATCATGTTAAGCAAGACCAGGGCAATATCAGGCTGCTCCCGGAGGATCTTCTTCCCTTCCGCAGCAGATGTCGCCTCTATGAGCTGTAATGTTTTGTTTTCAAAAGAAAAGTTTTCGAGGGTCAATCTGGTTAAGCTGCGGATATCCTCATCATCATCCACCACTAGTATTTTCCATGATCCGTCATTTCTGCCTGACAAAGGATTTTTTTTATCAACGTCTTCATCAGCAAAAATGTCTTTCATGAGATCATTGTCACCCATTGACTGCTCCCATACCTGTTGAGTTTTCTGTACACAATGTTTGTTCGGTAAATTTGATAAACTCGTAAAACCCACAAACCTAGGATGGCAGGTCCCTTATTTCTTCAAGCAGTTATTTCTCAGCCAGCAGCTCCTGAACAGCATCAAGAAGTTCGTCTTTGTGCAGCGGCTTAAAAACATATCTGTTGATACCCATGGAACCTGTCTGTTTTTCAGGGATAATATCACTGTGTCCGGTACACATGATAACGAGCAGGGACGGTTTTATCTTCAGCACAGCCCTGGCCAGTTCAGTGCCGGTGAGTCCCGGCATGGTCTGATCGGTGATGAGCAGGTCAAAGTTCTCCGGTTGGCTGCGAAATATCTCCAGGGCCTCATTGGAGTCTGTCACCGCTGTGACATCATAACCACGGCTTTTCAGGCGCCTTTCATTAATCTTCACCATCAGCGGTTCGTCGTCGACGATGAGTATCCCTCCCTTACCGGGCAGAATGTCTTCTCTGTCCTTCTGTGCCAAATCTTCCAAGGCAACTGCCCGGGTGACAGGCTCCTCGGTTGCCGGGAAGTAAATGGAAAAGAGGGTCCCTTTTTCGATACTGCTCTCTACCTCAATAAATCCATGGGACTCGTTCACTGCACCGTGGATAATGGCCAGCCCCAGGCCGGTGCCGCGCCCCAACTCCTTGGTAGTAAAATAGGGTTCAAAGATTCGCTCCATGGTTTGCTGTTCCATACCGCGGCCACTCACCCTGACAGTGAGGACAACAAAGGTTCCTGGAGACACGTTTCCCCTGGTACCGATGTCAGCAGCAGTAAGCTCCCGGCGCTGCAGCTCCACGCGCAAGGTTCCCTTTTGTTCAGTCATGGCCTGGAGCCCAATGCTACAGAGAGTGACAACAATCTGGTGGATGATGAGGGGATCAGTAACGATCCTGCCGCAATCAGGATCAATAGCTTCTTCTATAGTTACCGTCGCGGGCAGGGTGGCACGGAGCACCTTCAATGCCTGGTTGACAATCAGGTGGGGCTGCAGGACCTGCTTTTCACTTTCTTTCTGCCGACTGAAGGTGAGGATCTGTTTGACAAGATCGGCACCTCGATTCCCTGCAGTAAGGATTTCATCAATGTCCTCCCTTATCCTGCTTTCCAGTGGAGTCTCTTTCCGGATAAACTCAGCACAGCCCAGGATCACAGCAAGAATGTTGTTGAAATCATGGGCTATCCCACCGGCGATAGTGCCAATGGCCTCCATTTTTTGAGACTGGTGCAGCTGGTTTTCAAGGTGTTTTATCTCGGTAATATCGTGAAATATCGTCATTTTGGAGGTAGTTCCGTCAGGATTCTTCAGGGGAGTTTCGGTCAGATCATAAGTCTTCTTGGTTACAGGTGCTTGCCATTGCCAATGGATGGTTTTCCCCTGATGTACCGCTTTATTTTTGCACCAGGGACATTGGGTACTGCGACCATGTAAATACGCAAAACATTTTTGGTCGCTGATTGCCCCGTATTCTTTTACAAGACTGGGGTTTACATATTCAATATCATAGTCTGCATTAATAATGCAGACACCATCATCCATACTGTTGAGGATGTTACGCAGAGTATCTCTTTCACGACGCATTTCATCTTCAGCAATTTTTCTTTGAGTTGTGTCCGTATAGATAGCGACTATTTTTCCTGACGGCAGTTTATAGACGTGGTTCTCGACATAAAGGGTTATTCTGTTATCTGTATAGATTGCGGTTGGAAGGTTTTCAGGTTCACCGGTCTGCCAGACCCGTTTAAATACGTCAAAGAGTCCTAAATCCACGACACCGGGAAAGGCCTCCAGGACACTCCTGCCGATAATATCTTCTTTCTGTGCCTGACTGGATCTGAGGCCGGCTGGATTAAGGTCTTTGAGAACAAAATCAGTGCCGTCAGGAGTGGGGTCATAGATGGCAACCCCGTCCTGCATATTGTTGAATACCTCTCGAAAACGTAATTCCTTTTTCTCAAGTTCAGCAATGCGTTCTCGCAGGTTTTGTTTCAAGCGGTAATTGAAAAAGAGCAACATCAAAAAGGTATACAAGACACCCGTAAGTACAACAGCCACGATTACCATAATAATCATGGTGTTATCCCCAGGTAGATCCGGGTCGTAGAGAAAACCGTCAAGGGAAGAGGAGCCTGGTACTCTCCGTTAACAACCGCATCGACCGGGGTACTGCCATATCGCCCTTCCAGGAGAGTGACATTGAAACCGGCATCCTTATAGAATCCCTGTTCACGAGCGGTAGAGTAACCTGCAAACTGAAACTGATGGTGCCAGGGGAGTTGCAGGGTCACTGCATGCTCGGAACCGTACGATAATGCAGTCGGGAAAATGAATAAAAGACAAAGTAGAACAAGGAGCTTTTTCATGGAAAGAGTCTCTCTTTATTCTGTGGCTGGCTGAATTCCGGCAGTCAGCGCATTTTTCAATAGAAATTTCTCTATTTCACTTTATCACTATTGAGCTGAAAAATCCAAAAGGCTTTTGCGGCAGGTGAGTTCATCCTGACATTCTTCAGCAAAGAGATCAGGGCGGATCCGACAATCCATGCGCACCCCCATATAGACATATTTTGTGCCGTACTTCACCTGGAAGAGGCAACGCTGATGCGCAGGCGTTCCAAGAATCCCAGGCGGCTACTCTTCACCATAACCTTGTCATACTTCTTGAGACATCGCTTTTTACTCAGACCGTGGTCGAGCTTTTTAATGATTCACGCAAAGTTGGGCTAAAAATGCAGCAACGAAGCAGATGGAGAGTTTTCACCCGAAAAAAGGGTACTCTTTTCAGTCCTCCCTTGAGGGGGATAAATACGACGCCATCACATTTTTATTTGGAAGTTGTTTCTATCCGCGGGAAGAGGCTTAGCTGCAGATTTTCCGGTTGTATTTTGATATTGGAGATAATCATGGAGATGCTCAGGAGTTTGCTGCCTGCGTCTGCTACGATGGGTCTCAGTTTCTCGAAGGGTAATGGAAATTCACGGTTGTTAAAGAGGAGGGCAAGGGCAGAGGCAACTTCGGTATTCTGTGTATTCGTGGATTGGACTTCGGTGATAATCGGTTTGATATACAGGGTCTGTTTCTGTGTGTCAAAGCGAATGGTGGCATCGCATTGAAAGTCCATGGTCAGTGAACCGATTTTCATGCGAAGATCATGGCCGGCAATGTTGGTGACGACATTCAATTTGTGGCCGGACAGGGTAATGTGGCTGGAGAGTTTGTTCTGCTGCAGTTGCAGACCTTGTATCTTGTCGATTGATACAGATCCGAGCAGGGTGTCGGATTGCAGCTTGAAATCCAGGGGAAGGCTCTTGGAAATTGCCTCCTGAATAACCCACTCCGGCAGCGTCATGGTGATGATCTCCTGAACGGGAGAGGCAAATGAGGTCGTGGCGATTAGCAGGATTAAAAAGAGAGGAGTGGTGAATGGTTTTAGGGGTTTCATTGAGGACTCCTGTGCATATTTTTGTGGGTTGTCTGAAAGAACAGGGTGTGTATCCAGAGCAGTAAAGTGAGCAGCAGACCGACATACGACGCATAGTCTCGATTGGTCCGGTGGGTATGATACTCTGTGAGCTGGAGGGTGTTTTCGCTCTGAAACTGAGCTCGAACAGTGAGAATGGGTGTTAAGTTGAGAGGTGGGCTGGTAATAGTGAACTGTTCGCCGGTATAACTGCGAATGCTTTGATTTGTGGCAGAATATCTCCCCCGGTCCAGTTCAACTGTTTTGCCTGTTCGTGGTTCTGTGCTGGACAGGGTTTTACTGTAGTGTATATCTGCTTCGTAGGCCGCATTAAGCAGAAGAGCGGGACTTAAACAGTAGCAAGCGAGGCAGGTGGCGAAGCATACTGTTTTTGCAGCAGTTGGTTTTTTAAGTAACGGGCTGGTGCTGTGGATTGCCTTTGACCAGTAAAGAAGAAATATACCACCGCCCATGATTGCCAAGAGGGTGTTTGAAAAATGTTCAGGCCAGAACAGTCCCAAATTTGTGGTCTGCCAGGAAAATGGAATCAGAAAGTTTACCCCGTTCCCCCATTTGCTCTGACTGGCATCAATGAGCAGATGGAGGAGACAGTTGAGTGCCAGGATCAGAAAGATTTTTCTGCTGGAACTGCATAGCATGGCCAGGGCCAGCGACAGGATGAGGCAATATGCAAGGCTGGCTTGGGTGGCAACATAGAGTAACAGGTCGACAGGATCGATACCGGGGACGAGGAGGAAAATGCGCTGGACAATCCAAGGGATGTCAGGGATAATACAACCTAGGGCAACCCACTGGAGCGGTGCTTCTTTTATCCCCAACCAGCTTAGAGGTGTCTGAAATCCGATATGGGTCAGAGTGTTGGGCATGATAAAAAAGATGAACGTCCAAGGTTGAACATCGAGCGCTTAAGGTCGAATGGAAAAAATATTCTTCTAGTTACTGAACGCCTCAAGGTAATGCCATAGACCGGCAAGATATACAATCGAAAAATATGCCAACGCCATCCCTCACTGTCGCAGCTGACTGTCTCCTGACAGATATTCCTTTTGCATTGGAAAAGGCAATTAAAGCACGACTTACCATTGATAATCCAAAATATGTGTCCGCCAAAAAATATGGGCGCTGGGTGGGAAAGGAGCTGAAGCCAAAACTCCATTACTATGAGGTTGTTCCCGGTGGTCTGCGGTTTCCGCGTGGTTTTGCCAATCAGGCAGTCCTGCTGTGCCGCGAATTTCTGAAGTGTACACCGAAGATCCGCGATGAACGTCTGCTGCTGCCTGAAGTTGATTTTTGTTTTTGCGGAACCCTGCGCCCTTATCAGCAGATGGCAGTGGCTGCCACTGACAAACGGTCGTTTGGGGTACTTGAGGCTGGAACCGGAAGCGGAAAAACAGTGATGGCGCTGGCCATTGTCGCAGCCCGCAAGCAGCCCACTTTGATTGTAGTGCACACCAAAGAGCTGCTCTATCAGTGGCGGGAACGTATTGTAACATTTCTGGGGGTTTCTGCAGGGATTGTGGGGGATGGCCATTTTGACCTGCAGCCGGTTACTGTGGCCATTGTGAATACGGCAAGAAAACGGGTACAGGAGCTGGCACCCTGTTTTGGGCATCTTGTTGTGGACGAGTGTCATCGGGTTCCCGCCGCTCTTTTTACCGATGTGGTGAGCGGATTTGGAGGGCATTATCTCCTTGGTCTGTCTGCCACGGCCTTTCGCAGTGATGAGGGTTTGACCCGGCTGATCTATTTTTATATGGGGGATCGGATTCATCGGGTGGATCAGGAAGAGCTTCGGGCCACTGGAGCCATTGTCAAACCTGAACTGATTCGCCGCAAAACCCTGTTTCAGTATAACTATCGGGGCGATTATCAACCATTGATCACCGCACTTGTCAAGGATGCGGAGCGAAACCAACAGATTATTGATGATGTTGTAAAGGTGAGCAGGGAGGAAAACAGCGGTATTCAGCTCCTGGTTTCAGACCGTATCAGCCACTGCCAACTCTTTCAAGACGGGCTTATAGCCCAAGGTGTCAATGTGGTCATGCTCACCGGAAAAACCTCTGCTGAC
This sequence comes from Desulfocapsa sp., assembly GCA_021737265.1. Classification (GTDB taxonomy): domain Bacteria; phylum Desulfobacterota; class Desulfobulbia; order Desulfobulbales; family Desulfocapsaceae; genus Desulfocapsa. The sequence goes on along the minus strand of JAIPEF010000007.1, from coordinate 18,328 downwards.
CAGCGGGTTGCAGTTGTGAAAGATGTGCAGGCCGGGAAGGTGAAGGTTCTGGTGGCTACCCTGCAGCTTATTGGTGAAGGCTTTGACTGTCCGGGATTGAGCAGCCTTTTTCTCAGTACTCCCATAACGTTTGAAGGTCGGCTTCTTCAGGTTCTGGGGAGGATCATGCGCCCGGCTGAGGGGAAGCAGGCCAGGTTTTTTGATTATGTCGATGAATCTGTTTCTGTGCTCTGCCGTTCTGCTGAGAGCCGGAAAAAGATTTTGGCAGGATTCTGATTTAATTTTCTTGCCAAACCCCTGTGTTTTTGTTATTCTATTATGTTTTTCGACCCCAATTGAGGGTTGTTTTTGAAGCATCCGCAGAAGGCTGGGTGCTTTTTTTTATTGTATATGAGGCAGAAGATGGAACAGAATAAGATTCGGAACGTGGCGATCATTGCCCACGTTGATCACGGTAAAACCACCCTCGTTGATGAGTTATTTAAACATTCCGGCATGTTCAGGGACAACCAACATGTTGCCGAGCGTATGATGGACTCCATGGATCTGGAACGGGAGCGTGGAATTACTATCACTGCCAAAAATGGTTCCTACGAGTACAAGGACTTCTGGATCAATATCATTGATACTCCCGGTCATGCCGATTTCGGGGGGCAGGTTGAACGTGTTCTCCGTATGGCTGATGGGGCTCTGTTGCTGGTGGATGCCCAGGAAGGGCCCATGCCCCAGACCTATTTTGTTCTGAAAAAAGCCCTGGAAAATCATCTGCCGGTAATTGTTGTTATCAATAAAATCGATAAACCCGCAGCCCGTTGTGACTGGGTTGTAGACCAGGTTTTTGATCTGTTTGTCAAGCTCAACGCACCCGATGATGTCCTTGATTTCCCGGTGGTTTATGCCTCGGCCAAGGAAGGGTATGCCCTGAAAGAGCATGGTGATCCTGTGGAAAATGGCGGCAACATGAACGTCATCTCAGAGGTGATTGTGAGCCACATTCCCGCGCCTGCCGGATCTAAGGATGCTTCTCTGCAGATGCAGGTCGGAACCATTGACTACTCTCCCTATCTTGGCCGTCTCGGCATCGGAAAAGTGGTGAATGGAACCATGTCCATTAACCAGCCCATTGTGGTGGCTCGTCGTGACGGTTCCATCAAACCCGTGCGTATTACAAAGATCTATCGCTTTTCCTGCGATGAAAAAATACCCACCGAGACAGCAACCACGGGCGAGATTGTGGCGGTGGCCGGTATGGAAGATGTGACCGTTGGCGTGACCTTTACTGATGCCGATGATCCGCGTCCTTTACCCTTGATTGATATCGATCCACCCACCATCTCCATGAATTTTATCCCCAACGATTCGCCCTTTGCCGGGAAAGAGGGGAAGTATGTCACTTCCCGTCATCTCGAGGCGCGCTTGCAGAAAGAGATTCTGGCGGATGTTGCCCTGCAGGTTGAGCCCTTGACAGAGGGTGTTGGCTACCGGGTATCAGGACGTGGAGAGTTGCATCTTTCAATCCTTATTGAGAAGATGCGGCGCGAAGGTTTCGAGTTGCAGGTCACTCGTCCCCAGGTTATTATCAAGGAAAAAGATGGCAAGGTCTTGGAGCCGTACGAAGAATTGACTGTTGATGTGGATGAGCAGTATCAGGGACCGGTTATTGAGAAACTGGGCAAATTGCGTGGTCAGATGGAAGAGATGAATACCCAGAATGGTATGGTTCGTCTGAAGTTTAAGATTCCCACCCGTGGACTCCTTGGATACCGTTCTGAATTTATGACCGACACCAAGGGGATGGGGCTGATGAGTTATGTTTTTGCTGAGTATGGTCCCTGGGCCGGAGAGATTAAAAACCGGATAAATGGTGTCCTTCTGGTAAAAGAGCCCTGTACTGCTGTAGCCTATGCTCTGTTCAATCTCCAGGATCGTGGAAAACTTTTTGTTTCTCCGGGAGACCCTCTTTATCAGGGACAAATCGTGGGTGAGTGCAGCCGGCCTGCAGATCTGGTGGTAAATCCTGCCAAGGGGAAAAAATTGACCAATATGCGTGCGTCCGGGTCAGACGAGGCCGTGATTCTCACCCCGCCGGCCGAGATGACTTTGGAAGACTGCATCGCTTATATCAATGATGATGAGCTGGTGGAAGTAACTCCAAAATCCATCCGTCTCCGTAAAAAGACCGGTGTCCGCATCAGAGGGTAGGGAGCCTGAATGAAAGATCTTCTTTTTGTTGTACTTGCAGGGATGGCGGGTATCGCTACAATTATGTTGATTGCCAAGAAGTATGGCAAAGACTGTATTCCCTGACTGATGCTTTATGGAGGCCTGGGCGCAGGTCTCGTGATATTTATGGCTCTTAAATGGCTTTTTCCATAGGCACCGGCTGGCGCTGTTAGCTGTTAGCGATTAGGTGTTAGCTAACTGGATGTATAGGACTATGGGATGCTTTTAGCTAAGAGCTAAAAGCTGACAGCTTGTCATTGTCAGCCTTTGACCCTTTCTTTTCCTTAAAAATAAAATAATCACTAATAATCCTGTCATGGTCAAAGGCCAGTTCAGGTAGCGTCTCTTCGGTGAAGAGTTTCGCTTCTGCAGCATCATCTCCGGCAATGGGCTGTGCATCAGCCTGAGCAATGAATATGGTGGAGGCGGTATGCTGCCGGGGGTCGCGATCAGGATCGGAGTAAGTCCTGAACTGCTGCAGATTTTCCACAGCAAGGCCCGTCTCTTCTTTTGCCTCTCTCAGCGCCGCTGTCTCGTATGATTCCCCATAGTCAACAAAACCACCGGGCAGGGCCCAGCCATGGGGCGGGTTTTTGCGTTTAATCAGGACTATGGCCTCTCCAATTTCGATGATGATGTCAACGGTTGGAACAGGGTTGCGATAGATCCGGATTTCTTTTTTACAGTAGGGGCAGTGCATGATTGATAGTTAATGGAGTGTCCTGAAAATTCTTCATTTCCGATGGATAAATACGACGCCATCATGCAAGTAGTGCTTTGATTTCCTGCCAGTTGCTCACATTCTGCAGATTGTGTTTACCCTTGTTCCATGGCTGATTGTAGACAATGGGAGTGATCTCATTGTCGGCCAGCTGGAGGCAGGTTTTCATCCGGTCATCGACAAAATACCGGAGTTTGTGCTCCTTGATGTAGCGGGTTTTGTCGTCGTGATCACCCATGGCCACAAGCCGTATCTGCCTGCAGGTTCTGGCGGGAAAAAAGTGATCCAGCCAGTCGCTGACGGGACGTTCCAGGTTGCGAGCCGTGATAATGGTTACCGGAGCCTTATCAGCCATCTCTGCAATAACTTCCACAGCCCCTGACATGGGAGTGAGTCCGGTTCCCAGTGAGTCTCGGAGGATAGCATAAAAGATCTGTTCCACCAGGTCAGTTGGAATATTAATACAGTCTTCCACCTGGAAACTTGTGATATCCTCCAGGCGAAAGGAGCAATAGTCAAATTCTTCACATGCCAGACGGATAAAGGCTTCCCCGGTGTCGGCAATAACTCCGTCCAGATCAAATCCTATTTCGTGACTGTTGATACTGTTGTGATTGTTTTTCATCTCTATCTTTGTTGATGGCGTCGTGAAAACTCTCCATCTTGTTCGTTGTTACGCAGGAATTACCCTAATTACGGGTACAAGTGACATTGGGGGGGATCTTCCCGGTTTATCCTCTCAGGGCGCATTGTATCCTGCCTCAATGGTTTTGATTTGAGCAATGACCGCATCATTTGCCGGGGTGGCAATATTCAACTCTTTGCCAAGGCGGCTGATCGCACCATTGATGGAATCAATCTCAGTGGGTCGACAGTTCCGGATATCCTGAAGCATGGAGGAGGTGTTGACTGCTGTCCGTTCACAGACGGTTATTGTGGCTGCAACGGGATCTTCTTTGATTGTAATCCCTGAGGCACGAGCTACCTGTTCCGCTTCTTTGACCAGTGTTTTGAGTTTGCTCAGTGTATCAAGGGATGTCAGCAGCCGGCCGTTTGTCCGGCTGTAAATGGCGGTTAGGGCATTGATTCCTACATTGACAAAGAGTTTAGCCCAGAGCCTGGATCTTATGTCATTTGAAACAGAGGCTGCAATTTTCCCCTTTTGCAGGAGAGCAGTCAGGACCTGCAACCGTTCATTTTCCGGTTTGCTCCGGGGCGTTAAAAAGCCAAAATGGGTATGGCCGCTTCCTCCGTGGCGGATATGGCCTGGTTCCAATAAGGTTGCTCCCTCAGAGCTTGTGGCAAAAACTGGAATCCCCTGCAGCCAGTCAGCGTGTTCAAGGTCCAGATGGGTGATACCGTTTTGCATAAAAATGATCAGGCCGGCAGGGCTAAGCAGTGGGGCGACAAAGGTAAGGCTCTCTTCTAGATCATGGGATTTGACACAGAAAAAAAGGATATCCGGAGGGGTGGCATGTTCAGGGGTGCTGCTTACCGGAAGAGAGATTCGGTGTTTCTCGCCATCGGATTCGCAGACAATCCCCTGCTCGTCCAGCAGCTTAGCCCGTTCAGGTCTGTGGTCAATAAGCAGGACATCACTCTGCTTACCTGAGGCACAGGAGAGTCGGCACGCCAAGAGGCAACCGAGAGCACCCGGGCCGATGATAGCAATGCGCACCTTCTCCTCCTTTTTGCTGCAAATAGGTGCCAGTCCGGAAAAGGTCCGTTTCTCCTGTAATTCGACTGAGAAGAAAAAAACGCATTTCCGGACAGACACTCACTGCTATGGTGAATTACTTCAGGGTCTTTGCGTCTTCAACAATGGCATCATATTTGTAACCGGCGCCAAAGTCTTTATCGATAGCCAGCACTCCCTCCACTGTAATCACATCCCCATTTGTTACTTCTTCAGAGGTGGTGACAACAAGGTCGTGGGTGTTGGCCATTGGGTCACCGGTTCCATCCTGCAGGTGAATCCAGTTGCGACCCATGATCATGGGGCTGAATTTGACTACTTTTCCCTTGATAGCGACAGTCTTTCCGCCCAGACTGTCTTTTTGGGCAAAGATTTCACTTACAGTGTATCCATTATCACCACTGGCTTTTTCCACCTTGATTTCACTAAAAGGGGCCTGGGCACCAAGACTTCCACCTGATTCGGCAGCGGGGGCTTGTTGCATAGCGGGGCCACCACTCTCCGCCTGGACAGCACTGGCGAAAGAATCGTCACCGCCCTGAGCCGGAGGGGGAGTGCCCATGGAACCCATGGAACCCATTGCGCCACCAGCCTGGTTACCTGCAGCTCCTGCAAGGCCACCAGAAAAAATGATGGAGTCAAAGGTTCGGTTCAGGGTTTTGCTGTTAAAATTACTCATGGCCATACCGGGCTGGCAGTTCACCTCGTCGCCGACTTTTACCGTTGCTTGCGGAATGGCAACCCAAGGTTGGCCGGTTCCGGTATCAAGTTGTATGTAGGTGTAACCACCAGCATCCATGGTCTCCAGGACTTTTCCGCTGAGGGTCTGTCCTGCACCGGGATTGGCATACCCATTAAATGCGGCAAAACTGATAAAAAGGAAAATTGCGATTCCGTTGAGTAGTGTTTTTTTCATGTTGGTATGTTCCTTGTTGAAAAAAAGTTTATGGTGCTGAGGCACCGTTTCGTTTGTCATTTGTACATTTTAATCATCTTCAATTAAAAAGGAAACAAATTCAAGTATACATTTTGCCCAGATGTCATATGCCTTGGGGGTGAGGTGGACTCCGTCCCCCTGGAAATAGTCTGGTTTAGATTTAAATTTGGAATACATATCCAGATAACAGGATCCGGTCTGCTGGGTCATGGGTTCAATCTGACTGTTGATTCGTTCCAGAGCTTCCATGTTGACCCAGGGAAGTTGACAGGGAAGCAGACTATTGGTGATTACCTCGGTAACCGGGTAACGGCTGGTTAACTGGACAATGATTTCCTGCAGATCGCTCACGAAGCTGTAGTCTTCGATAATCAGATTATTGGTACCAACCATCAGCAGAATAAGTCCAGGATCCTCGACTTTTTGAGTAATGGATGGAATTCTTTTTAACAGTCCCTGTGTTGTCTCACCAGCCAGTCCGTAGTTGAGAATGTTGAAATGAGTCATTCTCTTCTGCCAGTCAAAATCAGCTATGAGTGAATCACCAAGAAAAAGAAATGTTTCTTTTGCCATTGTGTCTAAGTCCGTTCAATGTTCTTAGTTGAGAAGTAGATGAGAAAATAAGTGCTCTCTCTAAACATGATGGCGTCGTAAAAACTTCGATTTCCGATGGATAAGTAAAAAACTTCATATTGGAGGCGTGCAATTTTTCTATCGTTTCGGCGTACATACGGTACGTCGTAATGATAGAAAAATTGTAACAACGAACAAGATGAAGAGTTTTCACCCGAAAAAAGGGTATAAATACGACGCCATCAAACATGACAAGCATACCATATGGGAAAAGTGCTGCAACAATCATAATGGAGAGGTGTCATATTGACTGGAGAACAACTGCAGCCATGGCCTGCACTCGTATAGTACTGCCACCGTTATGTTTCACAACATTTTTTTCAGATGGAAAGTCATAGGGACTAGGCTGTGCGGTGTCAATAATCCGGTTCCATATCTTTTTTTTACCAGGAAGGGAAGGGAGAGTAAATGACACCGTTCCTGCGCGTTGTCCATTAAACATGATGAAAAAATCGTCATCTATTCCATTCCCCTGGAGAAGAAAGGCCAGTGTGTGACAGTGGGTTGACCAATCTTCTACTCCAGGCGTAAGCGATTGCCAGGTTATTTCCCGCCCCAGCCCCTGGGTGAAAAAAATACGTCGGCGGAAAATGAGATGGGTTTTTCGTAATTCAAGGCATTTTCGGAAAAAACGCAGCAACCCTTTGTTGCTTTGGGTGAGGTTCCAGTCAATCCAGCTGGTTTTGTTGTCCTGGCACCAGCAGTTGTTGTTCCCTCCCTGGCTGCGGCCGAATTCGTCACCAGCCGTAATCATTGGTACACCTTGAGAAAGGATGAGAATCAGGGCCATGCTGCGTATGCGTCTGTAGCGCAGCTCCAGGATTTTAGTGTCGTTGCTTGCCCCTTCTACGCCGCTGTTCCAACTGATGTTGTGGTTGTCGCCATCCCGGTTGTCTTCTCCGTTTTTCAGGTTATGTTTTTGCTCAAAACTTACCAGGTCATAGAGTGTGAATCCATCATGGCTGGTAATGAAATTTACAGAGTTGCAGGGGCTGCGCGAACTGGTCTGGTACAGGTCGGAACTGCCGGCAATGCGCGTGGCCAGGTTGGCGACAGTATTGGAGTGTCCAGCCATAAAGGCGCGGACATCGTCCCTGAATTTACCGTTCCATTCAGCCCAGCGGCTGTCGGTTGAAAAGCTGCCAACCTGGTACAATCCTGCAGCATCCCAGGCCTCAGCAATGATTTTTGTGTCCCTGAGGATTGGATCCTGGGCAATCATCTCAATCATGGGCGCGTTGGCAAGAGCCTTTCCTTTGCTGTCCCGGCCTAGAATGGATGCAAGATCAAAACGAAATCCGTCCACGTGCATTTCCATGACCCAGTAGCGCAGGGATTGCCGAATAAGCTCTCGCACCACCGGATGGTTGCAGTTAAAGGTGTTGCCGCAACCGGAATAGTTGAGGTATTTGTGGTCGTGTTGATCGAGTAGATAAAAAATGGGGTTGTCGATACCACGGAAACTTGATGTGTTGCCCTGGTACCCGCCCTCTCCGGTATGGTTGTACACCATGTCGAGTATAACTTCTATCCCAGCCTGATGCAGGCTGCGGACCATGGTCTTGAATTCGTTGATATGCTGATGCGGGTCGGATGCGAATCCGGATTTGAGAGCGGAGAACGAAATCGGGTTGTAGCCCCAGTAGTTTTTTAGTTTTTCTCCTGTCTCCGGGTCAGAATAGAAGTTGTCGTTTTCGTCCCATTCTGTCACCGGCATGAGTTCAACAGCAGTCACGCCAAGTCTTTTCAGGTAGGGTATTTTTTCTATGATGCCAAGATAGGTTCCAGGGTATTTTACATTTGAACTGCTGTCCCTCGTGAAACCGCGCACATGGAGCTCGTAGATAACGGAATCCACCATGGGGGTCTTCAGCGGTCTGTCTTTCTGCCAGTCAAAATCATGTGTTGTCAGGTGGCAGAGCGGACTGCTTGCACCGGGGAATTCTTCTCCCCAACTGCGACCCTTTATGTTCTGGCATAGCGGGTCAAGCAGGATATGCTTCCTGTTGTAAGCCAGACCCTTGTTGCTGATATCTCTTTCACCGTCAAATCGGTAGCCATATAAAAAATTCCGCTTTCCGGTTACCAGCATGAGATGCCATATGTCACCAGTTCGGTTGACTTCCGGATCCAGTTCTATTTCAAAAGTTTTCTGAGCGGTTTCAGCAGAACCTGCAAACTGGATGACAAGGGTTGCCTCTGTAGCGTGTCTTGAGAAAATGGCAAAGTTAATACCATGGTCAAGAATTGTGGCTCCACTCGGCAGGGGAATCCCCCGCTCAAGGGAGAAGGGTGTTTTTTTCTTGCTCATTGTAGTAATGGTAACTATAATTAAAACCACCATGCAGTAGTCGGGATGGAGCACTTGTCTATTCAGAATACACCAGGAGAAGGAAAAGTTGAACTACTTTGTGGCGCCTTTGAGGAAAAGCTTTCGGCGCTGAAAACCTGGCCTCATCTCAGTGAAGCCACAGGAAAGGAGTCTGTTATGGGTATGTTTCAGAAGTTGAAGATCGGCGGCACTGTCACCCCTGCAATTGATTGGGAGATGACTCCAGATATGACCTTTGGAACATTCGAGTCCTGGGGAGGCCGGGAAAAGGTTCGGAGCAGGATAAGTGATAGCGAGCGTGTCTATTACTTTTTTATCGACAACTGGGAAGAAGAGCCTAAACTTTGCCTTATGGAACGCGGGGTTAAACATGCCAGGGTGCTGGCGGAAATCCAGGCCCCGGAACAGATGATCAAGGAGTGTGTAAAAGACCAGGGAAGTTCTTCTCTTTTTGAAAAAAGTTATGCCATTAATGAGGCTATCAAGGAATGGCTGATCGCCAATGTTCTGGAGTCTGATGATACATCCCGGGTTATTCCTCTAGTGGAAGAACAACTGGTTGAGGATATGGGCCCAGCGTTGCCATCCCTTGTGGACTCAAATTTTCAGGGAGATACTGTCCTATTGCCGGCGGAGGATTCTGTTATTAATGACGATGAGATCGTAGCTGTAATGAAGAAAGGGAACTTCTTTGAGGCTGAACTCAATCCGGAAGGGCGTTTTGAGAACAGTTTCGCAGATAGCGGAGACGGACTCACGGTTGTTGATCAGCGTACCGGACTCATGTGGCAACGGGCAGGGCTGGACATCACTGCTGTACGCACAATGCAGCGAAATATTGAAAAGCTGAATAAAGAAAATTTTGCCGGTTATAATGACTGGCGCATGCCCACCATGGAAGAGGCCATGTCACTCATGGAGCCGGAGCGGAACAGCAAAGGAACATATCTCCACCTCTGTTTTTCCAAGGAACAGCCTTTTATCTTTGTTGCTGCCAAGCGTCAGCCCGGTGGGTATTGGTTCGTGGACTTCAAGCAGGGACGAGTTTTTTGGTCATCCGGTACTATTCCAGGTGCTTTTGCCAGGCTTTGTAGAAAAGCGTAATTGTAATTTTTTTTTCCTCTCTCCCCGGGAGGAATCATTCTCCCGGGGATCCTTTTTTTGGATATGGCTAGTTTAAATCCAAAAACCATCCTTGATAATAGAATTTGCCATTCCTGCAGATTTTTTTTATGATGACAAGCGGACCAGGTGTGGGTTTCCTTTGTCTGAGAAATTCTGCAGTTACATCCTCCTCTATAGATCGGTTTTTTTTACTTTATGCGATGGGAAGCGTTTGTTGATGAGTGCCAGACAATCTGTATTGAGCATGAACTGTCTCCTGTCGCCCGGCTCGCGCCCAGTTCTCGCTTTCCTGCTGTTACTGATTTCTTTTTTCGTTTCTTCCGGCTGCGGTCATGTTGTTCAGGAAGATGTCCGTCCCCCGGTCATTCCGCAACCATCTTACACTCTGGAGCCATCAGCACCAGAGGCTGACTCTTGCCATCAATGGTGGCAGGTTTTTAATGATCCCCTTCTGAATAATCATATCCAGAGAGCCCTGACAGAGAATTTTAGTCTGAAAGAGGGGGTTGCCAGGCTCAAACAGGCTCGTCATCTCCAGATCCAGGAAGACTCTCGCCGTTACCCAAGTGTTGACGGTCGAGTGAGTGGAGGATCGGAATGGGAAACAGATGGCGAGCGTGACGAGAGCAGCAGGGTTCAGCTGGAACTGACCTGGGAAGTGGATCTCTGGGGCAGGCTTTCGGCAGCAGCCAAGGCAGCAGATTCAGAGGCAGAGGCCACAGAGGATGCTCTGCAGGGGCTCGCCCTGCTTCTTAGCACTGAGGTGGCAGATACCTATTTTCAGCTGGCGGTGCAACATCTCTACCAGGAACTCCTGCACAGGCAGGTTACAGCCAATGAAACCTCTCTGGCAGTGATCAAACTCCGCTTTGCCAATGGTGCTGCTTCCCTGGTTGACGTTTATCAACAGCAGGCCTTGCTTGCCTCTGTCAAGGCCAGGATTCCCCTCAGTGATGCGCAAAATATTGTCCTGCGAAACAGATTGTCTGTGCTGTTGGGACAGCCCCCGGAGTCAGACTCCCTGGCCCTGCGTTATACCTTACCTGATATTCCTGCTCTCCCGAAGTTGGGTGTTCCTGTTGATCTTCTCCAGAATCGGCCTGACCTGCGACAGCTTCAGAGGCAACTGGTAGCGGCTGATTACAGGGTCGCCGAGGCTGTGGCTGACCGTTTACCTGGTCTGAAAATCGGTGGCGCTGCAGGCTGGGTCACTGGTGATTTTCTTACTTCCATTTTTGCAGAGGCCCTGGCCACCATTGTTGACTGGGGGGAGAAGAAGAGTGAGGTTGAAAAGAAGAAGGCGGTGGTTGAAGAACACATGGCTCGATATTCCCAAAGATACCTGGTGGCCATCCAAGAGGTGGAAGATGCGCTCTGGCAGGAACGACAGCATGAGCGACTGCTCGTTGCCCTTAATGAGCAGCTGCGTATCTCAAAAGCAACACTTCGTGAGAGTAGAAGCCGCTATATCCAGGGAGTTACTGATTACCTGCCGGTACTCACAGCCCTGGTTTCCTTTCAGAGCCTGGAGATGGATATCCTGAGGCGTCAACAGGAAAGAATTTCTTATCGCCTCCTCCTCTATCGTGGCCTGGGCGGCAATGTTTTGGCCCCTGAATTGCTAACTTTGAAAACCGAAAACTGAAAACTATCCATATGAAAACTTTCCTCTCCTTTCTCGTCCTGCTGCTGGCAACCGGCGTATCATTTTGGCTCTATACCCACAAGCCGCAGACCAAAAAGGTCAAGCCGCAGCGACCTGTGCCGATTGTGAAGACAGTGGCTATTCAGGCCAGCAATGAACCAGTGGTCTTTGAGGCCGCAGGGCTTGTGATCCCGGCGCAAAGGGTGGAACTGCAGAGTGAAGTGGAGGGCCGCATCATCGACCAGAATCCTGAACTGGTCCCCGGTGGGATTATAAAAAAGGGTGAGTTGGTGGTACAGATAGATCCCCTGGACTACAGCCTGCAGGTCAGTGAACGTGAGGCCGAGCTTGCCACGGCCCGTTACGAAGTGAAGGTGGAGGAGGGAAGGCAGATCATAGCCAGTCAGGAGTGGCTCCTTCTGGAAAATGAACTCCCCGGCGATCAGGTCAGTAAGCATCTGGCCCTGCGAGAGCCCCACCTGGAAAATGTTCATGCCCGTCTTGCTGCTGCCGGGAGTCGTCTTGAAGCGGCTCGGCTTGCAGAAAAACGGACAAGGATTCGTGCTCCCTTTACCGGCCTGGTTTTGGAAGAGTCTGTGGAAAAGGGCCAGTTTGTCGGCAGGCAGACAGCCATTGCAACACTGGTATCCACTGATCAGTTCTGGGTCCAGGTTTCAATCCCTCTTTTCCTCCTGAATCGGCTCCGCTTTCCTGACAAGATAGGAGAGGAGGGGAGCCCCGCCAAGATTGTCCTGCAGCAGGGGGATGGGGGGAAAACAACTCTCCGTGAGGGGTTCCTTTTTAAGCTCCTGCCCGATCTTGATCCCAAGGCCCGTAAGGCCAGGATTCTGGTAACAGTCAAGGACCCCTTTAACCTGCAGGGTCAGGGGGCTGCCAGTCAGGAGGAGAAAATATTCCTTGGCAGCTATGTCAAAGTTCAGATCAGTGCCGGGGTACTTGATAATGTATATGTTATTCCCCGTGTCGCCCTGCGAGAGGGGAACCGCTTGTGGTTGATCAATGGTGAGGGGACGCTGGATATTCGCGAGGTGACTGTTCTCTGGCGGCGTGTCGACGAGGTATTGGTGGATACGCAGCTGGCTTCCGACGAACGGATAATTGTCAGTCGTTTGCAGTCCCCGATTCCTGGAATAAACATTCGCGATGACAGCAGTAGATAAATGAGGAAGGAGTGAGCGGTCCATGCATATAACTCCACCCCGTGAACAGGGCTTGCTCGCCTGGATGGCCAGTAACCCTGTGGCTGCCAATCTGTTGATGGTGCTCTTCGTGGCCGGTGGTCTCCTTGCTGCCACCAGGATTACCCAAGAGGTCTTTCCCAGTTATGATCTTGATATCGTGGATGTTTCTGTGAGTTATCCCGGGACCAGCCCCGAGGAGGTGGAAGAGGGGATTGTCCTGGCAATAGAAGAGGAGATTCGAGCCCTGGAAAATGTGGAACGGGTGACAGCAATTGCCCAGGAAGGCAGGGCGACGATCAGTGTGGAGCTGCTTTCCGGGGCCGATCCCAATAGTAGTCTGCAAGAGATCAAAAGCAGTGTGGATCGGATCAATTCATTTCCCGACGATGTGGAATCTCCCATAGTCAGCCTCAAGACCAGGCGGCGGGAGGTTTTGCGTCTGGCCGTCTATAGTGATCTGGGTGAGCGTGTCCTCTTTGATCTCGGAGAAACCATCCGTGAAGAACTCATTGATCTCCCTGAAATCACTCAGGTTGAATTGAACGGGGTGCGGAATCCGGAATTGAGCATTGAGATGTCGCAGGATATTCTCAGTGCTCATAATCTCACCCTGGCAGATGTGGCGGAGAGTGTGAGAAAGCGGGCAGTGGATGTTCCTGCGGGCAGTATCAAAAGTCCCGGTGGTGAGGTCCTGCTGCGAACCACAGAGCGACGGGAGCTGGCCAGTGAGTTTTCCAACTTAGCCCTGGTCAGCCAAGAGGACGGCACAGAGCTTATTCTTGGTGAAATTGCTCATATTTTCGATGGCTTTGAGGAAAGTGACAGGGAGGCTTGGTATAACGGGAAGAGAGCCGTTCTGCTCTATGTCTATCGGACCGGAGACCAGACTCCCAGGGATATTTCCCGGGCCGTCCATGCCTATATGGAAGAACTGGCTCCCACTCTGCCTGCTTCAGTGAACCTGGCAATCTACCGAGATCGGTCGGAACTTTACCAGGACCGGATGGAACTTCTTCTTCGTAACGGGGTACTTGGTCTCTGCCTGGTCCTGCTCTCTCTGGGACTCTTTCTCGAACCACGTCTTGCCTTCTGGGTTTCCATGGGGATTCCCATTTCCATCATCGGTTCTTTTCTTATCCTCTACTTTCTTGGCGGCAGTATCAACATGGTCTCCATGTTTGCCTTCATTATCACCCTTGGAATTGTAGTGGATGATGCCGTGGTGGTAGGTGAGAATATTTTTTATAAGCGGCAGCAGGGGCTGGAGCCACTCAAGGCATCTGTGGAAGGGGTGCGGGAGATGTCAGCTCCGGTACTTATTGCAGTCTTTACCAATATTATCGCCTTTCTGCCGCTGTCTTTTGTCTCCGGATCCACCGGTCGCTTTTTTTCCATCATGCCGGCCGTAGTTATCTCGGTCTTTTGTATTTCGCTGGTGGAATGTCTTTACGTGTTGCCCGCTCACCTCAGTTACCGCAAACAGGAACGAAAAGGGGCCGTTTTTCTGCTTCTGGAACACGTCCCCCGCTACTGCGGTCGGCTGTTGAATCGTTTTGTGGCCGGTCCTTTTAGGAAGACCCTGGGCTTGGTACTTTCCAGCCGTTACCTGGTGGCTGTCATCTCCGTGGCCGTATTGGCCGTATTCTACTCATTCTGGGACAGTGGTCAGATCAACTTTTCTTTTCGTCCCAATATCCAAACAGACTCCATTGATGCCGAAATAGAACTTCCCTACGGGGTGAGTATGGAGGAGGTAAAATCAATTGCCCGCCGGGTGGAAGAGGGCGGAGTACGAGCTGTGGAAAAGAGCGGCGGCCGGGATATCCTGGTCGGTATCCGTACCGATATTGGCCGCCAGGGCGGTAACAATGCGGAAGTTTCCATCACCCTGGTTCCCCAGAACAGGCGCAGTATCACCACCCGGGAGTTCAGTGTTCTGTGGCGGCAGGAAGTCGGGGAGATTGCAGGTCTGGAGAAACTCTTTTTCGATTATCTGGTCGGACCGGGTGGATCTGCTGCCATTAATGTGGAACTCACCCATCCTGACCCAAAGACCCTGGAACTTGCTGCCGCAGATCTGGCAGATGCCATTTCCCAGTATAACGGGGTGACCGATGTCAATGACGGATTTTCCCAGGGTAAAGTACAATTTGACTTCAAGATGCTCCCTGAAGGCCGAGCTGTTGGGCTTACCGCCCAGGAACTAGGCAGTCAGATCCGGCATTCCTTTTACGGAGCAGAGGCTCTGAGACAGCAGCAGGGAAGAAATGAACTGAAGGTTGTTGTTCGCCTGCCTGAGGCTGAGAGGAGTTCCCTCTTTCACCTGGAGCAGTTGTTGATTCGGACCCCGGATGGTGGAGAGATCCCTCTGGACCGGGCAGCGGAGATGGTTCAGAACCGGGCCTATACTAAGATCAACCGGGTGGATGGTAAACGGGTTCTCAGTGTTACGGCCAATGTGGTCGCGGGTAAGGCCAACGAAAATAAGATCCTGGCCAGTCTGAAAAGTGATTTTCTGCCTCAGCTTTTAAGTCGTTACAGCGGGCTCAGCTACTCTTTTGAGGGGAGACAGCGGGAGACGCGCGAGGCTGTGCATGACCTTCTCACCGGTATCGGTTTTACCCTGCCTGCCATTTTCTGCCTGTTGGCCATCCTCTTTCGCAGTTATGGCCAGGCCCTACTGGTGATGATCTCCATCCCCTTTGGTCTGGTCAGTGCCCTTATTGGCCATATAATTATGGGCTATAGCCTGAGTATTATCTCTATTTTCGGGATGATTGCCCTCTGCGGGGTGGTCATCAACGGGGGGATGGTTTTCATGGTGACCGCCAACCGCTACCGTGATGAGGGAATGATGGTGGCCGAGGCAGCGCGCAATGCCTCAATCCGCCGTTTTCGTCCCATTATGCTCACTGCTCTCACCACTTTTTTCGGGCTTGCCCCCATGATCTTCGAACAGTCTGTCCAGGCCCGTTTTCTTACTCCCATGGCCATCTCTCTAGGTTACGGGATCCTCTTTACCACGATTATCACCCTCTTTCTCATGCCTGCCCTCTATCTTATCTATTATGATGTTTTGGGCCTGGCAGGCGGAAAAAAGGAGCAGAAAGGGTGAGGACCGTTGGTCTGATTGGTGGCATGAGCTGGAAATCCACGGCTTTTTACTACCAACTGCTTAACCAGAGGATACGGGAGCGGTTGGGAGGTTTCCATTCCGCCGGAATTCTCCTGGCCAGTGTCGATTTTCAGGAAATTGAGTCGATGCTGTCTCCATGAACTGTGGGAGAGTCAAGATTTCCCCAAATTTGACATTACTCGGCGAAAAGCTGTATAATAAGAGAAAATAGGGGAAGTGTTAATCAGTCTGACCAGTTCAATTTTTGCATGGAGGGAGGGCAATGGGAAAATATTTAACCTGGAGTTGCAGCGCCTTACTCTCCATGGCGGGGTCACTGCTTTTGGGGACAAGCTTTGCCTTAATGATGACGGGTGGGACCGCTCTTGCAGCAGAATCCACCACCAGTGATGGAGTTGAAGATGCCTTGCAGGGTGACTGGGGACAGATCAATATGAACCTGCGCTATCGTTTTGAGCATGTGGAGCAGGACGGTCTGAAGACGGCCAATGGCGACCCCATCCGTCTGCGCCTGGGCTATCTGACGCCGGAATTTGGCGGCTTCCAGGCCTTTGCCGAGTTTGAGGGGAACACGCCGCTCTTTACGGATGACTACAACTCAACGCTCAACGGGAAAACTGAATATGCAGTTATTGCCGATCCATCCAAGGGGGAACTGAACCAGGCATGGCTTTCCCTTGATGCTGTCCCGGACACTCTGCTCAAGGCCGGCCGTCAGAAAATTTTGTATGACAACCAGAGATTTATCGGCGCCGTTGGCTGGCGGCAACTGGAACAGACCTTTGATGCGGTGACACTGCTCAACCAATCCATTGGCAATTTTTCTGCCAATGCAGCCTATATCTGGAATGTTCGCAACATCTTCAGTCAGGATGTTAATATGAGTTCACCACTGGCTAATCTGAAGTATACGTTTCCGGATGTTGGCTCCCTCACCGGATATGGGTATTGGCTGGATTATGATGACCCGGATAACTCAGGATCCCCTCCCTATGGGCTTTCCACCCAGACAATTGGTCTCCGTTTTGACGGCTCTACTGCAGTAGCCGACAACTTTAAGCTGCTTTATACTGCCGAATATGCCAACCAGACGGATTACCAGGACAATCCCACGGCTTTTAATGCTGATTATTACCATTTTATTGGCGGCTTTCTGGTACCAAATGGTGATTCCCTGCTGACCAATATCAGTGCAAAAGTTGCCTACGAGGTACAGGGAGAGGATGATGGCGTCTCCTTTAAGACGCCTCTGGGAACCAACCATGCATTTAGCGGCTGGGCTGACCAGTTTCTGACCACACCGGCTGCTGGTTTGCGTGACCTGTACGGAATCCTGAGCACAAATATCGCCGGAGTCAAAATTGATCTGATCTATCATGGCTTTGAGTCCGATGAGGGCGATAGCGATTATGGGACGGAATTTGATACCATGTTGACCAAGAAATTTGGTAAGCACTATACGCTTCAAGCTGCCTACGCGAACTACAGTGCCGATGAATATAAAACGGATACTAAGAAGTTCTGGCTGCAGATCACCATGGCATATTAGTGCGTCACACAATATTTTCTTGTTTTTTCAAAGAAAATATTCTGATGAGGCACTTTTACCCATGCGGGCACTATACAGAGCACCCCGCAAGGGGGTACTAAACTGAGTCCAGTGAACTTCAATAGTGTCCGTCCATAACTATACGATTTAAGAGCAGTGCTACTGGCTATATTAGGTGTTGCCGTAACAGGCTGTATCAAGTCTCTTCTTTTGCTAACCGCTAACCGCTAACCGCTAACCGCTAGTTTGTAGACTTCCCTGTCGCATCCCCCGCATTATTTCCTGCTTCTCTTAAAAGTACATTGACATATTTCGCCAAATTGGGTGTAATGGAGAAAAGTACATGTACATTGGGGGGGGAGGAATGGATTTGACAAAAAAACAGCAGCAGCTCTTTGACTATCTTCAGGAGAGCCTGGAGCAGGATGGGCGTGCTCCCAGTTTGCGGCAGGCGGCAGAAGATCTTGGTGTCAGCCGGAATGCCGTGGCCCAGCTGATCAATCAGCTGGAGCGGAAGAAGGTGATTGCAAGGGAGGGGCATTACAGCCGTTCCATTCGTTTCCTGCCGCGACAGGCAGTGCTGAAGGAAGGCGGGCGAATCAGGGAATTGCCGGTGGTTGGACGGATCACCGCCGGACTGCCCATGTATGCCCAGCAGGAGTGGGATGGCTCCGTGGTGGTGGATGGGGCATTATTTCCCGGTAGCAACCTCTTCTGCTTGCGGATTCAGGGGAAATCCATGCAGGACGCCGGGATTCTGGATGGTGATCTGGTCGTCTGTGAGCCCAGGCAGTACGCTGAAAATGGCGAGATTGTGGCTGTCCTCATCCAAGGGGAAGAGGCCACGGTAAAACGTTTTTTCCTGGGGACTGATCATATTGAGTTACGACCGGAGAACAGAGAATTTAAAGCTGTCCGTTATCCCTTCTCTGACATTCTGGTGCAGGGGAAAGTGGTGGGTGTGATAAGAGGACAGCTCGAAAGATGAACATTGATGGTGTCGTAAAAACTCTTCATCTACTTCGTTGTTGCAAATTTCACTATCATTACGACGTACTCTAGTACGCCGAAATAATAGCAAAATTCACACGCCTCGAATATGAAGCTTTTCACCCTAACTACCGGGCAT
>JAIPEF010000141.1 GCA_021737265.1 Desulfocapsa sp. | reverse complement strand
GTTGTGGAAGCAGTTGATAGACTTAACAGCAGACCCAGAAAATGCCTCCAGTTTAAAACGCCCTATGAGGTATTTGAAAAACTTACGGGTATTAACGTTAGAAAACTTATGGGTTATGCACTTATCACTTGAATCCAGGCCACATGACTCGAGTCGATAAACAATAAATCCCCAGCCTCTAATGATGTGAAGAGATCAAGGGGAACAGCCTGCACCTTTTCTTCTCTAATCGTTACGTTTTCATAATCCTGTGGTTTAAGGATACTTTTCAATCTGTCAGGATAGGGCTCTATAAAGGTAATATCCGGCGCACGGCCAAGAAAATGCTCGGAACTGTCAAGGAAAACAGCTGAGGAGAAACCCGATCCCACTTCTATTATCCTCTGTGGCTGGGTAAGTCTCAGAAAACAGCAAAGAAAAATTGCATCAGCATAGCAGAAATAGCTCTGATCATAGAAATATCGCTTTTCCGCCTGTCTCTTTTCAGGAAATGGTATTTCCTTGTAATACGAAGCAAATATTTTTAATAATTCCAGTTGTCGATGATCATTCAAGTCCAGATCGGGTAACTGAGTATCCGAGGCATCAACATCCGAGTTCCCGGAAAGACTCTGTAATTGACTTGATTCGATATGTATCTTAATTTCATCCTGGTTCGGGATGGGTGAATAATAATGCCCTGCCGGGTAGGCACCAATATCCTCATCTTTCTGTGCCAACTGTGCCTGTATCTGGTCAATGCACTCCTGCATTTCCGCCACACGCCCATGCAACTTTCGATTTGCTTCCCGGATCTTACCGACATACGGCAGATGATCCAAAACAGTTCCCAGGCCACTTCTCATTCTATCCACTCCACCCCCCCCCGCACCTTTCAATAAAATTGACAAGGTGACGAGTTATTTTACAGCATCCACAATCAAATTCAGATCTTTTTGATCCACTCTGGTATCGATCCCCTTCAATACCGTATGATCGCTTTCACCAAAGGCACAAAGCTGTAATTTGCTGAACCCGCATTCTTTCAAGACAAAGAGCATATACTCTTGAGTATACAATAATTTATGTCCCCACCCCCAATGGCCAAAATCAATTGTCGCTCGGCTGCGAGGCGGTTGAGTCTGTAGAATCTCAGTAAAACTCGGTGTTGAAATCCTCCATACGCCTCCCGGCTTAAGAACACGGTAACATTCAGCACAAATGCTCAAGCCATCTTTTTGTTCAAAATGCTCTATAAAGTCCTCACAGTAGATAAACTCCATCTGTTCATCCCTGAATGGAAACTCCTCAGTGGCGTCCATGATAAATATGTCATTGAGATTCTTCCAGGTTTCCGGAGGGACGCTATCTGTTCTGACAAGATCCGCATTGAGCCATCCATCCATAATGGTTGCCCCGCATCCCAGATGCAGCCTCGAGGCATTTTTGACTCGCTCCTGATCAAGCATGTTTAGTGTATTGGCAAGGAAGGATTCGTCCTTCTCCTGGGGCAGGGCCTGTTCTCGAGAAGCAGGAGAGGCAAAAGTATATTTTATTTTTCTTAACACTCGTCCTGTAATACTCATGGCTTAATACTTTTCATCATTATCCCTGCGCCTCCTGTCCGGCGATTCCCGCTGCAAGTTTTTCAACCTCGGGGGAAAGATTATGAAACCGTTGCTGAATAACATTCTGTTCTGCCGGTCCGGCTATCCGCCAAAACAAGCGGTGTAACACTGCCAGAAACTTTTTTGCCAGATAGCGGTTACGAAATCGCGGTCGTGATTCAAGCGCCTTGATAAGATACTCAGAGCCATAGACCAGATAGGGACGAAAGCGGAAATAGGCAGGTCTGCGGAGGTGGCTGTTCCAAATGACAGACCAGAGTTCAAAAAGCCTCCTGATGGAACCGGAGCTGGTTTTGGCATCAGGGTGTACCCTGATAATGGCCAGGAAAAGTTTACTGCGCAGAAAATTTTTCCCTTTTGACTCCAATCTCATGAAGAGATCATAGTCCATGGACCAGTTCAGATCCAGGTTCACACCATCGGCTTCCTGCCATGCTTTTCTCAGAATGCAGGTACCCGGTTGCTGAATGATAAGTCTTCGTTGAGCAAGAGCTCCGGGAAAATGGGTTTCCGTACCAATAGCAGGATAGATTGAACTTCCTTCAACAAAAACAATATCACCATACACCAGATCCGCCCCACTACTCTCCGCCTCATGGATGGCCTCAGCAACAGCCGGCAGGATGATATCATCGGCGCAGAGCCATGTCACCCAGCGCCCCGTTGCCCTGTCCGTTCCCCTGTTAATGGCATCACTCTGGCCGGAATCCTGCTCGTTGAAATGAAACCTGTTGTCGTGCCCCTGGCAGAAGCTGTCAAGTAACTCGGTTGTTCCATCTATACTCTTACAGTTCTGAAAGAGTAACTCACAGGGAAAAGTCTCTTCCAGCACAACCAGTGAGTCCAGGGTGTCTTGAAGGTACTGGCCTCCATTGTATACCGGGATGACTATGGAAAGTTGAGGGACAGACATCTATCTATTGCTGAGCTGCAAGTTCTTCCTCAATCATTATCCTGACGACATCACGCATTGCATGGTGCGCTTTCCAGCCAAGTTGCCGTTCCGCCTTTGCAGGATTGGCCAGAGAGAGTTGAATATCTGTGGGCCTGATTAAATCAGGATTGTGCTCCACATGGTCATGCCAGTCCATACCAAGCCTGTTAAATGCCTCCGCGACAAATTCCTGCAGGGAATAGGTTTGTCCAGTGGCTATAATGTAATCATCGGCATCGTCCTGCTGCAGCATCAGCCACATGGCTTCCACATACTCAGGTGCCCACCCCCAGTCACGCAGGACTGAAAGGTTCCCAAGCCGCAGTTTTTTCACTTTACCCGCAGCAATCCGACAAGCGGTCTTCACTATCTTTCTGGTTACAAAGCGATCCGGACGCAGAGGAGATTCATGATTAAAAAGCAGTCCTGAGCAGGCATGCATCCCATAGGCCTCACGATGATTCGCAACCTGCCAGAAGGCTGCAGACTTGGCAACAGCATAAGGACTACGGGGGCGAAAAGGTGTACTTTCAGTTGCAGGATGCCCCTCAGTATTACCAAAACATTCACTGGAACTGGCATTATAAATTCTTGTTGGTTTCTCAAGAAACCTGATAGCTTCCAACAAATTTAAAACACCAACACTGATGCTTTCAAATGTCTCCACCGGCATTTCAAAAGAAAGCCCTACAGAACTCTGACCAGCAAGATTATATACCTCATCCGGCTGACATTTTTTCAGGACCTGAAGCACACTCCTGAAATCATTGAGGGACACAGAATGGAGTTCAACCTCTCCCAATATACCAAGATGGCTTAGGTTGGAAAAGGATGAGAGCATGGCATCACGGGATGCACCGGTAACCTTGTATCCTTTTTCCAGAAGAAGTTTTGCCAGATAGGAGCCATCCTGGCCAGACACACCGATAATTAATGCTTTTTTAGTCGTCATGTACCACGTCCATATAGATAATTAAAAGAATTGCTACTGCAGGGACTTACGATAATCAGTGTAGGCAGCCTTGATCCCTTCTGCAAGCTCTGTTTCAGGGTTCCAGCCCAATGACCTGATACGACTCACGTCCAGTAACTTACGGGGGGTACCATCCGGTTTACTGCTGTCCCATTCAACGCTGCCAGTAAACCCAACCACCTCCTGTACCAAGGCACCCAGCTCACGGATTGTCTGATCCTTACCGCACCCTATGTTGAGAAGTGGAGGGTATTCAGCATTGAAGACTTCACTCAGCTTGCTCTCAGGCAAAGACATCAGGAAAACACAGGCATCTGCCATATCATCACTGTAAAGAAACTCCCGATACGGTGAGCCAGTCCCCCAGGCCACCATTTTACTGTCTCCCCTCTCCTTGGCCTCATGCATCTTTCGTATCAGCGCTGGCAGGACATGGGAGTTTTCCAGGTCGTAGTTGTCACCCGGGCCATACAGATTGGTCGGCATTACAGACAGGAAGCGGGTACCATACTGACGGTTATAGGCCCAGCAGGACTCGATACCGGCAATTTTCGCTACTGCATACGGTCGGTTAGTCGACTCCAAAGGACCGCTAAGGAGATATTCTTCCTTCATGGGCTGAGAACAGTCTCGGGGATATATACAGGATGAGCCCAGAAACAACAGTCTTTTCACCCCGGAACACCAGGATTGATGAATGACATTGTCCTGAATAATCAGATTCTGATGTATAAATTCTGCAGGAAATGAATGATTGGCATGAATGCCGCCAACCTTGGCCGCAGCGAGAAAAACATATTCAGGTTTTTCCCTGGAAAAAAAATTATGGACAGCTTTCTGGCTGGTTAAATCCAACTCACCATGACTGCGAGTGATAATATTGCAATATCCTTTCTTCTCCAGGCGGCGCAATAAGGCTGAACCGACAAGTCCACGGTGCCCGGCAACAAATATTTTACTCTCCAGACGCATGGGTCTCCTACTCGTTGTAATCATACACTGTATAGCCGTGTCGCTTAACAAGTTCATCACGTTCGGCAGCTTTCAGGTCCTCACGAACCATCTCTTCTACCATTTCTTTAAAAGTAATTTTTGGTGTCCAGCCTAACTTTTCTTTTGCCAGAGAAGGATCACCAAGCAGGGTTTCAACCTCTGTAGGACGGAAATAACGAGGGTCCACGGCAACGATGCATTTACCGGCCTCGTTATACCCCTTCTCTTCTATCCCCTTCCCCTGCCATTTGACCTGTATACCCAACTCAACAGCTGCCATATCAACAAAATCACGAACACTGTGCTGCTCGCCACTGGCTATAACAAAATCCTGTGGGGCGTCTTGCTGTAACATAAGCCACTGCATCTCAACATAGTCCTTTGCATGTCCCCAGTCACGCCTGGCATTGAGATTACCAAGATAGAGGCAATCCTGTAACTGAAGTTTGATGCGGGCCAGGGCACGGGTTATCTTGCGTGTGACAAAGGTTTCTCCACGAAGGGGGGACTCATGATTAAAGAGAATACCGTTGCAGGCATACATATCATACGCCTCCCGGTAGTTAATTGTAATCCAATAGGAATAGAGCTTGGCGCAGGCATAAGGAGATCTGGGGTAAAAAGGGGTTGTTTCTTTTTGGGGTGTTTCCTGAACCAGGCCAAACAGTTCCGAAGTTGATGCCTGATAAAACCTGGTTTTTTTGTTTAATCCGAGGATCCTAATAGCCTCAAGCAACCGAAGTGTGCCTAATGCATCTGAATTAGCAGTGTATTCCGGCTCCTCAAAGGAGACCGCCACATGCGACTGAGCGGCTAGATTATACAATTCGTCCGGCTGCACTTTTTCCATGATATGAATCAGGCTCGAGGAGTCGGTAAGATCTCCATGATGAAGAAAAAACTTTTTATCTTCTTCATGCGGGTCCTGATACAGGTGATCAATTCGGTCTGTATTAAAAAGTGACGTTCGGCGTTTAAGGCCATGGACTTCATACCCCTTAGCAAGAAGGAATTCCGCAAGATAGGCACCGTCCTGCCCTGTTACACCAGTGATCAAAGCTTTCTTTTTCATACGACTCTCTCTTTTAAATGAATTATTCTATTAACAATAAGGAAAAACAGACAAGCACCAAGCCTTCTGATAAAAAAAGAGAGGTAACAATAACACAGTAGCATGCGAACAACCACACCATTTTCACTTCAATTTTCACTTCATGCACAGATATCGATTAGATAAAGAGAGGTGATGGCCCTTGGGAAAGTACTTACTCAGAACAATATGCCAACATCAAGGAGCAAGCCTCTTCAGTGTATCCTTATTAAAAAAAAGGAACAGGAAAATTTGGCAGGAAGAATACAAAAGAGGAGGGATGGCCATTATCCAACAAGGAAAATGGAATAGGGGACCTGGAAACGATGTAACGAAACCTACGAGAAAGAGTACACTAAACAAAAAAAGGTTCGGCAACACCAACTTTTGGTATTGCCGAACCTTTTTAACCTACAAGTTTCTGTTTTCTAGGAAACAGAAATTACTGATTCATACTAACAACTTTAATGATGGAACCAGGAGCAGTATCACTTACACTAACCCACATATTATTTCCTAAGGACAGTGCGGTTAAGATGATAGCCAAAGTCCTGTCTGTTCCTTCAGTACTGAGAAAGAATTTTACAGTTGAACCAGCTGCCCAACCATCACAGGCGACACCGGAATCATTCCGCAGCTGAATTGACATGCCGGAAGGGGTTACTGCTGTTGAGGTCGTTGCTACGCCATGCACATACACATTGCTACATGCTACATCAGCAAGGGCTGACCCTGATGCCATCAAAGAAAAACCAACCGCAACAATTGCCAAAATACACATTTTCATTTTCATAATCCATTCTCCTTACTTTGTATTTTCATGTTACATGAAAATATTTTTAGTAAAAACTTCTTACGCCTCTCACTATTAATTATTGCTAACTTATCTTCTTCTTATTTTATATCAAATCCTCTCTGAGGCTGTCAAGGAAATATAATACTTTTTTTACTCCTTCTTTACTTTCTATTATTACTACTATCTATCTAAAAAAACAACTGATTTAATTCGCAAACCCAACCAAATTGTCTCGGTAAATTTTTTCCGCCTTTATTTATTGGCCTCATACTCAGCCTGTAATCGTCTTATTTCAGAGAGTTTTTGCCCATCAAGAGGATCTGTAGCTTCAGGATCATTTTTCCATCTCTCCATCTCTGCCTCATAACTCGCCCGCAGTTTCCGTATCTCAGATATTTTTTGCCCATCGAGGGAGTCCACAGCTTCAGGATCGTTCCGCCATCTCTCCATTTCTTTATCGTATTCGGCCTGTATTCTCCTTACTTCAGATAGCTTCTGGCCATCTAAAGGATCGACGGCCTCGGGATCATTTTTCCATTTCTCCATCCCTGCTTCGTATTCGGCCTGCAACTCTCGCGCCTCAGACAACTTCTGACCATCAAGGGGGTCTTCGGCATCAGGATCGTTTTTCCAACGCTCCATCTCTGCCTCATACTGGGAATACAATTCTTTTATTTCAGAAAGTTTCTGACCATCCATTATATCTACATCAACAACGTTGGCATCTGACTTGGCTGTACTTCCAGATTTTGCAGAAATTGACAACAGATTATCCAGGTTTTTATCACCAAAGAGCCTGACAACAACAACCTTTTTTTCAACACTCGAAATGAGACTAAGATTGTGATCTCTTAACACTCTTTGAAAAAACTGTTCTATGGTTACCCCGTCAAAGGAGCCAAAAACAGGCAGTTGAGCCCATTCTTTTTTAATCACAATCTGATAACCGGTTTGACTGGAAATCTGGGTGGAAGCTTCCTCCAGAGATTCGCCTGAAAACTGCACAGAAGAAAGCAACACATCATTTTCATTTTTATCGAAATCCTGCCCCTGAGCGTTACTTAAACTTAAAGCAACACAGACAACAATGCAAAACAGAACAGATCTCGATAGAATTTTTATAATCATAATTATTAACTTTTGATACCCGTAGAGATTCGAACAAAACAAATAAGCTTACCAGAAGAGTATAATTCAGGTATTGCCAATATTCAAGGGACTTTCTTTTTTTTAACCAAAGAACCGCATTCTTAATTTTTCTTCCATTTATTTACGGGTATTATTTCCTAGGAGCTTGTCCGAGAATAGACATTTTTTCTCAAATCGAGGCATCTGTGAAAAATAAGCACAGGCATATACATAATATTCCGAGCATTATTTTTCACAAGCAACGAAGAGTTGGGGAAAAAGGGCATTTTCGG
>JAIPEF010000140.1 GCA_021737265.1 Desulfocapsa sp. | reverse complement strand
GGCTTTAACAACAAAGCAAAACTGACCATCAGAAAATCTTACGGTTTTAGGAGCGATAAACTACGGGAAATAGCCCTGTATCATACGCTTGGTAATTTACCAGTTCCTGAAATCACCCACAGATTTGTCTGAAGAGGCGAAAAGGATAACCTGGACAAGATCTTTGACCCATATTTTTCCACAAAAAATACCGGACATGGGCTTGGCCTGACCATCTGTTTTTCAATTGTCAAAAAACATGGGGGCCATATTCTTGTAAATTCCGTCGTTGGTGAAGGCTCAACTTTTACTCTATACCTCCCTGCCTCGGAAGAGAATGTTCCCCAGTCTTCCGGTGCCGAGAAGAACGATATGGTTGATGGTCACGGTCGCATTCTTGTTATGGATGATGAGGAAATGATCAGGAACATCTCGGAGATAATGCTTCGTCATATGGGGTACCAGGTTGAAGTGTGTGTTGACGGGGAAGAGGCCATAGAGCTATACACTAAAGCCATGAAGGAAGATCAGCCCTATGATGCTGTCATTATGGATCTCACCATACCCGGCGGCATGGGAGGAAAAGAGACACTTGAAGAGCTCAGGGCCATCGATCCGAAAATAAAAGCCATTGTGTCAAGCGGCTATGCCAATGACCCGATAATGGCGTCTTACAGACAGTACGGTTTTATGGGAGTTGTCCCTAAACCATATAGCATGAATGAGCTGAGCGCTGTATTACAGAAAGTTTTTGTTAATCTAAGGAGTAAGGTTTAAGGGCTAAGGGCTAAGGGCTAAGGGCTAAGGGCTAAGGGCTAAGGGCTCAGGGCTAAGGACTAAGGACTAAGGACTAAGGGCTAAGGGCTAAGGGCTAAGGGCTAAGGTTAGTCTGTTGAATGGACTTATTTATTTTGCTGCTTGGCTGGGGAGAAGAGGAAAGGGGACTTATGCTCTTTCTTCCTGATCCAGTTGAGGCCTTTCTGCACTGAACGAAAGTCCAGCAGTGCATCCACCGCTTTCTGTTTCCCGGGAAAGTCGAGGAGGGTAAGGCCGAGGACTATGGTGAGTATCCCCTGACCCGGCAGGAACAGCATGAACAAACCTGCAAAGAAGAGAAGACTCCCCATGCTGTAGCGTAAAATTAGGACGAGGATGAATATCACGGGATGTTCATCCTCCTTGATTCTCCGGTCGTGGATGTGGAGGAAGAAATCCTCAGGTAGTCTAGCGATGATCCAGGGGATGATGAGCAGGCTGAGGAAGAAGGTGATGGTGGAGACGAGCCCCAGCAGTTTGATTGTTGGGCCGTATGTAGCCAGAAATGTCTTCATCGTTATTTTATTTACCGTCTACCTGAGACCACAAACCTCAAACCTTTCTTTTTAGCAGCCACAGGCGCCAGGTTTCACTTTTTCTGCGTTCAAGAAGTTGCAGTTGATCCATGGGAAGTGCAGCCAGAAGATCTTTCTCCATGGATGGAATGAATCCCGAAATAATATAATATTTTGCCTTCCAGAAGTCCGGGTTTTCAAAGAACCCCAGTAGTAACCCCTTGTAAAGGTTGGCCACCACCAGGTCAACGTCTGTGTCAGGAAGTCCGCCGCGGAGATCCGCTTCCAGTACCTCAATCTGCTCTTCACAGGAGTTTAATGCGACATTTTTTTGTGCCACAGTGCAGGCAAAGGGGTTGTTGTCATAGGCGCGTATCTGCTTCACACCAAGTTTGGCAGCACCTAAGGAGAGTAAGCCTGTCCCGGTTCCAAGATCTACCATGGTTTGGATTTCTTGTGGAATGGAGGTGAGCATGTCACTGATCACCTGCAGACAGAGCCTGGTAGTGGGATGGAAGCCGGATCCGAAAATGACACTGGGATCCAGTTTGATGAGGATATCGTCCCCTTCACCTGAAGACTGATCGACCTCCCAAAGCGGAGCAACAGTGAGGGGCGGTACGGAAAAAGTTGTGATATCCAGCCCGGCTTCCCAGTCCTGATAGTTGAGATTGGCCTCATAGAGAATTTTTGCTCCGCTCCGCGTGCAGATCGTCTCAACCAGGGCTGTTTTTTCTTTGTGGAAAAAAAGAATTGCGGTGTCATCCTCGATCCAGGTGCCGATAAGGTCCGGGTCATCAACAGTCCCCAGATCTGTTCGGTCAAAGTTATAGACATACAGCTGATCGTAGCGGGTATATGGTGGTTGAAGCATGATTGCAGGTTGAGAGGCTGAAGGTGTTTAGGGTGAAGGCAATACCTGTTCATAAACAGAGGTTTCAGGAACAGAGGTATTAGCGGTTAGGTGTTGGTGTAACATACCGTTTTTCTTTTAGCTAATTGCTGACAACTATTCCACATCCGTTGGGATGGTTTTGATGTTTATTTGGGCTCCGTTTGCTGGAGTAGTGGTGGAAATTTCTCCTTTCCCAGCAAGGCTTATTCGCAGTGGTTCAAGCCCAAGGCTGTCAATGCAGAAATCATAAACGACCAGAGTACGTTCCCGGGCAAGGTCCAGAAGTTCCTCATCTTTAATATGGACCGGTTCCGGAAGAAGTGGTACGAACCCTTCAAGATCTTCTTTGGCAATGGTTTCTTCCTTCAGGGTGTTGCCTGTTTCTGATACCGGGGGATGTTGTTGTTTCTTACGGTATTCCTCTTCTCTTCTGTTGTTTTCCATGTCTACCCGTTGCTGTTCTTTCTCTGCCAGCGCAGTGAGCAGCACGTTCCGGTCTGTTTTTCCGTCTGCCATGCCGGTCACCGAAAGGCCCAGCCCGGGATGTTGGGTAAGGAGTTCTGCGAAGCGAAGGAGGGTTTCTTTACCTGCCGCAGAAAGGGTATTGGTCCCGGGATGAAAGAAGACCAGGTTATTACCCTGCAGATCGGCAAAGTTATTGTCAAGCAGGAGCGGAGCGTAGGAGGCCTTAATCAGTAAGGTCTGAAAACTGTTGAGGCTCTTTTGAAAAAGTGACTGATTGCTGTCATCCATGGACAGAGTTAAGGGAAAGCTTCCTTCTGTATTTTTTAAGAGGGCAAGGGGCAGGGCTGTGTCAGAAGTTGCTGTGGTGGGGGTGAGATTGTTAATTGTCATTTCACTTGTGCCACTGATATGAGATTGTTCCTCCACCATATCCATTTGCAGGAAAAGGGTTGCAGCCTCAGGGTCGATTGCTGTGCCGGCAAGTTGTTTTCTGAATGAGGCCAGAGGAAACCCTGTGAGCTTCAGTCTGGTATGTGCCTCGGGAGGCGTACGGAAAAAAGTGGCAGTGCCTGCAAGATTAAGGGGTGAGTCTTCCACCGTCCCGGAAAGTGTAAAAGAAGAGAGGCCATTGTCGCCGGTATTGAAATTGTTGATCCGGCCCTCGATGGTATTGATCTTTGTCTGCCAGGGAGGAGAGAGCCTTTGATCCAGGTATGTCATTGTTCCATTCCGGAAGCTGATCTTTTTAATGCTAACTGGAAAGAGTTTCGTGTTTTCTGTTTGGTCAGAGAAGAGTCCCTGTACTGCTGTCTGCAGCTGTTGGAATGGTGGTTCAGAAGCACGCTGCCAATGGAGAAGCGGGGCGTCGAGGGAAAGGTTTTCTGCCTGCAGGGACAAAGGAGAAAATCGATAGTCAAGCTTGCTGAACTCAGCCAGGTCCCAGCTGAGGAATGGTTTCTCCTCTCCGTTTTGCAAAAGAGTGTCTGTTAATTTCAGGCTGCCCTGGAAAGAGGTATCGGGGAAACGATAGGTTCCTTCCCCGTGGAGCCTGCTCCTGCTGTTTTTCAAAAGGGGCCATTCCTGGAAAAAAGGCAATAGCAGGGAAGAGTCCACATTGGAGAAACTCGTATGGGCCTGGATCTGGGTGGGGCCAAGAGTGAGCATGCCTTTCGCATTGATACGGCCACCAGAGGGCAACAGTCCGGCAAAGGTCAGATTCTCCGCTACAGCTGACTTGTCAAGACTGCTCACCTGCAAATGGACGTCGGACAGGTGGAGAGGTGCCTTTTGATCCTTGTCGGTACTGATATGTATGTCGCCGGTAAAATCGATACCCTTTATTTGCGGCCTCTTTTCTGCAATGAAGAGGCGGGAAAAGAGAGGGGGCAGTTTTTTGGTATTGAGGTTGAGTGTGGAGTCTTTAAGGAAAATATTTCCCAGGTTGTATTCGCCGTCTGTTCGGTTGAGACGGGTAAAGCGGACAGATCCTGCTTCAAGCCAGGTGCCTTTGTCTTGGGTAAGTTTCAGGTCATGGATCTCCAGCATTGCGTTGTCTAGAGTGTAGAGATTTGCTCCTTTCTGCAATGGCGAAAAACTGAGACCACCTGAAAATACAGCAGTTCCCTGCACTGAGTTCTCAGGCACAGGACTGAAGAGATGAATAAGATCCATGGCCGGGAATGAGTTGAGCAGCAGTTTCCCCTGTATTGCGCCGGATTCTGTAAACGCTCCCTTCCAGGAAAAGTTTCCACCACCTTTTTCCTGTTCTCCACTCAGTTGGAGAGTGCCGGAGGCTTGTGCTGTCGTGAAATTTGTGATGGAGAGCTGCAGGGTGTTCCAGTTGGAGACGTTACTTTTCCTCTGCTGGTCTTCATAAAAGGTTACTTTGCCCTGGTCAGCCAGAAGCTGGTCGATAGTGAGTTCTGATTTAGGGGGATCGTTGTTTTGAGAAAGGGAGAAAAAATTGTTGATCATCTCTGCTGCTGCCTTTTTACTGCCTGTGAGATGCATCCCTTTAGTTATAATGCTTTTAATATGGAGTCGCTTGCTTATGGGTGCAAGCGTTGCTTCCATTTCCATGGAAGGCAGTGCGAGTTGCATGTCATAGTTCTTTCCCTTCATTTCCAGATCTGTGGCTGTCATCCTGATGTCGATGCTGAGCCGACTTTTCTGTTCACTGTTGGGGCTGAATGCTATCTCCAGCATGGTGTCAGCCATTCCCTGTGAAAAAGTCAGGGGAAATGTGGCGGGGAGGTAAGAGAAGTAGGGGACAAGGTCAAGATCATGAATGGAGCAGGAAAGTCTGGTCTGAAAGCCCCGATTGTCAGCAAGCTGAACAGCCTTGCCACGCAGTTGAAGCTTGCTGCCATTAATGATTGCAGAAAAATGTGGTTGAATATAGTTGTCTGATTGAAAGGAGAAATTGGAAAGAGCCGGTATGGCGAGATGCAGTTGCTCAACGGTGTGTGTACTCCCTGTCACCCGGTCATCGAAAAGAATACGACTGTCACTGATGTCAATATTATTTAAAGAGAAGAGAAAGGGGAGTTTCGCGAAGTTGATAATTTCGCCATGATCCTGCTCGCTGGAGAGTCGGGAGAGGGCGGGAATGTTATATTTGTTGTCTTTGCTGCGGATGAGGCCAAGCTCCAGTCCCTGAATTGTTAGTTTGTCACAGACAAAAGATTTGCGGAGCAGAGAGGTGAGGTCGAGGTCAATAAAAAGTGATCTACTCTGCAGCAGTGGTTGTGATGCTACAGAACCGGGAATGTCAGCCCGGAGCTGCGTCAGAGTGAGTTGAAAGTTGAGCGGATTGACCTGGATGGAGCCAATGGCCAGTTCCAGTCCAGTTGTCCTGTGCACATATCGGGGAAGGTACTTTTGAATCAGTAGAGGAGCAAGGTGAAGTCCTGCCAGGAAATAGGAACCAACAAGAAAGACAGTGACAAGTAAAAAGAGAGGTATCCTGCTGTTGCGTTGTTTTTTGCGTTGTGTCGGCCTGGTCTGGGCGCGTTTATCCGGGGCCGCGGGAGGCGGAGAAGAAGGCGTGTCGGAGTTGATTGGGATATTGCCGAAACGATCAGACATGAAAGCAGGTGGAATGTGGCAACAATTTTTCGACTTTTACTTGCATTTAAAAGGAGTTATGCAATAGGCTAGGGTATGCGAGAAAGATAAATTCTTAGCTTCTGTATGCGTATGGCTCAGAACTTACCACTGAAAACTGAAAACTGAAAACGAAAAAAACAGTATGCAGAGAAAGGAAGTTTTAGTTTTTTCGGGAAAAAGCTGTTAAACTTATGTGTATAAAGGAAAAGTCGTTGAATGAACTTTTTAAGATAGCTGCTGATTCAGTTTGCTGTAAACAACTGGTAGTAATTTTTTTTGAAAAAAGAAGAAAATAATTCCCGAAGTATTAACGAACTATTTTTTCAATACTCCATTGAGTTTCAATACGAGATGATTAATGCTTGATAGCCTGAATATTTTTCGCTGGCAGGATATCCTTGATATTCTGATTGTAGCCTTTCTCATTTACCAGCTTTTTCTCATTGTCCGTGGTACCCGGTCGGCACAGATGGTACTGGGGTTGATGGTATTGGGTGTAGTTTATTTTATGGCCTCCATTCTCGATCTTGCCACCTTGCAGTGGTTGCTTAAGACCTTTCTTGGTTCCCTGTTCCTTATTGTTGTTATTGTCTTTCAACAGGATATTCGCCGTGCATTGACCCGTGTGGGTAAATCTCCTTTCCAGAAAACTCTTGATATGGCCGAAAAAGATCTCGATGAGATCATCCGTGCTGTATTCTACCTCTCCAAGCGACGTATCGGTGCCCTGATTGTTATTGAACGCGAGACTGGCCTCCGTGAGTTTGTTGGGTCGGGGTTTAAGCTCAATGCCAATCTCAGCAAGGAATTGCTCGTCTCTATTTTTATGCCTGTTTCACCACTTCATGACGGTGGGGTGATTATCTATAAGGGGAAAATTCAGACAGCGGGCTGTATTCTGCCCCTTTCGCAGAATCCTTACCTCAGTAAGCGTTTTGGCACCAGGCATCGGGCAGCAATCGGCCTTTCGGAAGAGACAGATGCCGTGGTTATTGTGGTATCCGAAGAAACGCAGGATATTTCCCTGGTGCAGCAGGGGGCACTTACTGCTATGCATGATGAGTTGACTCTCACCAATACCCTGCGGAATATCTTTCTCCCGAAAGAGAATCCGGTAACAGGGTGGAGACAGTGGGTGGGCATGTCATGAGTATCTTTCACTATCGTTACTGGCTGCAGATTTCCCCCAAAGAATGGGTCATTCGCTTGATCTCTCTTGGTCTCGCCCTGGTGCTCTGGCATTTTGTCGGTGGGGAAGATATTGTGAATAAAAATGTCATGATTCCGGTTGAGGTGATTAATCTGCCGCGGGATCTTGTTATCTCCAATCAATTCAAAAAAGAGATTGAGGTCTCTATCAGTGGGCCTCGCAGCCAGGTCCTGGATATGAGTAAACAGGCGATCTCCCGTCAGGTCGATCTTGCCAAGGCAACACCCGGGACCATGGTCCTGGAAAACACTAATGATGTAATCACTGTCCCACGTGGGGTGAAAGTCCTGCGTATTCAACCCAAAAGTGTGATCCTTTCCCTGGATAAAATGATCCAGAAGAAGTTTTCAGTAACCCCTGTGACCACTGGAGCACTTGCGCCGGATTATATTCTGAAAGAAATTCGGATGGAGCCTGATTCCATCTCCATTACCGGCCCGCAGACGGTGCTGGCCCCGATTGAAGTCCTGCGGACTATACCAATTGATATCAGTGGGCTGCGTGCATCCACAGAAATCCAGGTACCACTGGAGCTCGATCCGGTGATTGTTGACCTGATAGGGGCCACCACTATCACTGCCAGTCTTGATATCATAGAAGAAACTGTGCAGAAAAAGATAACAAATTTTCCGGTTATGGTGGAGAAAGACGGCGTGCTGCAACGAGTGACACCGGCGAAGGTCACTATTACGGTTGCCTTACCCAAGACCTTGATTCGTGAAAAAGTGGATCTGCATTCCCTGTTTAAAGTCACCGCCATAGATGAACAGAAGGACGGGCAGATGCAGGTCAAAGTTGTCCCTGCCAGATCCTTTGACAACCCCATCAATATCCTGAGTGTTGAGCCGCAA
>JAIPEF010000139.1 GCA_021737265.1 Desulfocapsa sp. | reverse complement strand
CCAGTATGTTTTAAGCAGGGAACCCTCGGGGATGACGAGAGCTTGCAACACACTGATATTTCAGCTTATGACTATGAATCCCTCTGCCGTCATTCCCGAGTTCTTTTATCGGGCTTGTCCAGAGGTTGTTTCTGGGAATCCAGTTGTTTTTTCATATTCCTAATGGTAGGTTGCAAATGCTTCAAAAAGGTGGCTGAGTTTCATGCGTAATCAGAATGTAATATGTTGTCTCGCGGGAGGGATATTTTAATGATAAAAAGAGTAACTGATAGTTTGCACTATGGTCACCCGGCGTGGTTCTCACCGATTCTTACCACTATTATGCTGTTTCTTGCCTTCAGTCTTACCCATGCAGCTGTACCGAAGGATCAGATACCGGTTCCCTATTCTCAGTTATCTTTTGAAGGCAATTACAGGGATATATCCCGCTGGCCGGCTACCAAAATCTTGCATTCAGTCGGAATCGAAGGCAGTCAGCTGTACATGCCCAATGATGGTGCTTGTTCCTGGCCGTCACCTGATGGAAATGTGAACGCAAATGTCCATATTATCCTTTATCATGACGGCAAATGGATTTCATCCCCCTGGGACTATATGGGGGTTTGTCAGGAGCACAAGCATTTTGATGCCATCGGTGATATCCCTTATCCGGGGTGGAAACCGAGAGCAGGAGAAACATATTACTTTTTTCTCACTACGATTTCCAGGGATCCCAGTGGAGTCGGGGAAGAACGGACTAACGTAGTAAAGTATGTCTGGTTTGGTCCCACAGGGTATCCACCACCTGTGGAACCGGAATGTGTCGGCCCCCCTGTTATTAACAGCTTTAAAGCTACACCGAATCCGGTCTTCAGTGGAACTATGGGGTTGCTTGGTCCAGATCATAACGTGCAGCTCTCCTGGAATATTTCAAATGGTGATGGTGTTAAGTTGGTTGCAGGTTCTGGGGAAAGTGCCGAGACCAGTGAACACGGTCCTGTTCTTGGTGGTCTTGAGTTGCTTCTCAAGAAAACCGAGACATTCACCATTTATGCAAAAAATAAATGCACCCCAGAGGCTCAATGGCCATCAAAAACCATAACGGTGCAGCTCCAGGCTCCACTGCCATTTCTTTCCGGACTAATATTGTATAATGGTGCTGATGTTGAAACCTGGGGTTCGTCCGGGACAACCGCGAACTCGTCATTTCTTTATGGAGCGGTAAACCCTCACCACCAAGAGGCGAAAGCTCTTTTTGAGTTTGGAACGACTCCAGCTTACGGGAGAAAGGCAGAGGCACTTCCGAAAAGCATCACTGGTGATGATAAAACGACTATTGCTGTCAAGGTAACTGGACTGCAAAGAGGTACTGTCTACCATTATCGTGCCAGAGCCAAGTTGAGAGAAAAGCTAACTTATGGCGTAGACAGAACCTTTAAGACGGATGATATACCGACAGTAACAACAGATTCGGCATCGCCTGTCCATGATACCTATGCGACACTGAGGGGAACAACAAATCCCAATGGAGCAACGACCAGTGTTACTTTTTATTATGGGGAAACTACCGGATATGGCTCCAGTATAGCTGGTAGTGCTCTTGCTGATCCGGATGGCTCCACACCACAGTCCACTAATGCCAATGTTACCAATCTTCAGAAAAACAGTCCTTATCATTATAAAGTATGTGCAACCAACAGTGTTGGTACGCGGTGTGGAGGTGATAAAACCTTCACCACCTATGCGCCCCCAGAGGTTGTTACAGATGCTGCCACAACTATTACTGACATAAGTGCTATTTTGAATGGCCGGGTGGATCCGAATCGTAAAGACACCACGGTGAGTTTTGAGTGGGGCACCAGCGACAGTTATGGAAATACGGTTGCCGGTTCACCTGCAGCGCTTTCCGGCGATGGACCGCAGGCAAGCAGTGCAAACATTTCCGGGTTAACCAAGGGAACAACATATCATTATCGAATAGTTGGTCAGAATCCGTATGGCACAGATTATGGAGATGATATGACATTCACCACGGATGATGAGCCGGGGGTTATAACAGAACTCCCAACCATTTTAAGTTCCACAGAAGCAACCTTGCGAGCAACGATTAGCCCCCATGGTGCTGAGACTCGAGTGTATTTTCAATGGAGTGATGGTTCGTGTCCTCCAGAAATGTGGTATAATGAGCAAGCTGCTATACAAAGTCCAATCGCTGAAAATGTACAGAGTGAAGTGGCATCCTATTATAAAGATGGCTCGATAGGGTCCGTATATTGCTATCGGGCAGTTGCTGAAAATGGGGTTGGTGGAGAGGTAGGAACCCATCGTGTTTATGGCGAACCTGTAGAGATTAACATGACACTAACCGCCGAATAAATCACTAGCTATTGAAAAGATGTATGGTAAAAAGAAGGGCAAATCCTCCATTGGAGGTTTTGCCCTTTTTGTCATCATGTAACTGTTTCATTTTCTGTATAATTTTAATGTATGAAAATTAACCAAAAGAAGTCCTTGTCTTGTCTGAGATGGTGACTCGTATCGGTTGAGTATCAAGGGATAATCATCTTTGCCTAGTCAAAAAAAACAATTTGAAAAGAGAAATGAGTACGGAAATTTTTCTTCCAACATTCTCTTCATAGAAAAAACCGGTCTCCTTGCAAAGGAAAAAAAGATCCTGGAAATCGGTTGTGGTACCTGCAGTCTTCTTTCCCACTTTGTTCGACAGGGTTTTGATATTTGCGGGGTGGACGTAAACAGTGAGTATCTTGCCAGGGGAAAAGAGCTCCATGGTGAGCTGCCCTGCAAGCTGGTAACTTCAGAACGTCTCCCGTTTCCCGACAATAGCTTTGATCTGGTATTCGGGTTTGATGTCTTTGAGCATATCCCTGATACCGATGCACACCTGAAAGAGGTGTCCCGGATATTAAGGGAAGATGGTGCCTATCTGATTCAAACACCGAATAAATGGACAAACGTTATTTTTGAGACTATTCGCTGGAAAAGTCTGACTTCATGGAAGGGCGAGCATTGTTCTTTACACAGTTATTTCGAACTAAAAAAACGCTTCCGGAATCACCAGTTTTTAATAGAATATTATGATATTCCCATAGTGACAGAGTTCTTTGTTGAAAAGGTGCGTTCCTATCTTGGAAGCCTTGGTGTTTTTCTGCTGAAAATTGTTAACATTGATAAATTGCCTTATTTTCTGCGCACTAATTTTTATGTAAAGGCAGAGAGAATAAAAAAAAGTTGAGCAGTTTCTTTTCTTTTGTCGTCTATCTGGAAGTAATTTCGAACGAATTGGGCGATGTCGTTTGTTCTGTGACGATTTGAACTGGCAGAATGGCTGGTATGACCGCAGTACGATATTCAAGGAAAAGTGGTCCTTTCCAGACAACTGTTGGATGTATTTATTAAGGCAGGAATTAGTGGAGAAAAAGTTATTGTAATCTTCATTTTATCTGGTGTATACTGAAAAATTAATTCTGCGATAAAGTGTTCCGCTGGTTTTTGTGTCGTTTCTGTCTGGTTGCCACCCCACCAGTGAAGCTATGAACCCAATTTCAGGCTGATAGTAATGTTGCTTATTTATAACTAATTAGGTGCTTAATATAGATTGAACTCCACGTTCAATTCTTGTGTATAAAGTTTAATCGTAAATCATTTTTTTTTTGAGGTGTGTACTATGAGAAAATCCAGGAAAGTTTGTAATCATCGTCGATTGGCACGGCTGGTTGTGATGACAGGTGTATCTCTATTTATATCTGCTGGAGTAGCTTTTGCAGGGGTTCCGAAGGATGAACTTCCTGTACCGTGGGAACAACTCGTTTTTACCGGGAATGTTTTTGATATTTCCAGCTGGTCGGCAACACGGACATTGTCTTCAGTGGAGATTGTTGGAGACTCACTCTGTATGGAGAATGATATTGGAAGTTCATGGTATTCTCCGGATGGGCATGTCAACGCAAATGCTCATATTATCTTTCAATGTGGTGGAGCCTGGATCTCTTCGCCATGGGATTACATGGGTGTTGGTCAGCAATGTAAGCACTATGATGCCATTGGTGACCTTTGCGGTTCCGGGTGGAAGCCACGTGCGGGAACAGAGTACTATTTTTTCCTTACCGGTATTTCCAGAGATTACAGTGGTGGGAGCTCAGAGCAACGCACAAATGTTGTGAAATATGAATGGTTTGGTCCAGCTGGATATCCACCGCCATCCTGTGAAGGACCTCCAGAGATTATTAGCTTTACCGCTACGCCGAGTACTGTTCCATTTGGAAAGAATGGCTTGCTCGGAGCAAAGCAAGATCATAATGTGGAACTCTCCTGGAATATTTCAAATGGTGACCGTGTCAGGCTGGATGCCGCCACTGGAGAGTATGCTGAACAGCCAGAGGGGTATCCCGTTCTTGATGGTGTTCAATTACTCCTTGAGAAAACCAATACCTTCACCCTTACGGCAGAGAATGAATGCACTGCTGTAGGCGATCGGCCATCAAAATCGGTGACGGTTGAGGTAGAAGGCCCGCCCATGGCCGGGGTCAGCCTGTTGCTGCGTACTGATTATGGAAATGCTCCAACAACATAGTACAAGCAATTACCCCGTACTTTTCACAGGAGGTCTTTTTCTGTAAAGAGTACGGGGGAATGATTTTTTCAGCAGTAGAGACAGAAGTCTTGAAACTTGCCTCATACCCACCCCACCTGATCTCAAGGGTTTTACTGATTTTGAGATTAGATCCCCATTCCTGTTGATTCCCATTTATGATAATTGTCTCCTGTGAGATAAATGTATGAAGAAAAATATGTACCTCAATGTACTCTCTGCTATCCCAATACTCCTACTGTATAGTATTATAGTATTACCAGGTGTGTCACATGGAGAGATGACGGCTTCACTTGCCTGGTCAGATAGTGATGGTCAGCAGGAGCAGATTTATTTCAGCAGTTATGTCGATGGGAATTGGGAACACCCTGTTCAGTTGAGCGAGGGCAATAGCCTCGATTACCTGCCAAGTACCGGTAAGGGTGGAGATGGCCGTACCTGGGTGGTCTGGTCCAGTAAGCAGAATAATACCATCTCACTTATGTATACTTTCAGGTCAGGTAATGACTGGACCCAGCCCAGAACTATTGATACTGGAATGAGATCCAACACTGCGGTGTCATTAGTTGTTGACCAGGAGGATGTTCCCTGGATAGTGTGGGCAGGGTTTGATGGCAATGATGATGAAATCTTCTGGTCACGATGGGTGGATGGCCAATGGAGTCAACCGGAGCTCGTTGCAGCCGCCAATGATGTTCCTGATCTTTTACCGGTTTTATCCATGGATAGCCATGGGGTGCTGAGTGTCCGGTGGCAGGGTTTTAACGGAGAGAAATATGTTACCGTTTCCCGCTCCTTTATTGAAGGGAAGTGGCAAGAGAACCAAGGTACAAAAAGAAAGATGGCCCTCCAATCAAAAGGGGAGGGGAATTTTATAGCCTATCCTCGACTGCCCGATTTTGTTCCTGATCCAGCCAAGGCAAAAATGCATGTACGACAGTCTCGAAAGTAGTTTTTCATAAAAAACTGTTTATCATGAAGGGTGAGCCTTCTATCAAAACACTATTGTTCTTTTACTGTAATAGTATTCTATGAAAATATTTCTCAAACAGTGTATCTGGATTTGCTTTCTAGGGTGTCTGCTTGTCCCTGTGAAAAGTCCTGCGGAGAGCATGATGGCCTTTGGTGACAGTCTGACCATGGGCCTGTGGGTGCAACCTGACTTAGGGAATGGAAGACGGGTTGGCGGTTACGAACCGCAGCTGGAGTATCTTTTCAGCCTTGTGGGCAGAAGTGTCCAGGTATACAATTGGGGACTAGGTGGAGAGACGACATTACAGGCCCTGCAAGGTGGGAAAGATATCTGCGTACCAATCGGCGAGGATCCTGTTACCGGCGAGCCCATTGAAGAGTGTGAGTGGGTCGATTCCAGAACCGTTGATAATGCCCTGGATGCCCAGGGGAGTGCGGATTATATGCTGATACTGGAAGGGACTAATGATTTTTTTGCCGGGATTTCTCCTGAATCAACGGCCACTAATTTACGTATTATGGCTGAGAAAGGTCGTGCCCGTGGGATGAATTCAATTATTGCAACTCTGCCTCCGGATGAAAGAGGTGCTGGAAAGGACCTCTATTATACCAACGATTTAATTACATCTGTTGCCCAACAGAATGGTTTTAAAGTTGTGGATCTCCATGGTGGTATGATAGATAACTGGGGGGCATATGTGGGGAGTGACAATCTCCACCCGACCCAGTATGGCTACGATGCTATGGCCAGAATCTGGTTCGGACCTTTTTATAATATTCACTTAACCACCGGTGATGCTGAAGCGGTTCAGGATACATGGAAAACTGCGATGGCTGTTTTAAACGGTTTCGCGACAGCAAATGGGGATGTTTTGGGAGTGGGTTTCGAATATGGAGTTGATGCCACCATGGAGGAAACTATACAGGTGCAGTCCACTCCTGATAGCGGGAATGCTTTTGCAGGTCTTGCTGTTACGTCCGAGATAGAAGGCTTGCAATTTGAAACGCTGTATTATTACCGGATGGTCTCGATACTTGATGGAACTGTCTATTATGGTGATACAAAAACATTTACCACCCCTGAAAAACCTATAAATCTGTCGTGGATGATGCTTTTACTGAATTATGATACTCCATAAGCAAGCATCCTTCCCGTATCTTCCTTTTTCAGCCCTTGTGAAAGATTTAAAGCAGGCATAGTATGAAGCAGGGCAAACTCTAACCTGAGATGCCACGGTAAAGAGTATCAGTAGAAAAGACAGATTCAAATCAGCAAGGACTTACACCGTCTGTTTTGAATATTCTCCTCGGATTTTGCTAAGGTAATACCAATTGATCACACGTTTTATTGAATTCCTTAAGCTGATCTTTTCTCAGAGGAACCTCATTGTCTCCATGACAAGAAGAGAACTGGCCACTCAATATGTGGGTTCTTTACTTGGATTTGTCTGGACCTTTATCCATCCCCTGGTCATGATAACGGTGTTCTGGTTTGTTTTTAGCATTGGGTTCCGTTCTCAACCCTTGAATAACGTTCCCTTTGTTGTCTGGCTGACAGCCGGTATGGCTCCATGGTTTATGTTTTCTGATGTTGTTCTGGGCTCTGCTGCAGTCATTATTGCCAACAGTCATCTTGTCAAAAAAACACTATTCCAATCCCAGATCCTTCCGGTAATAAAACTTCTCTCAAGTTTTGTAACCCATGGTATTTTTCTTGTTGTTCTGCTGGTGTTAATCCTTTTTCAAAAGATGCCGGTCAGTTTCTATTATTTCCAGTTCTTTTATTATCTCATCTGTATGGCGTACCTTGCCTTGGGTCTTGCCTGGGCAGTATCCGCACTGAATGTTTTTCTGCGTGATGTCGGCCAGGTGGCAGGAGTTGCAATCCAGGTTGGGTTCTGGGCAACACCAATTTTCTGGGATATCAACATGATGCCTGCCAAGGTCCAATTATTGCTCAAGTTAAACCCTATGTTTTATGTTGTGCAGGGGTACCGGGAGACCTTTATTTATTTTAAACCTTTTTGGGAACATCCCCTGCTTACCTTGTATTTCTGGATAGTATCCTCAATTGTTTTTGTTGGTGGAGCATTGATTTTTCGGAAGTTGAAGCCTCAGTTTGCCGATGTCTTATAGGGGGAAGGGCTGCTAAGCAGTTACATTTCAATTTTATTTGTAGTTTTCTTCTAGGAGCTTGTCCGAGAATAGACATTTTTTCTCAAATCGAGGCATCTGTGAAAAATAAGCACAGGCATATACATAATATTCCGAGCATTATTTTTCACAAGCAACGAAGAGTTGGGGAAAAAGGGCATTTTCGGT